>JAGNTR010000069.1 GCA_017987415.1 Neisseriaceae bacterium
GGTTTTTTGTGCCTTCGTCCTTTTATTGCGCGCCATGGCAGCCCCCATTCACACCATGGGCCACAGTGGCGATGCCTTAGCCCACGCTCAGGCGGCGGCCGATCGCATCGAGGCGCTGCTCGCACAACCTGCCTTAGCCGAAGGACAATCGCCCCGGCGCCCCAGAGACGCCTCAATTCAAGTACAACACCTCAGCTTTGATCACCGTTCAAACCAAATCTTGGCCGACGTTAACTTTAGTCTCGCACCCGGTCGCTTTACCGCCCTAGTTGGGCCTTCAGGCTGCGGCAAAACCACCTTACTTCATCTGCTGGCGCGTTTTATGGACCCAAGCTGCGGCCAGATCACTCTGGGAGGCGTGGTCTTAGCCGATCTGCCCACCTCTGTGCGCCACCAAACCATCGCTATTGCGCTACAGCAGGCAGCGGCCTTAGACCTATCCATGGCCGACAATATTGCCCTACTAGCCCCCAATGCCACTCCTGCCGACATTCAACACGCGGCGCAAGATGCCCGTCTAGACGCCACGATTAGCGCATGGCCCAATGGCTATCAAAGTATTGCCAACCAAGACGTCATCCTATCGGGCGGTGAGCGCCAACGCTTGGCCTTGGCCCGTCTATTTTTAAGTACTGCGCCGATTGTGCTGCTAGATGAGCCCACCAGCGCACTAGACGCTCAAACCGCACACTGGCTACACCACAAGATGCGGCAAAGATTCCAAGACAAAACCGTCCTGATCAGCAGCCACAGACTGCAAGAGGTTTGCCATGCCGACCATATTTTAGTCTTAGACCAAGGACGCCTCATTGAACAAGGCCGCCATCAAGACTTACTGGCGCACAAAGGCCTGTACTTTAAATTATGGCAAGAACAACAAGAACCCTCCGAGGATGCTGTATGAAAGCGCTGCTCACCCGACTCCAAGCATTACCCTCAGACTGCCGACCGCTGCTGCGCCGCATGATTCTGTGGGCCACGTTTGCCGCCATCATGGATGGTTTATGCAGCCTCGTCTTGCTGCCGCTCATCATGGCTTGGATGGCTCAGGATACTGCGGCCCTACTTTATTGGGCCCAAGCCTTGGTATTGCTTACCCTCATCCAAGCCTTGGTTTTTTATTGGGCCTTGGTAAACGGCTTCGCCTGCGGCGGTGGCCTCGCAGGCGGCCTGATCCGCCAACTGATCCAACACCTACCCAAAGTGTCCCCACACCAGCTCCATCAACGGGCCAGGCCTGAACATTTACTGCGCCATCAAGTGATGTACAGCATGGGCGTGCCCGCTCATTTAATTGGGCCCGTTATCCGTGCGCTGGTCACGCCGGCGACCGTTATTGTCGGCCTAGCGCTGGTTGATGCGCGCTTAGCCGCCTTGCTCGGCTTCGCCGCCCTTGGGTTGGTTTGGCTGCTCCAAAAAATTAATCACCGCAGCCATAGGCTGGAAAGCTTAAGGCACCAAGCCGAGCAGCAGGTCGCCACGCAGATCAGCCATTTTTCGGCCCAGCAGGCACTCCTACGCAGCAGCGGCCGCAACAATCAGGCCTCGGAACGGCTGAATCACGCCTTAAGCCAGCTACATCAGCAAACCAAACGGCTACTGATCCAAGGGTTACCGGATAGTTTAGGCGTTGGACTATACGTTCAGGGTATTTGGGTGGCCTTACTGTGGCTGGGCGTTTGGGCCACGCAGCAGCACCTCATCAGCCTAGGCTTACTCGTGGCCACTGGGGTGTTATTGGTTCGCTTTATTGAGCCGCTTAGCCAGCTGAGCCACCTAGGGCAAGCGCTACGTCAATCGAAACAGGCTGTTTCAACCCTCAGCGCCGTCTTCACCTTGCCGCCCTTGCCTAGCCCCGATCACAGCGCACTGCCGCCCACTCACGACCTCACCGTCACCCAGCTCAACCATCAGACGGAACAAGGCACACCGCTGTTGCAAGACATCCATTTTAAGGTCAAAAGTGGCGCACTCGTCGCGATCGTGGGTGCCTCGGGTTCAGGAAAAAGCACGCTGCTGTCTCTTTTAGGTCGACTGATGGACCCCACTACCGGCACCATTGACTACGGTGGCACAAACATCCAGTTATTGAGTGAGTCCAGCCTCAGCCAAAGCCGGCATTTTGTGTTTCAACAAAATGGTGTGTTTCCAGGCACCGTCGAATGGAACCTACGCATGGCGGCCCCCGAAGCCCCCACGACGCATTTATTAGCCGCCTTAGCCGCCGCCGCTTGGCCCCTATCGGCACCGCAATTACAGACTCCAGTCGGCTCTGCTGGGTCTGCCTTATCCGGCGGTGAGCGACAGCGATTGTGCCTAGCCCGAGCATTCTTGAGCTCGGCCCCTATTTTGCTGTTAGATGAGCCAACCGCCAGTTTGGACGCCCTCAGCAGCCGTCACGTCCAGCGGACTTTGGCTCAACTCAAGCAACGGCGCACCACCCTTGTCGTCACCCATGATGCCGCTTTGGCCGAGCTGGCGGACTGGGTGCTCATCATGGATCAAGGCACCATCATTGCTCAGGGCACACCGCAAGACTTGGCTCTCAAGCCCGAATGGCAAACCCTGTTTTGCACCCACTAAGAAACAGCGGAACGGAAGGCTTGAGGGGCCAGCACCTATGGCCCCTCCGCTCAGGCCAACTTAGCGCGCTGCATCAAAGTCTTTTCCATAATATGATACAATCATGGTCTATCCTTAAAGCCCCAATTTCCGACGCTAAACATACTGGGCTGGCCTTCACACAGACACACCCTATTCACTAAGACCCTTACACATGGACAAGCAGATCAATTTTGAAAAACTCCAGTCTATTTTAAAAGACTTGGAGCATGATTCGCCCGACATCATCAGCATCATTACCGGCATCCAAAACCGTTTACAGATGCTGGAAGCCAAGCCGGCCAAGCTGCTAGAATTTACCCAGCACCTGCAAGACACTCAGTCTGAGCTCATCACCGACAGCCTGTTTGAGGCCACGGTACAGCAGTACATTGCCACCAAGCCGCATGAAATGCATTTACTGGAGTTTGCCAGTTACACGCCTTTTCAGGATTTATTCATGCGCCTGGTTGAAGGCTGCGCCTTTTGTGACCCGAAGCGGCAGCCGATTTTTAAAGAAGTTTTGGCGCTGTATCGACAGCAGTATTTCGCGGGCAGCATTTGCTTACTGTATGGGCAAATCGAAGGTTTAATCACAGATTTACTGCTGTATGAAGGCAAGATTTATCGCCGCTGGGGCCTGCTGTTTGCCAAACAGCAGGGCAAGAAGCCGCGTAAAATAATCGGCTTAAAGTTAAAAATTGACGTCGCTAATGCCCACCCCGAAACCCAATGGATCACTCGGCTGGGCGCCTATAGCGAGTTTAAAACCTTGGGCGGTAACCAACGCCTCACTCTCAGCCGCAACCTGGTCTTACACGGCGATGAGCTCAATAACCTCAATCAAGAACACGCCTTCATCCTCATCATGTGGAGCTATTATTTATTTGCCCAAGCAGACCACCGCCAGAAGATAAAACAGCGCTCGAAAGCCAAGCGTACCAGACCGGTTACGCCCACAGCCTCATAAAAAAACCTGCGCTCATCGGCGCAGGCTTAAGCTTTACAACCTCAATCGGCCTTAAAAGGCATAGCGATAGCCGGCATTGAGCTGACGCTGATTAAACCGCTGGCCATGATTCAGCTCAAAATCAACGTAGACATGGTGTTGCTGTTTGATTTGGCTGGTCACGCCCACGCCCAACTGCCACCAATTACCTTTAAACGAATGGCTTTCACGGCTGTCGTTTAAGGTGTATTCAGCATTGCTGGAAAACTCACGTAAAAACGACGCTTTGGCGTATACGCTGGTGGGATGAGCGACTTCTTTAAACTGATAGCCAATTTCGGTGCCCACACGGGCCAATACCGAATGGCGGCTGTCTACGCTGACGTTTAAACCGTTTGAGCCACGATGAGTCATGCCGCCAAGGCGCGATAGCGTGAGCTGGGCCTGAGGCGTCCAATACAGCTGATCATCAGTCTGCCCCAAAGCAAATCGTTGGCCGACCTCTGCCGACAAGGACACCCCATTCGCATGCTCTCGCCCCTCTACACGCTGATCGGCGCTATCCTGCACGTCAAACTTATCTTTCATGCGGGCGTATTTCAACATCACGTCGGTGTAAAAATGCTGATCGGTCAAATAAGTCCCATACAGCGCGGCGCTGTAGCTTTTTAAGGAGCCTGAACCACGGCGGTAGTTTTGGTCTGAATCCAATAGGCCCAGCGCCCCACCCACATAGAGCCGACCTTCTTCAGTGTGTAAGACTTGGCGGTCTAAACCAAACTGTAGGCCTTTATAATCCATATCAAAACCACGCAGCAGGCCCGAACCAAAGGCATTCATATTACCGCCGTAGACGCGGGCCCAAACATCTTGCGTGGGCGCGCCAGAACGTAGATCACCCATGCGTTTTAACAGGCTTTGGTTTTCAGCAAAGTTGGCCAGATAAGCCGCCACCAAAGCATTGGCCGCGGCTTCGGCGGTGGTGGTCACCTCGGGTTGTTCTGCCGCCAACGACCAGTCAGTTTGATTCTCGTCTTGGCGCAGGCGGTACACATAGCCCCCTAGCTCCACGTCATTATTTAACTGAAATTGAGCCTCGCCGTCTGGCGTGGTGATCAGGGTCACTACCTCATCGCCCGTGGTCTGAGCACTACCCTGGTTCACCACGCTGACTTGATGCTCGCCGGCAGAAGATTCGGTGACATTGAGCCGATCGCCTTCGCCTGCGGCGATCGCCACGCGCAGATTAAACTGGCCGTTGCCATCCAGCTTGGCTACAGACAACGTGCCAAAGCCTTGCTCGACAGGCGTAGCAAAGCTGACCTGGCTGTCTTTTAGCTGTAGCGCATTGACAACGGAATCCTTGGTCATGTCCCAACGGCTGTGTTGACCACTGAAATCTAAGCGGCCTTCAGCACCCTGTAAAAAACCACCGCGAAACTCAGAGCCAGCGTCGGCCACAATCGTCACCGCACCTTGTTTGCTGGCCATGATGTCGCCTGCTACTATCAGTACGCCACGGGCGTTAATTAAAGCGTCCTTCCCAGTGCTGTCCATAGCCACGCCTTGGGTTTCAATCTCATTACGCCCACTCAAATTCACTCTAGAGCCACTGTTGACCTTAATCCCCAAACCACCCGCAGCAGCCTCTAGACGGGCGTTGTGCATATTGATGGTGCCGCCCCCTAGCGCCCACAAACCATAGTCTAATGCACCGTAACGATCCACCTTGATCAAGGTCTGATCCAAATGGATGGTCGCCTTGTCATGTTGCGCATAGACCGCGCTGTCACCGCCTGACTGAATGCTGCCGCCATGCAGGTAAATCACTGCTTCACTACCCGGCATAAAGCTTTGGGCCACCACACCATTGCCCTTTTCCGCCACAATTTGGGCATCATACAGATGCGCCACGCCATTTTGCGCATTCAGGCCATGGGCTTGATTGCCGCTGGTGTGAATGCTTAAAGACTTCGCCGTCAGGCTTGAATCGTGATCACTGGCAATCACAATCGCATCAGCATAGTTGCCGGTCGTCACCACGCGACTATTGCTACCTAAGTCGGCGGTAATATCGCCTACGTTCATGTTTAGGCCGGAAGCTAGGTTTGCGTGCGTCGTCAGGCTGAGGCCATCGGCCTGAAACTGCCCAACCGTACTGCTTCTTAAATGGATTGCGCCAAGGACAGACTCAATCTGGCTGCCCTTGCCCAAATCAACCTTAAAATTATCGCCACTGACCACCAAACCGCTACCCTGCTCACTGACCACTAGCTTCAGCCGATCGGCCTTAAACTCTGTGTCCGCACCACTCATATTGATGCCGGAATTTTGGCTATTGCTGCCTTGCACTCGGATCTCTGAGCCCGAGCCCAAATCAACCGTGCTTTTTTTATTGGCCTTGATGCCATGGGCTGCTGACTTGCCCGCCTTCACCTCTAAGGTAAGGCGTTCGGCCTTCATCTGCGCCTCGTTCTCTAAGACAATGCCTTCGGCTTTTTTCGTGCCTTGGCTCATGTCGACCGTGATCGACGAGCCGCTACCTAAATGATGAACGGCATTATTCTGTAGCTTCACGCCCAAGGCGGCCGCATTGAGGTTGCTCGGCGTCAGCTCTATGGTGAGCGCGCCCGTACCCAAATCCAAGGCTTGAGTACCGCGCCCAGAATCCAAACCGATTGAATCGGCAGTGTGAATGCGATCCCCCGCCACGACATTTTCTACTTCTAAATTCACCGTCTGGCTAAACGTTTGCGCCCAAGCCGACTGCCCCGTCATACCCATGCTCATGATGGCCATGGCCATATAGGTTTTTCTTACGCCCATTATCTGATCTCCTAAATAAACGTTGTGCTCATCCACCCCAAGGCGGTCTATTGAACGCAATCGACATAAAAATAGCGTCTTTGTCTTGACGCTTCTTTTATTGATTCAGAATCAGTCTAGCATCAAATAATGAACTGACATGCTGAGAGAGCAGGCTTTTTTATAATATAATAAATAGAAATGACATCATGCAACATTCATGCAGCCAAACACCAAACTTTTCTTCTTGTCACCACAAAAAACAGGCAAAATAAGGCGAAGATGATTAGGTTAACCACTCTATTACAGCGTATGATATGACCGCTAGCCCCCTCAACGGCATGCTGATGCCACCCACTTTCATTAATAGGAGCCCGTATGAATTTACGCCTCGTACCTGCAACGCTACTCACTACACTTTTAATCACCGGCTGTAGCTCAACTGGCGGCGCCTTCGATCAGTTTGCCAACCTGCTCAATAAAGCCATGCCGTTTGTACAAGAATCAGAAGAGTGGGAAGCCTACAGCATTCAAATGACGCAGCAAGGCGTCAGCTACGGCACAGCCACCGCCGCCGATAAACAGTTCGTCAGCAAAAAAATCGAGGCCGAATATCCGGCAGCCATTGATCGACTTTCCAGACCGTTTGCGGCCAATGCAAAAATGGAACAAGAGCTCACCCAAAACAATCAAAACTATCGCTTTAAATACAACCAGGTAATGCCGGTAAAAAGCAAAAAATCGGGCAGCATCATCGGTTATTGCGTCAATTACGACGTCAATCGACTAGAAAATGGCAAACCCACGGCACCCGATGCGGCAGGCAACGTCACCCAACACTTTATTTACGCCGCTAAAGACAAGCCTTTATCTGTAGCAACGTCTAGCCATGAGTTCACCAAGCGCATGTGTGGTGAAACCTTTTTTAAAAAATACAAAAACCCCAATACTTAAATCCATGAAGCTAAAGCATTAAAAATCAGGTCGCCCAAAAGAAACGTCGGCGACCTGATTTTTATGCCTATACAAACAGCCCTAGCTTCACTAAGCCACAGCCTTCAATCTCAATACTCCTTAAAGAAAATGTCCACTTCATTCAACCTCATTTCCATTTCAAAAAAGGTTTTGGAACCCACACCAGGGATGCTCAACATTTCTTCTTTAGTTAAGCTGGTTAATTCATGAATGCTGTTAATACCGTACTCCTGAATCCTGTCGACAAGCCGATCAGGTAAAATTTTACGCAGCTCTTTTAGCTGAGTCGGTTTCTCTGGGATGGTCACCAGACGATTCCATTTAGACGTACCGTAGACTAACTGCCACAGGCTGCCGTCTTCGCATAAAGCCATCAAAGCATTCCTGCCATCAATAATATTAATAATTTTTCTCATTGTATTGTTCTTTAAATTAGTTGATTCATTCAGCGACCGGTTAATCGGTAATCTATTTAGAGTCTATGGGTCGCCCTTTGATACATTAATATGGCTCATTGCCCGCACCAGATAATCCTGTGATTCACTGGGCGAACCATTATGAAGCCGCTAGATCCCTCATTAAGATAAGGCCTCTTTATTGCTGCAAGAGCGCATTAAACTCATCCAAAATACCCAAGTCATTCACAAACACCCCCACTACTTCATCCCCTACCTGAGCTGGCACCTCAAACGAATGCGTGGCGTAAGGCGCCACCATTTCACCCTCCATCTCACGGCCATTAATCTTGAATCGGGCCAAAGAAACATGATAGGGCGTTGGATTACTGACCTGAAGGCCGCCATTGACGACCTGCCACACCAGCGCCTGAGCCGCCTCATGCGGGCGATTTGTCAGTCCGACTGGGCGATAAAAAATTTTAATCCGAATCCGTAGCACTATTTGCAAACGATTCGCTTCGGCCTTAAGGGGCACCTCCAGCACATTCAACCAAAAGACGGACTCCCTATCCTGCGGTAAGCCTGAGCCGATATAACGCAACTTCAACACCTGGCTTTTCTGCCCCCCTATTTTCACGATGGGTGGCGTCAGAATAAAGGGCACCTTAACGTAGTCAGGAATCGCATCGGCATCACCATCATCCATCCACGTTTGGATGAGTGTGGGGCGCTCACCCACATTAGTCAGCTTCACGCTGACCACGCTGGCATCCGACAGATAAATAATGCGGGTGCTGCCCAGCACAATGCTGGCCACAGCCTGGCTACTCCAAAAACCTAGGCCTAACGTCAGCAATAGCCCTGCCGCAACGCTGGCCATTCTCGGCCCAAGCATTATTTATAACCCATCGTGAAGATGGCCGCGCCGTTGGCAGAACCGCCGGTAATCTGTGCCTCTGTTTGGATGTAGCGTGCCGTCAAGGGAATGGTAAAGCGACCATTACCGGTCGTACCGGCCAACCACTGATTCGCCGTGCCAATGGTGCTGGAGGCCGGCCCGTATGACACAGGCTGTGCTTTATTGAGTACCTGAATGCCCACGCCCTTAGCGGTGGATTCTGGGCTTAACGTCAATCTATTGGTTCGATTGGCAGCGTTGTGCTTATCGGTTAACACCGTATAAACACTGGTGGTGATGCCCGCCTCCCCACCAGCGCAGTCTAATCCCAGCTCAAACGGCTGCGCAGCTGAGAACGAATTAATCCCGTTAAATTCATTAATGCTGACCGTTCCCATAGGCACATCCACATCAGGCGTGGCCACAGTGCAGGTTGGTCGTGTTGGATCAATGATCACGGCTTGTTCAAATCGAAGAGAGCCAAATTGAAATCCATGCGCAGGAACAAACCACTCAGCCACTTCACCTTGTATCATCCCCCCCGTTTTAATTGGGCCCGTCTTCACTAACTCGACGACAATATTAACCTGTTGGGCTAAAGCAGTTGTCGTAACGGTAAACAGATCCTGTTGGGGCCAATAGTCATCCTTATGGGCACCATGAAATTTAAAACGAATGCCAATGCCCGGAATACCCGTTGTATACGTTTTATAGGTTCCGGTAGTGGTTACGCCTCGATACAACACGTCTCCAATATTGCTGTTACACGTTATCCGGTATACCCGACCAGAAACAACGGGGACGATTTTAGTAAACAAAACCGTTCCTGTGGCCACGTTTGGATTCAGTTGCCCGGGGTCAAACCCTTCAATGTTATAAACCACTGCCCCTTGACCAGGATAGTCCGAGGAACATCGAGCTTGCGCCGCCCACGGCATCCCTAGCAGCAGCATCGTGGCAGCCACCAAGAGGTATTTATTCAACCATACGGTGAGTAGGCCACCGGTTCTTTTCATACTATTTATCATGATTCAGATACTCCACCTTAATATGCTTACTGTTCGCTTAAACACGCTTGGCCTATGTGGTCGGTCAGCGTCGGCCGCCGAGCACGGCAACCCTTACTGACAGAGGGCCTCAAGTTGCGTCATGGCTCTGGTTTTAAGTTTGGTCTCAGCCTGATCTAGCGCATAGGCCAACACGCACTGACTGCCTTCTGCCTCACCCCATTTAACCGTGAGCAGCCCTTCGGCCTCATTCACACGGGCGTATAGCTGCCCGCCTTGACCTACATAGCCAACGGCCTGGTTGTGCGCGTCGAAAATGCTGGCGCCAAACGGTACGGGTTGGTCTCGATAAGTCGCATTAATCAACACTGGGAAGCCTTGCTTCACGTCATACTTAAGCTTCACTACTGCGCCAAAATAAGGCGCTACTTTTTGGCTCGTGCTTTCCAACTCGACGTCCGTATCAGCGCCGCTCGGATCAAGATGAATGTCGTTCATCTGATAAGGGTTTAAGTTGGGCACAATGGCGTAGCCGCGCGAGTCAATCTGCACCCCAGGATATGCCGAAACCCGAGCGCCTTTGGCCCCCTTGGCTTCCACAATGGCAATGGTGTCTGCGTTATAAGGGCTAAACGTCACGCTGTTTACATGGCCCACCACCATCCCCGTCATCCCAACAGAAGCACTGCGGTAGCCGCTGCCCGTGCTGTACGATGCGTTCAATGACGTGCCACCGGTACGGTAGTTGCCGCTGACCGAACCACTGCTGCTGCCACGGTTGGTGTTTATGCCCGACACGGCGTAGCTGTACTGGTTATGTGCGCCTGCGGCACCCGAAACCGTCGCCTGTTGTCCATATCGGCCTGAATCATCATGCGACAAATTCAAACGCAGCTGCGGCGTACGCACCTGATCTCGGCGCCCTAATGGAATACTGAGGCTGGCCAACACGCTGGTTTGGGCAGCATGCTCGCGCGAAAAACTACGGCTGACGTTAACGCCATAGGAGAAGGTCTTGTAATGGTTGCTGTAGCCAAGCTGGAATTGCTTTTCCGAGCCTTCTTGATGCCAATAGCTTTGTATCGAGCCACTGGCATACAGCTGGCCCCAGTTGCCTGGTAAACCTTGTCCTGCCGTTAAGGTCAGACGATTTTTCGCCCGCCACACTGATTGCGACGACAAGCCTTTATCCATAGCCTCTTGCGTTTGCAAAGCCGTCATCAAATCCATAAAACCGCGCGAAGAAAATCGATAAGCGGCCAAGGAAATATTGCTGTTGGTTTCACTGATTAACTTGCTGTAACTCAGCTGATAGCTTTGCCCAGTATGGGTTTCGCTACGGCTTTTAAGCCCTGAACCAAATAGACGTGCATGCGATTGAGTCACGTCAAACGCGATTGAACCTATGGGCGTGCCCACCGCGGCGCCTAACTGTAGAGCGTAATAGTCTTGGCTGGCCTGTACGCCGGTATAGCCCGTCAGCGCATTGGTGAGACCACGGTGATAAGTGAGCTGATACAGATCGGCCTGTTTACGTAGCGAATCAATGCGCAGCTCACCCGCGGTGATTGCATAGCGAGACACCCCAGGGCGCAGCTGCTGGGCAATCGACGCATACGGCACTTTAAAATTCTGTTCCGCGCCATCAGACTCTTGTACCGTCACGTCAAGGTCGCCACCATAGCCCGTGGGGTATAAATCATTAATTAAAAACTCACCTGCCATCACCGTGGTTTCATAGATCACTTGGCTGCTTTGGCGCACGATCACGCGCGCCGTGGTGCGCGCAATGCCGCGGATTTCTGGTGCATAGCCACGCTGTGACTCAGGCAGCATGCGCTCATCTGTCGCTAGCTGTACCCCAGTAAAAGGCAAGGTATCAAAAAGCTGGCCCGTGGTGTTTGAGCGTCCGACCAAAACGCGCGCGCCGAGCTTAGGAATGTCTTTTTGCACATAGCTGTTGATGCTGGTGTAGCGATTGACGCCGTTGTCGCGGTTAAATGAACCATCGTGGCGCAGATACCAACCACCGCCAATGTTTAGGCCCATATTCAAGCCGGCATAGAGGGAATCATAGTTCTTACCCCCTGACTCACGATGATAGCCATTCACGTTATAGCCAATCATGACCGCCGGAATACCGGCATCCCACAGCTCAGGGCTGACGCTGCCCCGCGGCGTTTTTTGCATGTAAATTTGCGGAATGATGATGTCTAAGCGCTGCTCGTTACTGTCATATTCAATTTTGGCCTCTGGGATGCTGCCCATGAAGCTGCCGCACTGATCGGCTTCGCTGGGTACGCTTATGCCGCTTTCGGCTAAACGCACATGGTCAAACGCAACGAGCTTAATCAGCTCTGGGGTTAAACAAGGATAAACGGTGTTGTCTTCAGCCGTTTTAAACTCAATATCACCGTTACTGATCCACTGCTCATTCACATACAGTGCCGTTTTATGGACCCCTGCTACCGCCGCAGAGCCGGTGGCAAATCGGCTTAAATCAACAGACTCATGATGCTTAACATTCAAAAATGAAGCGTCGAACTCACGGTACTGGCCGCGTTCATCCTCTGTTTGGACACGCTCCTCCGCTCTGGCAGACTCTTGAGCAAACATCAATAAAATGCTTGCCGTCAAAAAAGACACCTGCCAAATAGATTTTTGTTTCATGCACTTTGACATGCTTCAGCCCTCGAATCACACTCGTTTAAATAAATATTATTTAAATCACTATTAACAATTATTTAATAATTGTTTCAAATTGATTGATCGCACCATAATCATCCACAAAGCTAACCGACAATTGATGGCCTTGTCTCCCAGGCGCATTAAATAATCGAGAACCGTAGGGCTCAACCATATCGCCATCAACGACCTTGCCATTCATCGTCAAAGAGACCAGATTCACGTAATAAGGCGTGGGATTGACTGCTGCGAGTTTTTGACCTTGTCGTTGCCATTGCAGCGCTTTGGCCGCATCATTGGCATGCCCCACTAAACCCACGGGGCGATAGAACAATTTAATCCGCGTGCGAAACGCCATTTGAAGCTGATTCTCACCCGCTAGCTGCGTGGCTTTGGCTGGAATTTCCAAGACGTTAAGCCAAAAAACAGACTCTCTATCCATGGGTAAAGACGAA
>JAGNTR010000070.1 GCA_017987415.1 Neisseriaceae bacterium
CGGCTAGCGCCCCCGCTTAGCTCACGCTGTCGGCCTCTGGTCGGCGCGTGAGCCGCATGGCACCAAAACACAGCACGCTCGCCACCGCAATCATGCCCACCATGGGCTGAGGATCCACGGCCACAAACTGGCTGACCATCAAGCTAAATAAAGCGCCTAGGCCAAACTGAGTGGCCACGGCTAGGCCAGCAGCTGCCCCCGCCTGCTGTGGAAACAAGCCCATCAGCTGGGCAATGCAGTTAGCGCTGAGGGTGCCCGTCATGGCCACCAATAGCCATAATCCCACCACGATGCCCCATAGTCCGCCCCAGCCACTGTAGCCCAACAGTCCTAAGGCCAGCCCCGCAAACAACACCATGCTGGCGCCAAACTGAATCATCTTCTGAGCGCCCACTCGTCCGACCACGGCCGCGTTCACAAACGTCATCGCCATGATGCCAAAAATATTCAGGCCAAACAGCAAAGCATATTGCTGCGGCGTCATCCCAAAATAGTCGATGTACACAAACGGTGACGCCGTGATGTAGACAAACATGGCGGCAAACGACATGCCCATACACACAATATAACTGAGGCCGCGCCGATCGGTCGCGATGTGGTAATAGGCCATGAACACCTGCTTAAGCGAGGTCAGCCGCCGTTCAGGCGCCAAGGTTTCCGGGACTTTAAACCACACCAGTAGCCAGCACAGCAGGGCGAAGGCGAATAAAAAGCCAAAAATGGCGCGCCAGCCCAACCACAGCACCAATAAGCTGCCCAGCACCGGCGCCGCAATCGTCGCCACCATGGTGATGATGTGCATCAGCGACAGAATTTTAGCCGCCTCACTCATGGGGTAGACGTCGCGCACAACCGCACGGGCTAACACCGAAGCGCTGGCGCCGCCTAAGGCCTGCAACAGCCGCCAGCCCAACAGCTGATCGGCGCTAAAAGCCCACATACAGCCCGCCGTCGCGGCCAAATATGCGGCGATGCCGCCCAACAGCAGCTGCCGCCGCCCGAAACGGTCGGACAACGGCCCGTACAGCAGCATGCCCACACTAAAACCAATCAAAAAAACGGTGATGGTGCGCTTAATGTGCTCTGCCGCTGCCCCTAAATCCTGAGCGATGTCGGGTAAGCTGGGTAAATACATGTCGATGGATAAAGGGCCAAACGCCACCAGGCTGGCCAAAATAATGATGAGCCCAGAGCGGGCTCGAAGAGAATGAGTCATGCAACACACCTTGTCGGCACAAAAAAAGGGCCATTCACGGATGAATAACCCTGGTCTAACCCTAAACCTTAACCAATCATGTCTTTTAACATGGTTTTGAATAAGGCCACCTGTTCTGGCTGATAACGCGCAAACACCTGATCTTGATGCTCTTCTGCGATGGCATACAGCTGCCCCGCTTGCTCGTGGCCCAGATCGGTCAGCTGTAAGGATTCGCTGTCTTCTTGAATCAAGCCCTTACGCTTCAGAATCTCCACCGCCTGCTCGATTTCGCGCATCGGCATCGCCACTTCTTTCAGCATGCCCACCTTGCAGTTGGCGTGGCCGCCATCCAACACCAGCAGCATCCGCGCCTCGCTGGTGCGTAAGCCTGACGCTAACTGCTTAGGATAGTAATCGTTTTGGTAGGCGCGCACGGCCTGAGTCAACAAGTAATGCATATTGTGAAACAGCTTGCCCGACGTGGTTTGATCGGCTGGCTGCGCGTCACGCTTACGCTGTAGGCTGGGGTGCGGCAAAACGGCCGAGTAGGCGCCTTGATGGTACAGTAGCGGCGCGCGGCCAAAGTCGCTAAAGGCCACCACTTTACCGATGAGGATCACATGGTCGCCGGCATCGATTTGCTGATACAGCTCACACTCAAAGTGGGCGGCGCAATCGTCTAGCAACAAACAGCCACCCGCCCCTTCTTGATGGCTGATGTCGGCAAACTTATCGTCCTTAGGTCGGGCAAAATTATTCGACAAGGCGATTTGATCCCCCGCCAAGATATTCACCGCAAAATGGCTGGCGCGGTCAAACACGGCCTGGCTGCTAGAGCGTTTGTCGATACACCACAGCACCAAGGCTGGCTCTAGCGATACTGAATTAAAACTGTTGGCGGTTACGCCCACTTTATTGCCGTCGCTGTCTTGGGCCGTCACCACCGTCACACCGGTGGCGAAATTACCCAAGGCACGACGAAATGATTTACTGTCAAACGTCGTCATCCTGCTCTCCTCTGTCCTACGCTTAGCCTATCGTTGGCCTATATTGGCTGATTTTTTAGAATGGATTTAAACCATGCTTGGATCGGGTTCTAGACCCATCAGCTCTCGGCCCAAAATTTGGGCACACACATCGTAATCGGTATAGGCATGCGCACCGGTGATGTGCACGTCGCGGAAGAGACGCTGAATCTCATTGCCTTCCATCCACACGCTGGCACCCGAGGCGCTAAACAAGCGATCAACGGCTTCCACACACATTTTTACCGCATAAGCCTGATTGGTACGCCAATGGGCCAAAGTTGCGCGGCTAGGATATTCTTTACGTTCGGCGTGTTCTTTATGGTCGAGCAAGGTTTTTTCCAAATAAGCACGCGCCGCCCCTACTTGATGGGTTGATTCGGCTAAACGCATCAAAGCCGGCGTGGCCGTACCCACGTTCACGCCGGTATAGGCGCGCACACGGTTTTTGGTTTTCTCTTGAAACGCCACCAGCATGCGCTCAGCAACGCCTAAGGCGATGGCGGCAAAACCGCTGGCAAAGTAAGGACGATAAGGGGTGTAGAACACCTTACTGTCTGGGTATAGGCCAAAGCCTGCCGACTTACCTTCCATCATGTCTTTGGCGGCCTGAATACGGTGTTCTGGCACGAAAACGTCTTTGATGCTCAATTGCTTAGAGCCACTACCTTTCATCGCCATGGCATACCAGTTGTCGACGATTTCGTAGTCTGAGCGTGGTAAAACGGCAAACGAATACACTTTTTCGCCTGCGGCGTTAAAGCGGTTACAGCCCACAATGGCCCAGTCGGCGTGGTCGCAGCCGCTGCTCCAACCCATTTCGCCGCTGATGCGGATGCCGCCTTCAACTTCTTCAATTTGGCTAAACGGTGCGATCGAGCTGCTGGCCGTGGCGTCGGGATTCTCGCCCCAAATTTCGTCCTGCAATTGCTTGGAGAACATGGCTAATTGATGGTTGTGGGTACACAGTAGGCTAAACGCCCAAGCGGTGCCGCCACACGCGCCGGCTAAGGCACTGATGCAGTCAGAAAATTCAGGTAGGGAAATTTCGTAGCCGCCATAAGGCTTAGGCAAGAAGGCCTTGTGTAAACCAATGCCTTTTAAAAGGGCAATATTTTCATCCGGCACGCGGCGCAGCTGTTCGGTTTTGTCTGCGTTAGCGGCAATTTGCGGCAAGATCTCTTGCAATCGTTCTAATAGAAAGTTTGTATTTTTCATGTTTCTTCGCCTTGTTGATTATTTTTTATAAGGGCGACCGATGCCGTGCGTATCGGCCTCTAAATCTCTGTTCCTAAACATTCGCTAGGAGATGTAGATCAGTATGACCAGCTTCGGCGTTTTGATAAATGTAACTTTCCCGACTAACATTGTACTTTTCATTGAATTTGTTAATTTATTAGTAATTTCTGTCATCGCCGAACACAGCGCCCAAATAATCACGCGACAGACACAAAAACAGCCTTAGCGATGACGAACTCGCTAAGGCTGTTGTTCACACCGTCCAACTACAGGCCGGCCAGCAGCACGTATTTGATTTCTAGGTAATCGTCCATGCCATATTTCGAGCCTTCGCGGCCCAGGCCCGACTGTTTCACCCCACCAAACGGCGCCGCCTCATTCGACAGCACACCGCTATTCACCGCCACCATACCGTATTCCAAAGCTTCAGAGACGCGCACCACGGTGCCCATGTCGCGGGTATAGAAATATGAGGCCAGCCCAAACTCAGTGTCGTTGGCATAGCCAATGACTTCGTCTTCGGTGTCAAATTTAAACACCGGCGCTAAAGGCCCGAAGGTTTCTTCCTTGGCCACCTTCATGTCCTGCGTCACGTTCTTGACGATGGTAGGCTGGAAGAACAGCTGCCCCAGCGCATCCACTTGGCCGCCGCTCACCAGCTCAGCACCCTTACTCACGGCATCATCGATGTGTTCTTGCACTTTTGCCACCGCATTGGCGTCAATGACGGGACCAAAAACCACGCCCGCATCCAGGCCGTTGCCCATTTTCAATTCGGCCACGGCCGCCGCTAGCTTGGTCACAAAGGCATCGTAAATGCCGGACTGAACGTAGAGGCGGTTCGCGCACACGCAGGTTTGGCCAGCGTTGCGAAACTTACAGTTAATCGCGCCCACCACGGCCTCATCCACATCGGCATCATTAAACACAATAAACGGCGCATTACCGCCTAGCTCCATCGACACTTTCTTGACCGTATCGGCGCATTGGGCAATCAGCTTGCGGCCTACTTCGGTCGAGCCGGTAAAGCTGAATTTTTTCACCCTATCGTCTTTGGTCAACACTTGGCCAATCTGGGTGGCGCTACCGGTCAACACGTTAAACACGCCGGCCGGAATGCCCGCTCGGTGGGCCAATTCAGCAATCGCCAAGGCCGACAGCGGCGTTTGAGAGGCTGGACGCACCACGATGCTACAGCCTGCGGCCAGCGCTGGCGCCGCTTTACGAGTAATCATGGCATTGGGGAAATTCCACGGCGTGATGGCGGCGCACACGCCGATGGCTTCTTTAGTCACCAAGATGCGTTTATCGGCGCTCGGCCCCGGAATGATGTCGCCGTAAATACGCTTGGCTTCTTCGGCATACCATTCGATATACGATGCCCCGTAGGCGATCTCGCCCTTGGCCTCAGCCAATGGCTTACCTTGCTCCAAAGTCAAAATCCGGGCTAGGTCATCCTGATGCTGCATCATTAAATCAAACCAGCGGCGCAGCGCTTGGCTACGCGCCTTAGCCGGCATTTTGGCCCAGGCTTTTTGCGCCAGATGCGCAGCCGCCACGGCGGCTTCGGCTTCGGCCTGACCCAAATTGGGCACTTGGGCAATCACCTCACCCGTTGCCGGGTTGATGACGTCAATTGGGTCGGCTGCACTGCCCACCCATTCACCATTGATGTAGGCCTGAGTTTGCCACAGGCCTTGGTCGCTTAATCCATTCATGCTGTTCATCCTCAATACACCGAGGGCGCTGCTGGCTCAGCCGCGGCGCCATCTGCTTTAAACTGCCCCAATAACTGACGACAAGACTTGGCCAATAGCGTGGTGTCCACGCCCACGGCCACAAAATTAAAGCCCATTTCAATAAAGGCTTTGGCCTGTTTTTCGTCGGCATACAAAATACCAGCGGCCTTACCCGCAGCGCGAATCGTCGCCACGGCGGCCTTAATCGCCGCCTGTACTTCAGGATGCATTGGGTTACCGCGATGGCCCATGGCCGCACACAGATCGGCAGGGCCAATAAAGACCCCGTCCACGCCGTCAACCGCCACAATCTCAGCTAAATGATTCAGCCCAGCCACGTTTTCCACCTGCACCAAAAGGCACATTTGGTCGTTGGCCTGATTCAAATAGTCGTCGACGCTGTTCCATAATGAGGCGCGCGCCAAAGCACTGCCCACGCCGCGAATGCCTTCAGGCGGGTAACGCATGGCGTCGACGAGACCGCGCGCCTGTTCGGCGCTTTCGACCATCGGCACCAATAGGGTTTGCACGCCCACGTCTAATAGCTGCTTGATCAACACCGCATCGCCCACGGGCGGGCGCACCACCGGCAACGACTGGCCCTGCGCCTGATAGGGCGCAATCGCCTGTAGCTGCTGCAACACAGTGGTGACGTTATTCGGTGCGTGCTCGGCGTCGATGAGCAGCCAGTCAAAGCCCACGGTCGCGATCAGCTCAGCGCTGTAGCTGTTGGCAAGGCCTAGCCACATACCGATCTGAGCCGCATCACCGCGCAGCGCTTGCTTGAATTGATTGGGCATGATTTTTGCCATGATTCTGTCCTTATCGGTTAGCCAAAGTAGCAGGCGATGGCGCCTAGATCACCATAGTCTACGTGGAAGGTATCGCCTTGGCGCGCCGCCACTGGGCGCGTAAACGAACCGCCTAAAATCACTTGGCCAGGCTGTAGGGTCACGCCATGAGGGTGTAGCTTATTGGCTAGCCACGCCACGCCTTTGGCGGGATGGTTCAATACCGCCGCCGACACGCCCGACTCTTCAATCACGCCATTGCGGTACAGCACGGCGCTGACCTTACGCAAGTCCAAATCAGTAGGGCGAATGGGTCGACCACCCATCACCACACCGGCATTGGCGGCGTTGTCGGAAATGGTGTCGAATACTTTGCGGGTGATTTTGGTTTCTGGGTCAACGTTGTGCAAGCGCGCATCAATGATTTCTAAAGCAGGCACCACCCATTCGGTGGCGTCTAAAACGTCAAAGATGGTGCAGTTCGGGCCGCTCAAAGGCTTGCCTAAAATAAACGCCAGCTCCACTTCAACGCGCGGCACGATGAATCGCTCAAAGGGAATCTCAGTGCCCTCGTCAAAGAACATATCGTCTAGCAAGGCACCATAGTCTGGTTCAGTGATGTTAGACGACACTTGCATGGCGCGCGAGGTCAGGCCAATCTTATGGCCAACCAGCTTACGCCCTTCTGCTATTTTTAAAGCCACCCAGGCTTTTTGAATCGCGTAAGCGTCGTCGATGGTGATGTCTGGCTGAGTCAGTGAAAACTGTTTCAGTTGGGTACGGGTTTGTTCGGCGTGGTTTAGCTGTTGTGCTAACGCTTGAATCGTATCGGGTGCAAGCATGCTGGCTTCTTTCTCTTGTTCTTAAGTGGGCGCATCAATCGGCACAGGGCCAGGTTGCTTTCATCATCACGCGGCCTTAGCCGCCGTTGGCCTTTAAAAAGGCGTGAATATTGTTTTTTTTGTAGGTTAAAACTGGATGAACCTCTTGCATTTCAAACGAAATCGCCAATAGGCGCTTTGCCTGTAACGGCGCAAAATAGGCTTCAATCAGGGCAAACAGCTCATCGCACACGGCCTTACGGGTCTCTAAATCACGCCCGCTACCCACCTTTAAGGTGATGTGGATAAAGGCATAGTCATGCTGATTGTCGGCAATGCGATAATCGTCCATACGGATGGCGCGGCTGCGAATCCCGCCTAAGGGGAACACGCCGCTGTTGCCTAAGCATTCATGTACTTGGGCAAAAAATTCATCAAATACAATGTCGGCGGCCAGATTGGCCGAATATTCAACGGTAAAATGGGGCATCACGGCTCCTAAACCGCTGGGCCAGCCACGCCAGCCCAGCAGAATCATCAGTCGTTAAAGGGGAAATAAAGCGTTGATTTGACCGGTGCCCGAGCTGGCAAAAAGGTCGGTGAGGATTTCGACCTTACCGCGGTATTGATCCCAACCCACTAGGCCCAACAGCATGGCCGTATCGTGCATCATCCCTTCGCCAAAACAGTGCACGGCGTAATCCGGCAACATGGCACAAAATTCTGGCCACAGACCTTCTTTCCACATGTCCACCACGCGTAAGTCAACCTGACGGTCAAACTCACGGGTGTAGCTGTTCATGCCGGTTGACGCAATGCGGTCCCAAATAAAGCGGTGCGACAGCGAACCACTGGCCAGTACGGCTACTTTGCCGTCGTATTCTTGAATGGCTTCCAGCACGGCTTCACCCAGCTTGCGGCTGTCTTCTAACTCGTGTGAGGTACAAAAAGCCGAAATCGAAATCACTTTAAAGTGTTGGTCTTCGTTCATGTAGCGCATCGGTACTAGGGTGCCGTACTCCATCGCTAAGCTGTCAATTTCGTGTGACATGGCGCGTACGTCTTTGGCGCGCGCTTTTTCAGCGATTAAATGACCCAACTCTGGGTTACCCTGATATTGATAAGTCATGTCTTTAATAAAGTGTGGCAGCTCATTACTGGTGTACACGCCTTCAAAGCGGTCATTACAGTTAATGTGGTAGCCACTGTTCACCAGCCAGTGGGTGTCAAACACGATGATGGTGTCCACGCCCAGTTCACGACAGCGACGGCTGATTTCTTTATGGCCATCAATGGCCGACTGACGACAGCCGTGGTGCTCACCCGGTAATTCAGACAAGTACATAGACGGTACGTGCGTGATTTTTGCTGCTAGTGCAAGTTGCCCCATAATCTTTCTCCTAATCCTTATTATTGTGAGGCTGACGCGGCTGCGTCAGCCTGCCTGAGCTCGCGCCTACACGCCCCAACGTGGGATATGGTGCTCGCCCATAGAAATGCACACGTTTTTCACTTCGGTGAACACTTCAAAGCTGTACTCGCCGCCTTCACGGCCGGTACCAGACTGCTTCACGCCGCCAAACGGCTGGCGCAGGTCGCGCACGTTTTGTGAATTCACAAACACCATGCCGGCCTGTATTTGCGACGACACGCGGTGGGCACGGGTCAAGTCAGACGTCCACACATAAGACGCCAAACCGTATTCCACATCGTTGGCCAAGCGTACCGCCTCGGCTTCGTCTTTAAATTTAATCAAACACACCACGGGGCCAAAGATTTCTTCTTGGGCAATGCGCATGCTGTTATCCACATCGGCAAACACCGTCGGCTGAATGAAGTTGCCTTGGCTCAGGTGAGCCGGTAAGCCTGCTGGACGCTCTAGGCCACCAGCCAATAGGCGTGCGCCCTCTTCCATGCCAATTTTGATGTAGCCGGTCACTTTGTCGTAATGCTGACGGGTGATCATGGCGCCCACCTGGGTGTTGAAGTCTTGCGGATCGCCCACGATGATGCGCTTGGCACGGGCGGCAAACTCTTCCACAAACTGGTCGTAAATGCTTTCTTGAATGAAGATGCGTGAACCCGCGGTACAGCGCTCGCCGTTCAAAGAGAAGATGGTAAACAACGAAGCGTCTAAGGCGCGCTGCCAATCGGCGTCATCAAACACCAACACCGGTGACTTACCGCCTAATTCCATAGAGTATTTTTTAATCCCTGCGTTAGACATGATTTGTCGACCGGTGGCCGTACCGCCGGTAAACGACACCGCGCCCACGTCGGGGTGGCGCACCAAAGCATCGCCCGCATTGCGGCCATAGCCTTGCACCACGTTAAATACGCCCTCAGGCACGCCGGCCTCTAAGGCCAAGCGACCCAGCTCATTAGCGGTCAAAGGCGACAGCTCCGACATTTTCAACACCGCAGTATTGCCCAAGGCCAAGCACGGCGCCGTTTTCCAAGTAGCGGTCATGAACGGCACGTTCCAAGGCGACACCAGACCACACACGCCAACAGGCTGATGCATGGTGTAGTTCAACATTTGGTCGTCTACCGGATAGGTGTGGCCATTCATGCGGGTACACACTTCGGCAAAGAAGTTAAAGTTATGTGAGGCGCGTGGAATCAACACGTTGCGGGTTTGATGAATCGGCAGGCCGGTGTCCAGCGTTTCTAACTGGGCGATTTTTTCCACGTTTTGGTCAATCAAATCGCCAAACTGGCGCATGATTTTGGCCCGCTCTTTGGCCGGGGTTTTCGACCATTTAGGAAACGCTGCCTTGGCCGCAGCCACGGCCATGTCGATTTCTTTTTGACCGCCGCTGGCCACTTCGCCAATTTTTTCCATGGTCGCAGGGTTGATGTTGTCGAAGGTTTCTTCGCTGGCGACTTCTTTACCGTTAATCCAATGTTTGATCATTTTATTCATTCCTTTGTCTGATTCGGCGGCCATTACTTGGCTGCGAAAAATTCGTCTTCGGTCAACATATAGTTGGTCAATGAACCCACTTGCTCAATCTCGATGATGACGGTGTCGCCCGCCTTCACATCAGAAGTGCCTTTAGGACAGCCGGTGGCAATCATGTCGCCTGGCTGCAGGGTCATAAAGCTAGACAGATACTCAATTAAAAACGGCACGTCAAAAATCATGTCTTTGGTATTGCCCTCTTGACGCAGCTCACCGTTCACCCAGGTTTTCAAGCTCAGATTCATCGGATCGGCCACATCGGCTAAATCAATAATATACGGCCCAACCGGCGTCATCGCATCGCGGTTTTTCACGCGTAAATTAGGGCGATAGTAGTTTTCCAAATAATCACGGATGGCGTAGTCATTACACAAGGTGAAGCCTTCAACATAGTCCCACGCATCAGCGGCTTTGACGTTTTTAGCGGTTTTACCAATCACGGCGGCCAGCTCACACTCATAGTGCATGTAGTCGATGTTGTTAGGGCGCCAGCTGTGGCCGCGATGGCCGACATAAGTACCCTTAGATTTAATGAACACCAGCGGCTCAGTCGGTGGCGCAAACGCCAGTTCACTGGCGTGATCGGCATAGTTAAGGCCTAAGGCAAACATGGTGCCTGTAGCGGGCGGCAGCCAGGTCACATCGGTTTCGGCCACAACGGTCCCGTCCGGCAAATTCACAGACAGGTCGTCGTTAACGGTCACGGCATAGGTTTGATTTTGGTATTGAATCTTGGCTTTTTTCATGATGAGCTCCTCTATTCGGCTTCGGCCACGACGGTATCGGTCAACTGACCCACTTCGGTAATGCTGACGGTGACTTCATCGCCCACGGCCAGATCAAAACGCCCAGCGGGCGTACCGGTCAACAACACATCACCAGCGTGTAAAGTCATAAACTCGGTGATCTCGGCAATCAAGGTCGGCAGATCACGCACCCAGTCGGCGGTATTGCCCTGTTGCTTCACGGTGCCGTTGACGGCCACGCTTAAGGCCAATTGATTGACGTCGCTCAAGGCGCTTAGGGGCACAATATTAGGATTAAAGCTCATGAAGCCATCGCGGCATTTAGCCTTGATGGCCGGACGGTAAAAGCTGTCTTCAGGCAGGCTGTACTCGTTGGCCACCACCACGCCGGCAATGTAGCTCAGAGCATCGGCTGCGGCCACGCGGCTGGCGTCTTTTTGCAACACCACGCCCAAGCACACGCCGGCCTGAAGACGCTCACCCGCTGGAAAGGGCACTTTGCCGCTGAGGTTGTAGGTATTCGGGGTTTTGATGAACAGCACGGGCTTAGTGGGCAAGGCCTTATAAGGGGCCTCAACAAAAGCAGCAGCATGTTCGGCCATGACGCTTTGGTGGTTTAGCGCCACCCCAAACACAGTGGCCTGAGCCAAATCTAATGTAGACATTACGTTCTCCGTTGATATGTTCTGAGCAAGCAGACAGCACGCTCGCTTTACACTAATATATTAGTTAATCCAATATTACTAACATATGAGTATTTTTGTCAAACCCATTTAAAAAAAAAGCCATCCGCTCTGGGATGGCTGGGCATAACTCAAGACGCACTGCTGCGCCTACTCCTCCAAATGCTTGAGGACGTTGTCTAGCTGAGCCATCAGCTCTTTCATTTCTTGCTCGCCCACTTTCTTAGCCAAAAGATCGTAGGCTGCACGGTTCTCTCTTAAGATGTCTTCCACCATGTCTGCCACGCCTGTGGCCAAAGTCACCATGACACGGCGCTTGTCAAAGTCTGAGGGGACCTTAACCACCAGATTTAATTCTTCCATCCGCTTTAAAATACCGGCCATGCTGGGGCTTAAAATACAACACTGCTGGCACAGCTCACGAGGCTCTAGCTGTTTTTCTTCATACAGGGCACGCAAAATGCGCCACTGCTGTTCGGTCAGCTGACGCTTACTCAAGGCAGGGCGAAAATACACCATCATGGCCTCTCGGGCACGCAGCAGCAATAAGGGAATATTACGATTTTTAGGTTTCATGAAGAATGAACGGCTCTATGCATAAGGCGACGCCGAAAGGCGCCACAGATTAATAACTATTAAAAAACAAATAACAATTTGCTTTAAACACGACTATATTTACTAATATATTACTAGGTATACACGCAATCGGCACCTTTTTTTCGAGCCGACCACCAAAAAACCAACAGTGCATCTCAACAGCTCGTCCTTAATCCTGATCCACGCTGAAAAAATGCCGTCACGACAATTGTGCGCCGTTTTATTTGTTGCTATGCTGATCCACCGCCTTTGGCTTTAACACCTAACCTCAACGAAAGACTCTCATGCTGGCCCTTTTAAGCACCGTAGCGCTCATCCACTTCATCGCCCTCATGACCCCAGGCCCTGATTTCTTTTTTGTGTCTCAAGTCGCCGCCAGCCGCTCTCGCCGCGACGGCATGAAGGCCGTTCTCGGCATTTGCCTCGGCGTCGTGATCTGGTCAGGCGTGGCCTTATTGGGCCTACACCTCATTTTGCAAAAAATGGCTTGGCTGCATCAAGGCATCATGATTGCTGGTGGTCTGTATCTGAGCTATTTGGGTTATCAGCTGCTTAAATCAGCCAAAAACCACAGCATCGCTAACCTGCCCACTCAGCTACCGCTAAGCCACAGCAAACACCTTTTCATGAAGGGCTTGCTGACCAATTTAGCCAACCCCAAAGCCATTATTTATTTTGGCAGCGTGTTTTCGCTTTTTGTCGGCGACGACATGTCGGCTACAGCCCGCTGGAGCGTGTTTGCCTTAGTAGCCGTTGAAACCTTGATTTGGTTCAGCATGGTGGCGGCCATTTTCTCCCTACCGGCGTTTCGCAAAGGCTATCAACGCGCGGCCAAATGGATTGATGGCGTGGCCGGCACTTTATTTGTGGCCTTTGGCCTCCACCTGATTTTTTCTAAGTAGGCAAACGCTCTCGCGTACTGCTCTAAAAACA
>JAGNTR010000071.1 GCA_017987415.1 Neisseriaceae bacterium
GGTTCACCTAATTGCGCCAACAGGCTGATTTCGATCTGCCGACAGATGGAATCTAAAGCCAGCGCGTTAGGCTTGTCGGCGAAGGGATTGCTGATTTCATCGCCTAAGGCATCCAAACCAAAAAACGCATAGGCCATAAAGCTCACCACCACAGGGCTCATCCAGCCCACCGTGGCCACTAGGCCAAAAGGCAATAAATAACAATACACGTGCACGCTTCGGTGCAGCATCAAGAGGTAGGCAAACGGAATCGGCGTCGATCGAATACGCTCGCAGCTGCCTAAAATATGGCTTAATTCATTGATTAAGCCTTCCGTACTCGCCATTAACGGCGCCGCTAGGCCTTTGTCGCTGTGCAAGGTGTAAAACGCTTGACCAATCAGCAGCAAGAGCTGATTCGGGCGGCTGGGGCTGGCCAACACCTGAGCCAAGGTTTCGGCATCGAGATAGCGTGCCAAATCGGCGCGCGGGTCGGTGTCGCGTAGCTGATGGCGTAGCGCATGCGCAAAAGCCAGCAGCAGATACAGCCGCCGCTGGGTGTGTTCCGCCGGCTCGCCGGCGCCAAACACCACGGCCTGGCGCGCCAAGGAGCGGCAGGTAATGAGGCAGCTGCCCCAATGGGTGCGTGCTTCCCAAAAGCGGTTATAGCTGACGGTGTTGCGAAACGACAGGAAAATCCCCACCACCAAACCAATGATGGCAAACGGGGTAATCGTCATGTCTAAAAACGTCCAGCCCATACCTAGATACAGCCCACACACCAGCACGGCTAAAGCATCGGTACACAATACCCGTTTTAAAATACGGGGCACAATCGAGCCTTGCATCGTGGTCCACAAAGACCAAAACGAAGGCGCGTTTTCAAACACAATCATGAGACTCGTCCATAAAAAAACACCGTCACCACACCAGCTTAAACGCTTGTGTTTACGATGTTTTTGATTTTCAAGCGGCTTATTTTACGCTTTTTTGGCCGACAAACCAGCGTTTTTTTACGCCGCTTAAGGGCTTTATAGGCTCAGCATGCGCTCCACGTCGGCCACGCATTCGTGGAAGCCACAGTGCTCGTAATGCTCAAAAATAGCCGCCACGATCTCATCTGGGTCGTCGATGATTTGGATCAGCTCCATGTCTGTGTCGCCAATCAGGCCTTTGCCAGCTAGCTGCTCTTGCATCCAGTCGACTAGGCCGCTCCAAAATTCACGGCCGCATAAAATCAGCGGAATCTCACGCGCCTTACCGGTTTGTACCAGGGTGAGGCTTTCAAACAGCTCGTCCAAGGTACCGAACCCGCCGGGCATCACCACATAGGCAATGGCGTGTTTCACAAACATCACTTTACGCGGGAAAAAATGCTGAAATTTAACCGACAGGTCTTGATAGTCATTGGGCTTTTGTTCATGAGGCAGTACAATGTTCAGACCAACGGAAGGGCTCTTACCGTAGAAAGCGCCTTTGTTGGCGGCCTCCATAATGCCTGGTCCACCGCCAGAGAGGACGCTGAACCCCGCGTCCGAGAGCAGCCGCGCCAACGCTTCAGTGCGCTGATACATAGGGTCTTCCGGTGCAATGCGGGCACTGCCAAAAATGCTGACCGCCGGCTGGATGGCGCGTAACTCTTCGCCTGCCTCCACGAATTCAGAAATGATTTGCAACACATGCCATGATTCACGTGAACGAAGACTTTGTAATTTATCTTCCGGCAACATGGGATGGGGTAATTTATTGGATAAACTCATAGCTGGCCTTTAATAGCAACGGTGACAACGCTCGTCATTCACACACCCGAATAACACAGTCTGTTTGCGACCGTCATCGAGCAAACAGGCGTATGAAAATGACTAAACTTATGAAAACACTTCTGTTAGTGGATGGTTCATCTTACCTATATCGCGCTTTTCATGCCATGCCTGATTTACGCAGCCCAGATGGTTTACCCACGGGCGCGCTCTACGGCGTGTTAAACATGTTACGCCGCCTGCAGCAAGACGTGCCGCACGACTACGCCGCCTGTATCTTTGATGCCAAAGGCAAAACGTTTCGCAACGATATGTACCCTGAGTATAAGGCCAACCGCCCACCTATGCCAGACGACTTACGTTTGCAGGTAGACAAAGTGCATGATTTGGTGGCGCGTGCGGGCTGGCCCATCATCGTTTTGCCCGGCGTTGAAGCCGACGACGTAATCGGCACTTTGGCCCGTCAGGCCGACGAAGCCGGCTTTAAGGTGGTGATTTCCACCGGCGACAAAGACATGGCTCAGCTGGTCAGCGACAATGTCACCATCGTCAACACCATGACCAATGAAACCTTCGATGAAGCCGGCGTGGTAGCGAAGTTTGGGGTCAAGCCCAACCGCATCATCGACTATTTAACCCTGATCGGCGACAAGGTCGACAACGTCCCTGGCGTAGACAAATGCGGCCCGAAGACGGCGTTAAAATGGCTGGAAGCCTATGACTCGCTAGAAGGCGTAATCGAACACGCGGCCGAGATTAAGGGCAAGGTCGGCGAGCATTTACAGGCCGCCATCCCCCACCTGCCCTTATCGTATGAATTGATCACGATTAAATGCGACGTGCCCCTAGACGAAACCTTACCCAAAGGTTGGGATGATTTAAGCCCCACCGAACCACAGTGGTCGCAGCTGGTGGAAGACTACAAGGCCTTTGGCTTCCGAACCTGGCTGAAAGAAGCCGAAAAGAAGGTTGCCACTCCTGCTACTCAGGCCAACCAAACCGCTGATTTATTTGGCAGTGACGCCGCCGAGCCCGCTACAGCAGACTTGACGGCCAACGTGGACACCCAGCCCGCAGCCTACACGCCGCCTGCACCAGTGGCCTTACACTATGCCGCCATCACCACCGACGCCCAGCTAGACGCCTTGTGCCGTCAGCTCGACGACGTGATCGAAATCGGCTTTGACACCGAAACCACCAGCCTGAGCACCCAAGAAGCGCAGCTGATCGGCATGAGCATCGCCACCGCACCGGGCGTGTCGGTGTACATTCCCCTTGGTCACAGCATGACCGCCGTGCCCGACCAGCTGCCGCTGGCGTCGACCTTGGCCAAGCTCAAGCCCTATCTAGAAAACCCTAAACTGGGCAAGATCGGCCAAAACCTCAAATACGATCAACACGTGCTGGCCAACTACGACCTCAAGCTCAACGGCATTGTCGGCGACGCCATGCTGGCCTCTTATTTGGTTGAGAGCCATCTAACCCACAACCTAGACGATTTGGCCATGCGCCACCTCGGCCTCACCACCATCACCTATGAAAGCCTGTGCGGTAAGGGCGTGAAGCAGCTGAGCTTTGCCGACGTGGCCCTAGACGACGCCATGGACTACGCCTGCCAAGACGCCGACTTTGCCCTACGCCTGCATCATGCGCTGGTGGCGCAGATGAACGACGTACAAAAATCGCTCTACCACGACATGGAATTGCCTTTGGCCCAAGTCTTGCTGACCATGGAGCAAAACGGCGTCTACATCGACAAAGACGTCCTGATGCGCCAAAGCCACGAGCTGGGGCAAAAGCTATTGCAGCTCGAACAGCAGGCCTACGAGATTGCGGGCCAGCCGTTTAACCTGAATTCGCCCAAGCAGCTGCAAGAAATCTTATTTGATAAGCTGGAAATCCCCACTAAAGGCCTGAAAAAAACGGCCTCGGGCGGCATTTCCACCAATGAAAGCGTGTTGGAAAAGCTGGCGCTAGACTATCCGCTGCCCAAGCTCATCCTTGAATATCGTGGTTTGGCCAAGCTGAAATCAACCTACACCGACAAGCTGCCGACGCTGATCAACCCAAAAACCGGGCGCGTACACACCACTTATTCACAGGCCGTCGCCATCACCGGCCGCTTGGCCAGCCGCGACCCTAACCTACAGAACATCCCCGTGCGTACAGAAGAAGGCCGCCGCGTGCGCCAAGCCTTCCGCGCATTGCCGGGCCACCAAATCATTTCCGCCGACTATTCACAAATTGAGCTGCGCATCATGGCTGAGCTGTCGCAAGACGCCACCTTGATCGACGCGTTTAAGCAAGGCCAAGACATTCACCGTCGCACCGCGGCTGAAATCTTCAACGTGGCGCAAGATCAGGTCACGTCAGAACAGCGCCGCTACGCCAAAACGATTAACTTTGGCCTGATTTACGGCATGGGCCAATACGGCCTCGCCCAGTCGCTAGAGATCAGCCCGATGGAAGCCAAAGACTTTATCGACCGCTACTTTGCCCGCTACCCAGGCGTTGCAGCCTATATGAGCGACACCAAGGCCAGCGCCATGGACAAAGGCTATGTAGAAACCCGCTTTGGTCGCCGCCTCTATCTACCGGACATCCACAGCAGCAAAGCCATGATGCGCGCCGGCGCAGAACGCGCGGCGATTAACGCGCCGATGCAGGGCACGGCATCAGATCTAATTAAAAAGGCCATGATTGAGGTACAGGGGTGGCTAGAAACGGAACAATTAGACAGCCTCTTAATCATGCAGGTGCATGACGAACTGGTGCTGCAGGTGCCGGAACATGAAGTCGCATTGGTGAAGGTTGAACTGCCCAAACTCATGGCCGCCGTCGACACGCTGTCGATTCCCCTAGTGGCCGACGTAGGTATTGGCCACAACTGGGACGAGGCGCATTAAACCTGTCTTGAGGCATCGCATCCACCCCTGCACCGCAGGGGTTTTTTCATGGCTGGGCCGCGCGTACCACAACGCCCTTCGCAGCCATTGCGCCGACCTTAAACTCGGCGTTAGAATACACCGCTGGCTTTTAAAAAATAAGATTAATAATAGAGCCGCTTCAACCCACCGCTGAATTCAACAAAGGACAATGGCGTGTTAGCAGATTACGGCGTAGTAAACCTATGGACCTATTTAGTTGGGGTGATTTTCATCATCATCCTACCAGGGCCCAACTCTATTTATGTACTCAAAACCGGCGTGAGCCACGGGGTCAAAGCCGGCTATACGGCAGCATTAGGCGTATTCATTGGCGACGCCATCTTAATTTTTTGCGCCTACATCGGCATCGCTTCGCTGATCCGTACCTCTCCTATGGTGTTCACCGTCATTAAGTTTTTGGGGGCGTTGTATCTACTGTTTTTAGGCCTAAAAATCCTCTACGCCAGCCTGTTTAAACCGCAGCAAAGCGCAGCACCTGTGGTTGAATCCAGCCACAGCATCATGCGTAAATCCCTGACCCTCAGCCTGACCAACCCAAAGGCGATTCTGTTTTACGTGTCGTTTTTTGTGCAGTTCATCGACTTTAACTACGCCCACACCAGCGTGTCGTTCTTGATTTTGGCCAGTATTTTAGAAGTGGTCAGCTTTGTGTATTTGACCACCTTGATTTTTGCCGGCGCGCTGTTGGCGAAATTTTTCAGCCATCGCAAGCTCTTGGCCAAGCTCGGCAACAGCGCTGTTGGCGTGCTGTTTTTGGCCTTTGCCACACGCCTAGCCACGCTCTCCAACTGAGGCCGACGCCAGCTGGCCCAGCATGGCGCCGCGCTGATCCAATGCATCTGTCACCACCGCATCCACACCCCAAGCCAACAGCTGTTGCGCTTGGGCCACGTCGTTAACCGTCCACGCCAAAGCCTTAAAACCTGCTTGATGCACGGCTTTCACCCGTTCACGCGTCCATAATACTGCCGCCGCGTGCAACGACACGCAGCCTAGGTCGCGCAGCAAAGTCCACAGGTCTTCAGACCAAACGTCTATCAGCAAGCCGCGCGGTACTTCTGGCGCCGCCGCCTGCGCGGCGGCCAAGGCCGCCGTAGAAAAGGACGACAAGAGCGGCAGCGGCTGCCCTTTTAAGGCCGGCGTGTGCCAATGGGCGCCCACCTTTTTGGCGATGGCACGGCCAGTCGCGTGTTCCATGCCCACGCAGGGTTTAAGCTCAATGTTCATCTGCACGCCCTCGGCCAGGCAATACGCCACCACCTGATCTAAGCTGGGCACGCCCTCGGTGCGAAAATCTGCATCAAACCAGCTGCCGGCGTCCAGGTCAGCAAGCTCAGACCAATGCTTCGCTTTAGCCAAACCCACGCCATTGGTGGTGCGCACTAAATCGTCGTCGTGCAGTACAAAAGGCACCTCGTCACGCGACAGCTTGACGTCAAACTCAACCGCGCTAAAACCATGCGCTACGGCTGCACGCATGCCGGCAAGGGTGTTTTCTGGAGCCAGTCGACCGCCGCCACGATGGGCGATGAGCTTGGGTAGGGTCCAATGAGGCTGCATGTGATTCTCCTTCTGGCGCAGATTAAAAGCGCGCTGCCGACGTCTGGGTTTGGCGATGGCCAAAGCTAAAAATAGGCCAGCCTTGCTGTTGGGCCACCTTATTTAGGCGTGCATCAGGGTTCACCACCACAGGGTGGGTCACCTGCTGCAATAGGGGCAAGTCATTGTGGGAGTCGCTGTAAAAATACACCCGCTCAAAGTCCTGCAGCGACTGACCGCGCTCGGCCAGCCACGCCTTCAACCGCTTTACCTTCCCTAAGCTAAAGCTGGGCTCACCAACATAGCGACCAGTGTAATAGCCTTGAGCGTCTTGTTCAGCATTCACCCCAATTAAATGATCGATGCCGAAGTGGGCCACAATGGGCCAGGCCAAAAACGTGTTGGTGGCGGTGATCACCATCACCACATCTTGCGCCCTTTGGTGCAGCGCTACCAGCGATAAAGCCGTGGGGCAAATCATCGGCAAGATTTCGGCAGCCATATAGGCTTCATGCAGGCTAGATAAGGTTTCGGGGCTAAACGCCGCCAGTGTGGCCAATTGAAACGCCAAATACTCTGGCATATTGAGCCGCCCTTGTTGATAGTCTTGATAATAGGCCAACCGTTTTTGGTAATGCTCAGGGCCATACAAACCTTGCGCCACCAAAAAACGCGCCCAAGCCATGTCGCAATCGCCCAATAATAAGGTGTGGTCTAAGTCAAAAATCGCTAAATTCATCGCCGTGCCCTTTCCTGTACCCAAGCCATCGCTGCAAAATCAAGCAGGTGGGGCAGCGATACGACCCACCCAACGGCGGCCGCTGGCTTTTGGCTCACCGTCTGATCGACCCTGACAGTATAGGCAATCTAATTGACAAAATGATGACAAACAAAGGCTTAGCCTAAACCCACACCCTAGCTCCAATCAGAAACAAAAAATAAAACCGATTTAATTCAATTGTTTAATAAAATTACCCGATTTGCGCACGGTTCTTATCCCATAATCTCACCGTCTTTGTTAAACTAATCCGACCTTAGAGGGTCAGACTGATGGCCTGATCTCGCCTTGCTTGCCCTTTTAACCGAACGAAAGACCCAACAACGCCCATGAAAAAACTGCTTTTATCCGCCTGTATGATCGCGTTTTTAACCAGCTGTGCGGTGAAACAACCGACCACGCCGACCACGCCGCCTAAAAGCAGCACTCTGCCACCACCACCTGCCGCCCAGCAGCTGCCCGCTCAGGTAAGCGACCCTCGCACCTCGGTCAAATACGTACCGGCTGCCCACGCCCAACTGCCCAACTGGGCACAGCAAAACTTCAGCAAAAGCCTAGAATCGTTTAAGCGCAGCTGTGAAAGCCTACAAAAGCAGCCAAACTGGGCCTATACCTGCCAGGTGGCCGATCGCATCGATCCCAATAATCAAAACCTCGTGAAGCAGTTTTTCGAACAGTATTTTGTGGCGTGGAAGGTCATCGACAAAGAGCAAGATAAAGGCACCGTCACTGGCTATTATGAGCCGGTTTTACACGGCGCCATCAACCCCTCCATGACGGCTAAGTTCCCGATTTACGGCGTGCCCAACGACATGGTCACGGTTGAACTCACCCCTGCTGCTCGCGCACAAGGTCAGGTCAGCGTACGCAAAGTCAGTGACACCCGTGGCCAAATCGTGGCGGGCGGTGAATATCAAGCCAATCTAGCCGACTTCCCGATCACCGATCGCTCCAAGGCGATTAAAGGCCGCTTTGAAGGCAATCGTCTGGTGCCTTACTACACCCGTGGCCAGATCAACACCGGCATTTTAAACAACCGAGCGCCGATTTTAGGCTACGCCAACGATGCCGTGGAGCTGTTTTTCTTACAGGTACAGGGCTCTGGCCGAATGCAAACGCCAGACGGTAAGTTTGTGCGCCTGAGCTTTGCCGATAAAAATGAACACCCCTACAAATCCATTGGCCGCTACTTAGCCGACCGCGGCGAGCTGCCCTTGGCGCAAACCTCAATGCAGGGCATTAAAGCCTGGGTGCAGCAAAACCCCACCCGCCTAAACGAAGTGTTGAGCCACAACCCCAGCTTTGTCTTCTTCCGCGTGTTGCCTAATGCCGGTAACGCTGGCCCTATCGGCGCCTTAGGCGTGCCGTTGACCGACGAATATTCCGGCGCCGTGGATCGCCACCACATCGAGCTAGGCGCGCCGATTTTCTTGGCCACCACCTATCCCGTGACTTATCAGCCGCTCAATCGCCTCATCATGGCTCAAGACACGGGTTCAGCCATTCTAGGCGGCATCCGCGTAGACTTCTTCTGGGGCTATGGCGATAAAGCCGGAGAAGTAGCCGGCAAAATGAAACAGCAAGGCCAGGTGTGGCAGCTGTTGCCCCACGGCACCTTGCCCAAATATCGTCCCTAAGCCACAACGCCCATCCAAGCCTTGCGTCAGCAAGGCTTTTTTTGTGGCATTCAAACCATAAAATAAACCATAGTCATGAAAAGTGTTGACTTAGATTTGCTCTTAGTTTACCTTTATGTCATAAAATATGAGTACGCTTTATCAAAGGTTACTTGATTGCTTTACCCCAGTGCTTTAAGACCAGCGGTTCGGGTTTTAAAGCACTCTTTTTACGCCAAGCCACACGGGTATACGTTCAGCCCAGATGGAACACACGCCGTTTAGCACATCCTAAACTTAAGCCATTTTATGGCAACTTCTTCACCCTACTTCATGGCGCCAGTGGGCCAGCATTCACGCCCATAACTGAAGAACCACCGTACCTTCGCAAGCCTAACCAAAATTTTGACGCTTGAGCCGAAAGCCGACACCCAGCATTAATCGGTCTTTTTGGACAAAATGTATTGCCCTCATCTTCAGCTTTGCCTACCATGCCGCACTCAGCACATCACCATAAAAATAATGGGGTGTGCTCCTACCATCAAACAAAGGAATCAATATGGCGCAAAAACCTGTCCCGACCCCGCCCGCACAAGCGGGCGTACGTAAAAATATCTTCACCCGTTTTCTCGACACCGTCGAATGGCTAGGCAACCTCTTGCCTCATCCTGTCACCCTATTTGCCCTATTTTGTGTATTCATCGTCTTGGCCTCTGGCGTTGCCGGCTATTTTGGTGTGTCCGTGGTCGATCCTCGTCCCGAGGGCGCTTCTGGCCGTGCCGCCGACGGCATGATCCACGTGGTCAGCCTCTTCAATGCCGAAGGCTTACAGCGCATCCTGACCGAAATGGTCAGAAACTTCACCGGTTTTGCCCCTCTGGGCACGGTTTTAGTCGCCCTATTGGGCGTTTCCCTAGCGGAACACTCTGGCCTCTTGTCTGCCGCCATGCGTAGTTTGGTGATGGGCGCTTCTAAACGTATGGTCACGATTGTGGTGGTCTTTGCCGGCATTATGTCCAACACCGCAGCCGAACTAGGCTATGTGATGTTGATCCCGCTCGCGGCCATGCTGTTTCACTCGCTGGGCCGACACCCCTTGGCCGGCCTAGCCGCTGCCTTCGCAGGCGTGTCTGGCGGCTACAGCGCCAACCTTTTATTGGGCACCGTCGACCCCTTGCTCTCTGGCATCACCGAAACCGCGGCCCAAATGTTAGACCCCACCTACACCGTTGGCCCTGAAGTGAACTGGTACTTCATGGCCGTCTCCACCTTTTTAATCACCTTATTGGGCGCTTTCATCACTGAAAAAGTCGTAGAGCCTAAGCTGGGCACCTACAATAGCGACGACGCCAGCGAGCCGTTAAGCACCAATATGGAGCGCCTCAGCCCACTAGAAAAGCGTGGTCTACGCAACGCCGGCATCGCCGCCCTAGTCATCGTGGCCCTGTTCGCCCTGACCATCGTGCCGGAAAACGGCATCTTGCGTCATCCAGAAACCGGCACCATCACTGGCTCACCGTTCTTAAGAGGGATTGTGGCGCTGATTTTTGTGTTCTTTGCAGTGCCAGGCTATGTTTATGGCCGCACCGTGGGCACCATGCGTCATGACACCGACGTCATCAAAGCCATGTCCAGCACTATGGGCACCATGGGTACCTACATTGTTTTGGTGTTTTTTGCGGCCCAATTCGTGGCCTTCTTTGATTGGACCAATTTTGGCCAAGTATTTGCCGTGGGCGGCGCGGAATTCTTGCAGAATATTGGCCTCACTGGCCCCTTCTTGTTCTTTGCCTTCATCGTCATTTGCGCCATCATCAACCTGATGCTGGGCTCGGCATCGGCACAGTGGGCCATTACCGCGCCCATTTTTGTGCCCATGTTGATGCTGGTCGGCTATGCACCAGAGGTCATTCAAGCCGCCTACCGAATCGGCGACTCCGTCACCAACATCATCACGCCGATGATGAGCTATTTTGGCATGATCATGGCCGTGGCCATTCGCTACCAGAAAAATCTGGGCCTAGGCACCCTCATTGCCACCATGTTGCCTTATTCTATTACCTTCCTCATTGGTTGGAGCCTGTTATTCTACGTCTGGGTCTTCCTCTTAGGCCTACCCGTTGGCCCTGGCGCCGCCACCTACTACTCGCCCAATTAAACTAGGCGTACCCTCCTCCCACCGATGCGAACCTTGAAGGTTTGCATCGGTGTTTGGCGTGATTAAAGCCTGATTTAAATAGGGATGGTATTTTTTTGCTAATCATTGGATAATAAGCCTTGGTTAAGCAATTGATTCCGAACCAAAACATTGAAAAATAACCCATATTGACGCCAGCATAAATGACCGCATCTGTGAAACCTTCTGCGTTAATCACACTGCCTGATGACGCCCACCATCACCACCATGAATATCATCAGGTGGTTATTGGCATTTCTGGGCAGTCGCGCTTTGACGTCACCGGCAAGCAGCGGCTGATCGGGCCGGCGCAAGGATGCTTGGTGTATTCAGAAGCCGAGCATGAGTTTTTAGGCATCGGCCAAAACAAAATGCTGATCCTGAACGTACAGCTGAGCGAATCATTGGGACAGCAAACGCTGAATCAGGTGTCGAATTTATTTGAGCAAAATCCGTTTTTCCAGCTCAACCACAGCAGCCAACAGCTGACCCAGCTGTTGGCCAACCAGATTGCGCTCTACCCCAACGACCCCTTGCTCAACCAAGCCTGTACCGATACCTTAATTTGCATGCTGCGCCACCATCTGCCGGATGAAGGCCCTGAGCGGCCGATGAGCCGCTTAAATATGGACATCATCGATGCCTACATCGACGCCCACCTAGAGCGAAAAATCAGCGTGGCCCAGCTGGCAGGGCGCGTATTTTTAGGCGAAAGCCAGTTTCATGCGCTGTTCAAACAGCAAACGGGGGTAACGCCCTACCAATACGTATTACGCAAACGCTTAACCAAGGCCTTAAGCCTCATCGAAGCAGGCCAGCGTAGCCTGATCGAAGTGGCCCACATGGCCGGCTTTGCCAACCAGAGTGCGTTTACCCATGCTTTTTCAAGGCACTATGGTGTTTCACCTTCAAAATATTTAAAATAATCAGACACAACCACCGCCACTTCGTACTTTTCGACAAATCTTTCGGGGTTTTTGGCAAGACTGATGTGGAAGCAGAGCCATAAACTACTTTGATCGGCCTTGAGTGCCTATATAACTTATGCTTAATGATTAAGCCAGTCTCAAAGGATGTCATATGTTTCATGCAATTGATGTGTTACGCCCTGATTTTCTTAAACAACCGCTGTCAGACCTGTGGAACGAGATTTCCCCACTTTACTGCGTCGATGAAGACAGCTGGTTAACCGAATTATTGCCCTTGGCCACCCCAACGGAAGCCGAGTTGGCCAAGATCACCCAGCGCACCCGCGCCCTCATCGAAACCACCCGTGCCGACAAAAACGCCATCCAATTGATTGATGCGCTGCTGTTGGAATACAGCCTCGACACCCGTGAAGGCGTGCTGTTGATGTGCGTGGCCGAAGCGCTGCTGCGCATTCCCGACGTGGCCACGGCCGATGCTCTGATTTACGACAAATTAAGCGTGGCCGACTGGCAAGCGCACTTAAAAAAATCTCAATCGACCATGGTCAACACCGCCTCTTGGGGCTTGGCCTTAACCGGTAAAGTGCTGAAACTCAGCGACGAAGAGCAACAGCCTGCCTCGGCGCTGGCCAAGCTCACCACCAAACTGACCGAACCTGTGATTCGCCACGCCATGCTGCAAGCGATGAAAATCATGGGCCACCAGTTTGTATTGGGCCGCACCATGGAAGAGGCTTTGAAAAAAGGCCGTCCTAACCGCGCCAAAAACTGCACCTATTCTTTCGATATGTTGGGCGAAGCGGCCTTAACCACTGCCGACGCGCAAAAATACTTTAACGACTACCGTCAGGCCATCCAAACCGTCGGCCAAGACATCGTTAACAACCCCGCCGCATCACCGACCCCAACCGTGTCGATTAAGCTGTCGGCGCTACACCCACGCTACGAAGTCGCCAACACCGATCGCGTGTTAGACGAGCTGTTCAACACCGTACTGACCTTGCTTAA
>JAGNTR010000072.1 GCA_017987415.1 Neisseriaceae bacterium
GCGTATTTAGGCGATACCATTGAAGCCGTGGCGTTTGAAAAAGCCGGTATTTTCCGCGCCGGTAAACCAGCCGTGTGTGGCCAAAACCCAGTGCCTGAATCAATGGCTAAGCACGCGGCCTCGCTGGGCGTGCCATTGTCGGTGTATCAACAGGATTTTGGCTACACCAAAATGGAGCAGCAGTGGCGTTTCAGCATGGGCGAGCGCCATCGCCATGCCTTACCGCTGCCGGCTTTACGTGGGCAATATCAATTGGCGAATGCCAGCTGTGCCTTGGCGGCGATTGAATTAATGCATCCTCAGCTGCCCATCGACATTGGCGCCATCAAGCGGGGTTTGGTGGAAGTGACCAACCCTGGTCGCTTCCAAGTTTTGCCTGGTCGGCCGACCGTGGTGTTGGACGTGGGCCACAATCCACATGCCGCCCGCGCTTTGGTGACCAGCTTGCGCTTATTGCCTTATGCTGAAAAGCGCATTGCCGTGTTTGCCATGTTGGCAGACAAAGACATCGACAGCGTGATTGAACTATGTAAGGGTGAATTTGACGAATGGTATGTCGCGTCTTTGACCGAAGAGCCCAGAGGTGCCAGCGCCGAGGTTTTGGTGCAAAAATTGCATGACCATGGCGTGACTGAGCTCAAAACGTTTGCCAACGTGGGGCAGGCTTATCAAGCTGCTTTATCAAATGTCTCTGAAAATGATAGAATTACCGTGTTTGGCTCATTTTTTACCGTAGCAAAAGTTTTATCAATTAAAGGTTGATGTCAATATGGCTAAAAATAATGCGACTGAAGAATACGAAGCGTTAAAGCGCAAAAACCGCCGTCGTTTGATCGGTGCTTTGGTGATGGTGGTGGTGGCCGGCGTCATTTTCTGGCGTGTTTTGGCCAGTGCGCCGACGAGCGGCGTCGATACGGAAGTGATTGCGATTCAAACCCCAGAGGGCCCCGCAACGGAGACCACGCCGGTGGCGCCGATCGTGGACGATGAGGCCTTGGTGGATGAAGAGGGCGTGGCCGATCCTGATGATGCTGGCCTAGGCGTGGCTTTGCCTGATGCGGGCGAAGACGGCCAAACCGGCCAGGTGATTGAGCGGCCGTTGCCGAATGATGGCAGCGCCACGCCCCCTGCCACGGTTCAACCTCAGCCGAGCGTGACGCCGGTGCAGCCTGAGCCCACCACGCCTGCGGCGCCTAAGCCGGTAGAGCAACCTAAACCTGCGCCTAAACCGGTTGAGAAACCTAAGCCGGTTGAGCAGCCTAAGACAATTGAAAAGCCAAAACCGGTTGAAAAACCTAAACCAGTGGAGAAACCTAAGCCAGTTGAGCAGCCTAAACCGGTGGAAAAACCCAAGCCGGTTGAAAAGCCCAAACCCGTAGAACAGCCTAAGCCAGCGGGATCGGCTAAGCCTAGTCCACAAGACATTTTGGACGGTAAGGTTGATTTTGGTGAGGTGAATATGGTGGTTCAAGTGGTGGCTTTGTCTGATGCCGCGCGCGCCAATGAAGTAAAGCAGCGCCTTAGTGCCGCAGGCCTACCAGCTTACGTGAGCAGCGGCGGCAACAATATTTCTCGCGTTCGCCTTGGCCCCTACAAAAGCCGTGCTGATGCTGATCGAGCCGTGAATGAATTAAAAAAACATGGCTTTAATGGCCTTGTGGTGAGCCAATAACCCATGACCTTATTTGACTATTTTGCCTTGATCATCATCGGCTTGAGCACCATGGTGGCCCTGATGCGAGGCGTAGTCGCTGAGTTGGCTTCTTTAGTGACTTGGGTGGTGTCGTTTTTGGTGGGGAAGGTGTTTGCCGTCCCGTTTGCTGAAATCGCTCTGCCCAATATTGATCCACCCAACTTACGCATAGCCTTGTCTTTTATCCTTTTGTTTTTTGTGGCTTGGATTGCCCAGTATTTTCTACGTTCCTTTTTGACTTCGGCCATCAGTGCCCTCGGCCTTGGAGCCATTAACCGCCTGTTGGGTTTGGTTTTTGGCTTTGCGCGTGGGGTGCTGGTGATGGTGGTGATTGTAGGCGTGTGTGCCTTTACTGAGTTACCCAAGCAACCAGAATGGCAGGCGTCGTTGACGGCCCCGACATTCGAACTTCTGGTGAAACAAACCCTACCGTATTTACCAGAATCCCTAGCAGCAGAAGTCCCTTATTGACCTTTAATTCTTCAATTTAAGCGAACAGGAATCAACCAATGTGCGGTATATTAGGTGTTGTCAGTCATAGTCCCGTCAATCAAACCCTGTATGATGGTTTGCAATTATTACAGCATCGTGGCCAAGACGCTGCTGGTATTGTGACCACTCACAACAATACGTTCCACATGCACAAAGGCAGCGGCATGGTGCAAGATGTTTTTCGCACCCGCAATATGCGTAACCTAGTGGGTAACTCGGGCATTGCCCACGTGCGCTACCCCACCGCCGGCAGCGCCCAAAGCAGCGCCGAAGCACAGCCGTTTTACGTCAACTCTCCGTTTGGCATTGTGTTGGCCCATAACGGCAACCTCACCAACACTGAAGAGCTATACGAAAACATCTGTCACCGTGACCTTCGTCACATCAACACCCACTCTGATTCTGAAGTTTTACTCAATGTCTTTGCTCATGAGCTTGAGCAACAGGCCAGCGGCAAACACCTGACCATCGACAATATTTTCGATGCGGTTTCTGAGCTACACAAGCGCGTACGCGGCGCCTACGCCGTGGTGGCGATGATTGCCGGCTACGGCATTTTGGCGTTTCGCGACCCGAACGGGATTCGCCCGCTGATCTTAGGCCATCAGCAAATTGACGGCAAAGACAGCTATGTGGTCAGTTCTGAATCGGTGGCGCTAGACTGCTCAGGCTACAGCATTTTGCGCGACGTTGACGCGGGCGAAGCGGTGTTCATTTCTTTTGAGGGTGAGCTACACGCCAAACAGTGTGCCGAACACCACAAAATGGCGCCTTGCCTGTTTGAATACGTTTATTTTGCTCGCCCTGATTCGGTGCTTGACGGCATTTCTGTGTATCAAGCGCGTTTGAACATGGGCGTGACCTTGGCCGAGAAAGTAAAGCAAGAGCTGCCCATAGCTGAAATCGATGTGGTGATGCCGATTCCCGACACCAGTCGCGCCAGTGCTTTGCAGCTAGCTGCGGCGCTAAACCTACCGTATCGTGAAGGCTTCATTAAAAACCGCTACATTGGCCGTACCTTCATCATGCCCGGTCAAGCCGTGCGTCGTAAATCGGTGCGCCAAAAGCTAAACCCTGTGGCGTGTGAATTTGCGGGTAAAAACGTGCTGTTGGTCGATGATTCGATTGTGCGCGGCACCACCAGTCAAGAGATCGTGGAAATGGCCCGCATGGCGGGCGCGAAGAAGGTGTATTTTGCCTCTGCTGCGCCGGAAGTGCGTTATCCTAACGTGTATGGCATCGACATGCCGACCCGCCAAGAGCTATTGGCCACCGGTCGTGATGTGGCACAAATTGCCGCCAATATTTCGGCCGACGGCGTGGTGTTCCAAGATTTGGGCGCCTTGATTAAAGCCGTACAGTTGGTGAATCCTGAAATTAAAGAGTTTGATACCTCTTGCTTTGATGGTCACTACGTGACGGGCGATATTGACGAAGCCTATTTGCAAAAGCTTGAAGCCCAGCAGTTGAAGCTAAAAGCCAGCAAAGAGCCTGTTGAGGTGGGCATGGTGGATCATAATCTAAACGTAGGTTAATCAGTTTAGAAACAGTCAAAAGCCACGGCATGCCGTGGCTTTTTTAATGGTTAATGCTTATTTTTTTAAGGGCATGGCGATGGGCCGTAAGGGTGCTGCATCGCCGCCACGGATTTTCAGTGGACCACCGACGAAGGCGAATTCGTACACGCCATCTTTGGCCAGTTCGTCTAGGTCAACCAGCTCGATGATGGGTACGCCTTGCTGCGCCAGTAGATAGGTATGCAGCGGCACATAGTCATCCGCCACCTCCGAGGGGAAGGCTTCAAAGCTTAAGTTGTCTGCCCCTAAAATCATGGCACCACCTTCCTCAACCAGGAAGCGCGCTGCATCTAATCCCATGCCCGGAGGCTTGTTCATATAGGCCTGAGGGTTGTCGTAGAGGCTCATGCGGCCGGTGCGAATCAACACGATGTCGCCGGTTTTGAGGCTAACCCCCTGTTTTTTTAGCGCCGCCTGTATGTCTTTACGGGTGATGCGGTATTCATCGGGCAGCATCTTTAGCCCCTTGCTGGCGGCCACGTCAATCAACACACCGCGCGCCACCAAGGGCGGGAATTTTTCAATGCCGGTGACCTTCCAGCCGCGGTCGCCTAAATGCTCATCAGCACTGAAGCCATTGTAAATCTTACCGCCGATGCCAAAGTGGTTGAGGGCATCGATGTGGGTGCCGGTGTGGCTGTACATGGAAAAAGCCGTACCGGTGTAGCTACGGGTTTGGTTCATGTCGCTACCGACACCCATCGGGTCATCTACCACGGTGCCGCGTGGCGTGTGCGTCATCCAAAACTGGTAGTGAGGGTCGCCCGCAGCCTGCCAGCTAGGCATGCCTAAATAATAATCGGTGGCTAAGTCATAGACTTTGCTGGCGTCGACTTGGCTCATGATGCGGGCCCGCGACTCGGCGGTGATCAGGTTGAGTCGACCCAGCTCATCCTGAGGCCCCCAGGGGCTGACCCCAACCTGTTGAGCGCCAGCGCTGGCGTGCGTGGGGCTAGGGGTGTGGGCGTAAGCGTTGAGGCTGCCGGCGAGGCAGAGGGCTAAAAGGGTACGATTTAAAATGCGCTGCATGGATGCTGCTTTCTTCAATGTGGGTGGGGAAAAAGCGCTTCGGGCTCTGTGGCCGCTTAGTTGAAGCGCCCGGCTTGAAAATCTTCAAATGCTTGATAAATCTCGGCTTCGGTATTCATCACAAATGGGCCGTATTGCACCATGGGCTCATCAATGCGCGCACCGTGAAATACCATGACTTCGGCATTTGGGCTGGCTTCTAGGGTGAGCTCGGTACCGCTACTGAGTACGCCCAGGCGCTGAGCCTTGAGGGTGTGCTCACCGATGCGTACTTCGCCACTCAAGACATAAACCAAGGCCGTGTCGTGTTCGGGCAGGGTAAAACGCTCAGTGGTGGCGTGGTCGAACTGAACAAAATACATGCCTGGCCGCGTATGGGTGGGCGCAAACGGGGTTTTTTGGCCGGCGAATTCACCGGCGATGACGCGTACGCTGTTGCCAGCTGCGGTTTGGGTGTGTTCGGTGGTGTAGCCCACATAGTCAGGCGCTAATGTTTTATCCACTTTAGGCACGTTGAGCCAAAACTGCATGCCGCGCATTTGGCCTTCGGTTTGGGCCGGCATTTCGCTGTGGACGATGCCGCGCCCGGTGCGCATCCACTGTACGCCGTGGTCGGTGATCACGCCCTTATTGCCGGTGCTGTCTTCATGAGTCATGCTGCCGTTGAGCATAAAGGTGATGGTGTCGAAGCCACGGTGAGGGTGGGCGGGAAAACCAGCGATGTAGTCGTTGGCCACGTCTGAGCCAAACTCGTCTAGCATGACGAAGGGGTTGGTGTGGACATAGGCTTGGCTGGAGAACACGCGCTGTAGTTTGACGCCGGCGCCATCCTCGGCAGGCTGGGCGGTCAAAACGGTACGGATGTGACGGTTCATGTTCATGCTGGGCTCCTGATAAATTAATAGTCTGAGTTTATTGTAAATGTATTTTCGATTGTTATGCTTGAAATGATTCGATGAGATAGATGCAAGATTTTCATGTAATGCCATTGGCGTGATGCCTAGGTGCGGACATAAAAAAACACCCCGCCAAAGAGGGCGGGGTGTTTTAAGCGTGAGCTTACACAGGCCTAGAGGCTTTTTTGTTGGCTGACCCAAGACTGAATGGCTTTGGCGTCGGTGACGCGGGTGGCCGAAGTGGACGAGTTCAGCAATACAATGATCAATGGCTGATTGGAGACGTTGGCGTGCAGCACCATGCCTCGGCCAGACTCACGGATGTAGCCAGTTTTTTGCAGATCGATTTTCCACACCCCTTCGCGCACTAGGGCGTTGCTGTTGGCGTAGTTCAGCGTGCGGCCATTGGCGGCTTGAACCACGCCTTTGGTGTCGGTGCTGTTAAAGCGAATGGCGGGGTAGTTATAGGCGTGTTTGACCAGCAGGGCTAGATCGGCTGCTGTAGACACGTTGCGTTTGTCTAGGCCGGTTGGATCATAGAAAACGGTGTTGTACATACCTAAAGAGCGGACTTTTTGATTCATTTTTTGGATGAACTCAGGCAGGCCGCCGTCAAAGGTGGTGCGGGCTAGGGCGTGTGAGGCGCGGTTTTCACTGCTCATCAAGGCTAAATGCAAGAGTTCTGAGCGCGGTAAGGTGGTGCCAATGGCCAAGCGGCTAGAGGTGCCTTTGACGCGGTCAATTTCGGCGTCGGTGATGGTGATGGGGGTGTTCATGTCGACTTTGGCGTCCAGAAACACTAAAGACGTCACCAGCTTGGAGATCGACGCAATCGGCATCACCTGAGTAGCGTTTTTCTCATACAGCACTTCGCCAGTTTTGCTGTTCATTACCAAGGCCGCACGTGAATGCAGGGCTAGGTTAGAAATGGCGCTGTTGCTGCTGTAATTGGGATCGAGGAGCTCCGCAATCCGATCGGTTGATGGATTGGCCTCAAAGTTTTTTTCAAGAAATTGACCTAAAAGGTCTAAGTCATCATCGGTGGTGTCGGCCAAGGCCGGCACGCTTAAAGATAGGCTTAGTCCCAGTAATAAGGTCGAGCACACTTTGGTGCTGTACTGCAAAAGTGATCGAGTCATTGGTATGCCCATAGTTAGAGGAGGGATCCACACACACGTTTGCTCAGCGTTAAGAGGCAGCAGGAGCAGGCGGTGGTGGTCATCACCTGGGTTGGTTGTTAAGCGCATTGACGCGGCGCTTAACCATGACGGCCCGATTGGTGTCAGGCCCTGCGTTATTTTTAAGATGCCGAAAAAGGATCACCATCTTAAAAATAACCGGCATAACATCATCATACTAATAGGTTGAAAAGCGATTGGCTAGAATAATCCTATTATTTTACCGTTTTTTACACCCCTAGCCCAGAGAAAAGGGGGACAACTTATTAAGGACGCCCATTTGGGGAATTGGTTCCTTAGTGTGTTTTTTTTGTGGAACACACACAAGATGCGAAGGATTACGCTTATTCTTAGCCGATATAGGAGATTATGCAAGAATAAAAAGCATAAAGTGTGATTTGTGTGGCTTTATGATCGTTTTTGTGCTGATTTTCTTGTATGATTTAAGGTTCTGATTCGCGCCTTCATCTGACGAGGACAGCCGCCAGCGGCGTTGTGGTATGGACATTTTGACTAATATAACCGTATAGACTAAAGAGAACAGCATGAATAATTATTTGACCCCGAATTTTTCTTTTGCCCCCATGGTGCCTGATCGCGGCGTGGGCAGTCGAGTTTGGGACACCGAAGGTCGAGAATATCTTGATTTGGCCGGTGGCATTGCGGTGAACGCCCTAGGTCATGCTCACCCAGCTTTGATTGAAGCCTTAACCACTCAGGCACACAAGCTTTGGCACGTGTCGAATATTTATACCACAGAACCGGCTCAGGCTTTGGCCCAAGCCTTGGTCGAGCACACGTTTGCAGACAAGGTGTTTTTTGCCAACTCTGGTGCTGAAGCCAACGAAGCGGCCTTTAAGCTGGCGCGTAAATACGCGTTTGATCATTTTGGTCCGGAAAAGAACGAGATCATTGCCTGCGTGAATGGCTTTCATGGCCGCACCCTGTTCACCGTGAGCGTGGGCGGTCAGCCTAAGTATCAAGAAGGCTTTGCGCCCTTGCCTGGCGGCATTAAGCACATTGATTTTAACGATGTGGCCGCGCTTAAGGCTGCCGTCAGCAGCAAAACCTGCGCCATCGTGATTGAGCCGATTCAGGGCGAAAGCGGCGTATTGCCTGCATCACAAGCATTTATGCAGGCGGCACGTGACCTGTGCGATGAACACAATGCCTTATTGGTGCTGGATGAAGTACAAACCGGTATGGGCCGTACCGGCGCGCTTTACGCCTATGAAGCATATGGCATCATGCCGGATATTTTAAGCACGGCTAAAGCGTTGGGCTCAGGTTTTCCGTTGGCGGCGATGTTGACCACCGATAAAGTCGCGCCTAGCCTGAGCGCCGGCTCTCACGGCACGACGTTTGGCGGCAATCCTTTGGCCTGTGCCGTGGGCTTGGCTGCCTTTCACATCATCAATAGTCAAGCAACCATGGCCAATGTGGCCAAGCAAAGCGAGGCTTTGATGGCTGATTTACGCGCCATCGGCAGCGATACCGGCGTGTTTTCTGAAGTGCGTGGCCAAGGCCTGTTGATTGGCTGTGTGTTGAGTGAGGCTTACGCGGCGCGCTTGGGCGACATCAGCCAGGCCGCTTTGGCTCAAGGCTTGATGGTGTTAAAAGCCGGCAGCAACGTGCTGCGCTTGGCGCCTAGCCTATTGTTAACCGATGAAGACCGTATTGAGGCGATGAAGCGCCTGCGTGCGGCGATTCAACAACTATTGGCGGCATAAGCATGCATCAATTACCCCTGCGCCGATGGCGTCACAACTCATAATAAAGATAAAGGAATAGGCTATGTCAGTGGATGAACAATTAGCGCCCCATCGCGCGGCGATTGATCAAATCGATCAGACCATTGTGAAATTATTGAACGAACGTGCTGGGCACGCCCAAGCCATCGGTGTGTTAAAAGGCAGCGGCGTGGTGTATCGTCCCGAACGTGAGGCAGAAGTATTGCGCCGCATTAAGGCCATTAACCCAGGGCCTTTACCGGATGAGGCCGTGGCGCGATTGTTCCGCGAAATCATGAGCGAATGCTTGGCCATTGAGCGGCCATTGACGATTACCTATTTAGGCCCCGAGGGCACCTTTAGCCAATTGGCTGCGACCAAGCATTTTGGCCACGCAGCCCATACCCAGGCCTGTGCCACTATTGACGAGTGTTTCCGCTTGGTGGAGGCGCGTCAGGCCGACTATGTGGTGGCGCCGATTGAAAACTCAACCGAAGGCGCCGTAGGGCGCACGCTAGATCTATTGGTGTCGTCGCCGCTACAGGCCTGCGGTGAAGTTGTCCTGCGCATTCATCATCAGTTATTGCGCCAAACCGAGGGTTTAGTAGGGGTGAGTAAAGTGTATGCCCACGCCCAAGCCTTGGCGCAGTGCCATGACTGGCTGAGCAAAAACCTGCCCGATACGGTGGAACGTATTTCCGTGTCCAGTAATGCTGAAGCCGCGCGCTTAGCCGCGCAGGAGGCCAACGCCGTGGCGATTGCCTCTCAGGCAGCAGCCGAACGCTACGACTTATTAAAAGTGGCGACCAATATTGAAGACGAGCCCAATAACACCACCCGTTTCTTGGTGTTGGGCCATCAGCTTACCAACAGCACGGGCTTAGACAAAACCTCGTTGATCGTGTCGGCGCCGAACCAGCCTGGCGCCGTCCACACCATGCTACAGCCGTTTGCTGATTTTGGGGTGTCGATGACCAAGTTGGAAAGCCGTCCTTCGCGCGCTGGCCTATGGGAATACGTGTTCTTTATCGACATTGAGGGCCATCAGGAAGACAATGGCGTGCGCGCTGCCCTAGCCGAGTTGGCGAATCGAGCAGCCTTTATCAAACAAATTGGGTCTTACCCCGTGGCGGTTTTATAATGAAAAGTTTAGCAGTTTATTGTGGTTCGAATTACGGTGATAATCCTTTGTTTAAACAAGGTGCAGAAGCCTTAGGTACGGCGATGGCCAAGCAGGGCATTACTTTGGTGTATGGCGGCGGCTCCATTGGCCTAATGGGCACGGTGGCTGATGCGGTATTGGCCGCGGGTGGGCAAGCCATCGGCGTGATCCCCACATTTTTGAAAAATAAAGAAATGGGGCATCCAGGCTTAACCGAGCTGATTGAAACGCCGGATATGGCCAGCCGTAAAGTCAAAATGATGGAATTGGCCGATGGTTATATCGCTATGCCCGGTGGTTTAGGGACATTTGAAGAGCTGTTTGAAGTGCTGTCGGCGGCGCAGCTACGCTTACACAGTAAGCCTACAGGCTTATTGAACGTGGCTGGTTTTTTCGAGCCGATGCTACAGTGTATTCAAACCGCCGTGGCCGAGCGTTTTATGCCAGAAGCCAACCTAAGTTTGATGTGCGTGTCCGATCAGGCCGATGAGTTGCTGCGTCAGATGGCGGCCTATGCGCCGGTGTATGCGCCCAAATGGGTAAACCCACCGACCGAACACGCCAACGTGTAAGGCTGAAGCGTTCAACAGGCTGTCTGCATTACGTCAGGCAGCCTTTTTTTGGGAGTATTAAAGGTATGGCAGCAGCGGTTTTTGTTCTTGGGCTAGGCTTTTTGGGCCAGCCGTTAGCGCACGCTTTATGCCAGCAGGGCTGGTCGGTGGCCGGCAGCCGTCGGCGAGCGCCGAGTGAGGCTGAAGAAGGTTTTTATTCTTTCGATGTGACAGCAACTGTACCCAATGCGGCGGCGCAGCCAGCGCTGTTGATGGCAGAATCGCTGGTGTGTTTGCTGCCGCCTTCGAGCAGCGCCAACTATGCGGCCGATGTGATGCGGCTGATTGGCTGGATGCAGGCTAACGGTCGGCTGCGTCAGGTGGTCTTGGCCAGCAGTACGTCTGTTTATGGTGATGAGGCCAGAGTGTGTACCGAGGCCACGCCCACTGCGGCCAGTACCGCCTCGGCTCAGGCCATTGTGGCGTTGGAGACTGCTGTAAATCAAAGCACGGTGGCGCAGGTGAGCGTGCTGCGTTTTGGTGGCCTCTTTGGCCCCAGCCGCCACCCGGTGACGGCATTGGCCACCAAGCAACAGATTAAGGGCGCGCAGCAGCCGGTGAATGTGGTGAGCCAGAGCGATGCGGTGGCGGCCATCATGCAGGTGTTGGCCAAGCCACTGTCGGCGCGGCAGCTTTACAATGTGTGCCATCCGCAACATCCCAGCAAACAGGCGTTTTATCAGCGCGAAGCGGATCGACGTGGCTTGGGGGTTTTGGCTTTTGAGGCGGGCGCATGCAGCGAAGGTAAAATCATTGATGGCGGGGCCTACTTAAAAGATTATGGGGTAGTCATGGATGATTTGATTTAAAGAAGTAGGGCGTAGGGTCTTAATGGTACAATTGAGCCCTGACTAATCTGAGGTAAGCGTATGTTCTCTGCCTTATTGAATCATTTATTACAGCAAAATCCAGAACTCAAGCAGGCCATGAGCGTGCACCACGGCCGTGTTTTTGCCCTCAATACGCCGCTTTTGGGCGCCACGCTTGTGATTGCCCACGATGGCTTTGTGGATGCGGCCACGGCTGAGCCAGAAGTGACGGTCCAGTTTTTAGACAGTGCCTTAATCAAAATGGCCCAGCAGCAAAGCCCGAGCGTGGGCGATGTGGTGATCACGGGCGATCATGGTTTGGGCATGGCGCTGTTGCCGATTTTAGGTGAAGTGCGTTATTACCCTGAGCAAGATTTAGCCCGCGTGGTGGGCGATGGCTTGGCCGGCAGCATCATGAGCCGCGTAGATGGCCTCAAGCAGCAGCTGCTACAGGGAAAATCACGTTTTGTCGGTCAAGTACAAGACTATGCCTATGAGGCCAATGCGCCCATGGTGGCGAAGGCCGACTTCGACCTGTGGTCTACCGCCGTTGATGAACTCAAAGATGACGTGGCTAGATTGGACGCCCGCTTAGCCAAACTCACCGCGACGGCGTCGCCAACCAAATAAAAAGAACAGCTCATGAAATGGATCAGTCGGTTTTACACCATCAGCCGCACCGTGTATCGGTTTGGCCTGATTGAATTATTATTACCCCAGTTAAAAAATCGTTTTTGGCTACGTACGCTGTGCCGTTGCGTGCCTATTCCGCGTAAGGCTAAGGCCATGCCGCTGCCGCAACGCCTGCATCTGGCGCTGGAGAGCCTAGGGCCCATCTTTGTGAAGTTTGGCCAAGTGCTGTCGACTCGGCGCGACCTCTTGCCGCCAGACTATGCCGATCAGCTGGCGCTGCTGCAGGATAAAGTCCCCCCGTTTGCCGGGGCCGAAGCGCAGGCCATTGTAGAAGCGGCCTTTGGCCGCCCTGTGTCTGAGCTATACGCCGAGTTTACGGTTGAGCCTGTGGCCAGCGCCTCAGTGGCGCAGGTGCATCAAGCTTATCTATACGATGAGGCCGGTGGCAAAGGGCAAAAAGTGGCGGTGAAGGTCTTGCGCCCTAAAATCAAGCCCATTATTGAGCAGGATTTGGCGCTTTTGGGCGTATTCGCACGCTTGGCCGAGCGCTTTTTACCCGACGGTAAGCGTTTGCGCCCGCGCGAAGTGGTGGCCGAGTTCGATAAATACCTGCATGACGAATTAGACTTGATGAACGAGGCGGCCAACGCCAGCCTATTGGGGCGTCAGTTTAAAGACAGCGACATGCTGATCGTGCCCGACGTGTATTTTGACTATTGCGCGCGCAATGTGTTGACCATCGAGTGGATGGACGGCACGCCGATTTCTGATGTGGAGACCCTCAAAGCCAAAAACATCGATTTCAAGCAGTTGGCGCGCTTTGGGGTGGAGATCTTCTTTACCCAAGTCTTTAAAAATGGATTTTTTCATGCCGACATGCACCCAGGCA
>JAGNTR010000195.1 GCA_017987415.1 Neisseriaceae bacterium
AAAAAAATTGCTTCATTAGGTTTACGCATTAAAAACGGCGCGGTTTACCACGGTTTAAGCCTTAACTTAAACATGGACCTCACCCCTTTTCATTACATTAATCCTTGCGGCTACAGCGGCTTGGAAATGGCGCAGATCGCAGACTATGTTGCGCCGTGCCCAATGTTTAATGAGGTTGCAGAGCGCTTAACTGCCCATCTTTGCCAATATTTAAATCAGAAAGCATCATCATGAGCACACAGAACGACAACAGCCAAGGCGTTAAACACAAGGGCGCAGCCAAAACGGCCCGCATCCCGATTAAAATCGTGCCTTTGCAAGAAAAACTGAAAAAACCAGAATGGATTCGCGCCAAGCTGCCTTCTGGTGGTCAGTTCCAAGAGATTAAACGTATTTTACGCGACCAAAAGCTGCACACCGTATGTGAAGAGGCTACCTGCCCAAACATCGGCGAGTGTTTCAGCAAAGGCACGGCGACGTTTATGATCATGGGCGACATCTGTACCCGCCGCTGTCCGTTCTGTGACGTCGGTCACGGCCGACCTAACCCACTAGACCCAATGGAGCCTATCCATTTGGCCGAAACCGTGGCGGCCTTGAAGCTGCGCTATGTGGTGATCACCTCCGTTGACCGCGACGACTTGCGCGACGGTGGCGCTGGCCACTTTGCTGACTGCATTAAAGAAATTCGCAAAACCAGCCCCAATACCCAAATTGAAATTTTGGTACCTGACTTCCGTGGCCGCCTAGACATTGCCTTGGATATCTTGACCGAAACCCCACCAGACGTGATGAACCACAACTTGGAAACCTCACCTCGTCTGTATAAACAGGCCCGTCCAGGCTCTGACTATCAGCACTCGCTTGACCTGTTAAAACGCTATAAAGCCATGAACCCGAACGTCGCCACTAAGTCTGGCATCATGGTTGGCCTAGGTGAAGACGACGATGAAGTTCGTGCCGTGATGCGTGACATGCGTGCCCACGACGTTGAAATGATCACTGTCGGCCAATACCTACAGCCTACCGACAGCCATTTGCCAGTGCTGCGCTACGTGACCCCCACCATGTTCAAACAATTTGAATCAGAAGCCTATGATCTGGGCTTTAAGCATGCCGCCATTGGCGCCATGGTGCGCTCGAGCTATCATGCCGACCATCAAGCAGAATCAGCTGGCGTGGTTGAAAAGTAAGCTTCGCAATTGATTAAAGCCCATCGTGCCTTTGGCGCGATGGGCTTTTTATTGAACAAAAACAATCTATACCACCCCAGCGGCATTGCCATTCCCGCCCAATCAAGGCATATTAACGTCTTTACCGACTCGAACCTCTTCGCCCTCATGAAACGAATCTTGCTGTTGCTGCCTTTATTGCTGATCATTGCCGATCTAGGGTTTAACCTCACCCTAACCGCTCAAGCCGGCTGGGCGGCCGCCAGCAGCCCGAATTCGGGCCAAACCATCCTCGGCCTGCCCGATTGGTTCTTTGACTGGCTACCCACAACGGCCAACGTGTTGATGTTTGCCTACATTCTGTGGGCCATGCTCAAACTGATGTCGTTTAATCGCCACGTCAGCATCGGCAAGCCCTACGTCATGAATCCTGGTCGTGTGGTGGCCTTAGCCAGCATGGTGGTTTTAAGCGCCACCGCCGTATGGGGCTGGCTGTGGCAGCTGATTCACCTCGTGACCGAGCAGCGGCACAGCATTTCTTTTGACAATGTGCGCTATTTATTGATCGCCATCTTGCTGCCTTATCCCGGCCTATTGTGCCTATACCGCCTCGGCGGCTGGTGGCGCCAACGCAAAGGCATGCCGCCAGTCAATATCGACAACCGTAGCCACGTTGGGCCCAATGGTCGTGTCAGCCTAGAAGTCCCGACACAGGACGCAAACGATGAGCGCTAAGCTATTCACCCCCATCGCCAGCCTAGATGAGGCCCAGGCCCTCATCAACAGCCTGCCTACGGTATTTGTCTACATTGGTAGCCCACACTGCGGCGTCTGCCATGCGCTCAAACCACAGCTCGCCGCCCGGCTGGCCCACCATGATCAGGTACGCTTCATCGAACTCGACGCCAGCGCTCTGCCGGCTGTGGCCAGCACCTTCCATGCCCTAACCCTACCGGTGCTACTGCTGTTCATCGAAGGCCAAGAACGGCTTCGAGCCGCACGCTTCGTCAATACCGCCCAGTTTCAGGCTGACTTTGAGCGCGCGTTAAGCCTCAATTAAAGCGCCTGCTGCTCGATTACATGCGCAATCCAACGCCGAATCACCGCCGCCTCTTCTGCGCTAAAGCCCGCCGACAGGCTCGCCTCTAAAGCCGCCACTTTAACCGCACACTGATCCAACACACGCAAGCCCTGCGCCGTGATGGTCAATACCTGTACCCGCTTATAAATCGGATGCCCCTGCTTTTCAATCAAACCCAAATCAACCAGCTTGGCCACAATGAGGCTCACCGTCTGCGGCGTCAATAGGGCCAACCGCGCCACATCTGCATTCGAACACCCTGGTGACTCGGCAATAATCGTCAAAATCGTGAATTGTGGGCCTGTCACGTCCATTTCCTGTAGCGCCGACTCCATTCTGGTGCGGTACACATTAGCAGCCTGACGCAGTAAATAACCCAAGGGCCCACGGGCGATCGAAAAAAACTCATCTTCTTTCATTGCATTTTCAGTCATTTTAATCCATTATAAGTTATCAGCACACTGATAACTTATCAGCGTACGATCATTAGCCATTGTGGCATGAGCCAAACTTTTCGGCCACGCATCTCGATCAAGCTTTGCCGCCCCATGCCCAATCGGCCTAGTGTTTCCCAATCGACTCCGCCCCGCTGCCACAGTAGGTGTAGAGCCCTAACAACACTCACGAACAAGGAGCATCATCATGATTAAACCCTATGGCGTCGTTGGCCTTATTCCCACCACTTGGGGCATTCATCGGCGCGCCGACATCATGCGCAATTTAGACCATATTGAAGAGTTGGCAGAGGGCGCCATCTGGCTGTCTTCTTTAGACCTACCGGTACGCCTTTTACTGCTGCCTGAAGGCGCGCTGCAAGGCTTTACCGACGAAGCCTTAGACACGCCCGTCGCCGAGTTCTTGGCCGATGGCGCCATCGACATCCCGGGCCCAGAAACCGACCGCCTCGCGCTTTTCGCTCAAAAGCACCAAATTTACATCATGGCTCAGGCCAAAGTCAGAGAGGCCGACTGGCCCGGCATCATGTTCAACGTGGGGTTCATCATCAACCCTAACGGCGAAATCATCCTGCAACATCACAAAATGTCTGCCCTGTTACCGTGCGAACGTTCAGCCTCTCCCCACGATTTATTTGACCAATGGATTGAACGCTACGGCTACCAACTCGATGCCTTCTGGCCCGTTGCCCACACTGAAATCGGTAACCTTGGCGTAATGATGGCGATGGAAGGTAATTTCCCCGAAAACGGGCGCGGCCTCGCCGTGAATGGTGCTGAAGTAGTTTATCGCGCCTCCATGCCCACACCGTTTACCCAAAACGATATTTTCGACATTTCCAACCGCGCTCGCGCCTTAGAAAACAATTTCTACGTATTGGCGCCCAACCTTGGGCCGGTTTATCTACAACCAAACAGCCAGGCGCCAGTGGATTGCTCCGGCAGCCTCTCATCCATTATCGACTACAAAGGCCGCGTCATTGGTAAGCAACACGACACCAACGGCTCTTCCTACGTCTACGGCGTGGTCGACATTGAGGCCTTACGCCATCATCGCACCCACGCCGCCACAACCAATTGGCTTA
>JAGNTR010000073.1 GCA_017987415.1 Neisseriaceae bacterium
GCCCTTGTTGTTATGATGGGTGACGCGATGCTGCATGTCTTGAGATTAGCAGTAAATCTGTACGGGGCAAAGTGCTGTCTTGACCAAGGTTTAATCTAGATCAGTTTTGTCGTAGGCCGATGCAGTTACCCCAAGGGTCTTGAACTTGGCACATCCAAGACTGTGGGCCAATGTTCATGGGCCCGCGGTAGAGCGTGGCCCCCTGGCCGCAAAGGCGCTCAATTTCGGCCTGGATGTCATCGGTTGACCAATACACCACTGAGCCGGCTGGACCGCAGGCGACTTTGGCGTCGGCATTGACGATGGCCAGTTCAACCGTGCCTATCTGTAGGTGGCCCCAGTCATCGGGCTGATGGCGAATGCGCTCGGCTTGGGGGAAGGCTTGCGCATACCAGTCGGTGGCGCTTGCCCAATCGGGGACGTGCAGTAAAATGGCGACGATGTGGGGTATAGGCGAGGGCATATTGACCTTTGTGCAGGGGATGTGAAAATGCCCCGTCGTGAGCGACAGGGCATTGGTTGATTTAGGGTGCTTACTTAGTTGGCGTATTTTGATCTTGCATTTTTTTTAATGCGCGAAATACAGCGAGACGTCGTCTATGTTGCATAATAAATCCTCTCTAATAATGATTTTGTTTTGTTGGTTATTCATTACGAGACCAGTAAAACAATCGGTTGGTTATTTTTGGAGTTGTGGCCGTGAGAGCGTGAGAGTCAAACAAAGTGATGAGTACAAGTGGTTATTATTAAATACTTATCGTGCCACACATAGATAGACGTTATAGGAATAGAAAAGTTCTGTCAAGCATTAAATTGAATTTGATTCATTTATTTAGCTTAATCAAACCTCATATTGATCTTGGTTAAGCCTTTGTTTTTTTAGTAAAACCAAAACCGAGCCATCGTTGCCGCTGGATTCTTCAGTAAAGGCTAAGACATCGGGGTGTTTTTTGAGCCATTGGCGTACGGTGGCTTTGAGAACAGGTTTAAAGTCGTGGGAGCCTAAGCCGCTGCCGTGGACTACGCGGCAGCAAACGCCGTGCTGACGAATTTCATGGATGAAGACGTTCAGCGCCTGCTGAGCCTTTAGCTGCGTGTAGCCATGTAGGTCGAGTGTCCCCATGATGGGGTAGACGCCGCTGAGAAGCTTGTCTAAATCTTGTTGGCCACGACCATTTTTACTGTGTGAGGCGGGGATGTCTTCCACCCAGTCGCCCACGTAAAAGAACGCACCTTCGTCCAGCTCCACCATGGGTTGCGGGCGCACGCGGATGCCGCCCTTAGGTTTTGGGTGGTGATATTGATTGCGGCCCTTAAGCGGGGTCACCGCCCCGACCATTTGCGCAAAACTGGGCTCTGGTGCTGGTTTTGGCTTGGGCTTTGGTTTGGCGGGTGGGGCCGGAATGGCTTTTAGCTGGTCTTTAAAATCTTTGGCCATGGCGTGTATGCGTAAAAAAACTGCTTGAAGGCCTTCATGATAGCAGGCTTCAAGCAGTTTTGCGAAGGCGTGGCCTTAGAGTTTAATTAAGGTGCTCTTCAGTTCCGTGTATTTTTCTAGGGCATGAATCGACTTGTCGCGACCATTGCCCGACTGTTTGAAGCCGCCAAAGGGAAGGTTCATGTCGCCACCTTCGTCGTAGCAGTTGACCCAAACCGTACCGGCTCTGAGCTTACGCGCCACTTTATGGGCGGTGCTGAGGTTACTGGTCCAAAGTGCTGCGCCTAGGCCATATTGGCTGTTGTTGGCGATGGCCACGGCTTCTTCTTGGGTTTTGAAGGTGATGACGCTCAAAACAGGGCCGAAAATCTCTTCGGTGGCGACAATGTCGTCCGGCTTGGTTTCAAAGGCGGTTGGCTCTAGGAAATAGCCTTTGCCGTCTACTTTCTTCGATTCCCCGCCCATGATTAAGGTCGATTGCGCCTTACCCTTGGCCACATAGTCCAACACTTTTTGGTATTGAATGCTGTCCACCAATGGGCCCATGGTGGCTTTGTCATCTAATGGGTCGGCGGTTACGTAACGCTTAGCGGCTTCTTTAAAGTGCTGTAGGAAGGCTTCTTTAACGTCTTCTTGTACCAGAACGCGTGAGCCCGCGGTACACACCTGGCCCATATTGTAATAGATGCCGCCGGCGGCTGAACGCGCGGCTTTTTTGAGGTCAGGGCAGTCGGCGAAGATGATGTTGGGCGACTTGCCGCCTAGCTCCAACCACACGCGCTTCAGGTTAGACTGGGCGCCGTAGCCCATGATGAGTTTGCCGACGTTGGTGGAGCCGGTAAAGGCCACGCAGTCTACGTCCATGTGTAAAGACAGGGCTTTACCGACGCTGCCAGGGCCGGGCAATACTTGGAACACGCCGTCAGGAATGCCGGCTTCTTTGGCGATTTGGGCCAGGCGAATCGCGGTTAGGGGCGATTTTTCAGACGGTTTGAGGATGACGCTATTGCCTGCGGCTAGGGCCGGCGCGTATTTCCATGAAGCCATCATTAAAGGGAAGTTCCATGGCACGACGGCCGCCACCACGCCGACGGCTTGGCGGGTTACTAGGCCTAGGTATTTAGGGTCGAGCGGGGCGACTTCATCGCCGACTTTGTCGATGACTTCAGCATACCACTCTACGGTGTGAATGCTGCCGCCAATGTCGACGGCCTGACAATCAGAAATGGGTTTGCCCGTGTCGATGGTTTCCAAAAGGGCTAATTCATCGGCGTGCTTCGTCATTAAGGCCGCCATTTTTTTCATGATGGTGGCACGCGCCCGCGGTGCTAAGTCGGCCCAAACGCCAGACTCAAAGGCGGCGCGCGCGTGTTTAACCGCTAGGTCGACCTCGATTTCACCGCATTCGGTGATTTGGGCAATTTCTTCCTCGGTCGCAGGGTTAATGCTGGCAAAGGTTTTGCCATCGGCAGCGGCTACGTATTGGCCGTTGATGAAGGCGCGGGTTTCAATGCTTAGGTTTTTTAAACGTTCTTGCCAAACACTCATAAATCTCTCCTAGTTATGACCTCACCGCGACGCGTCGCAAGGTGAGTATGAATAAGCGGGTGTGCTTTGATCCAGCCTCTGCTGACCGTCTCTATGCGATCAAGGGCTGGTATTTTTATTCTAATATAGAGAAGAATGGGCGGCTTAGCCAAGGGGTATTTGAAAATAAAGTTGAACTGTGGCTTATTTTGTCCATCGTCTGGCGGTGGTTAGGGGCGCTTTGCGGCCAGCATGGGGAATCTGCTTGCTCGTTTAAATGGCCTCGGTTAAGGTTGATCTGAGCAGCCATTGAAATAGACGAACCATAACGTCTGTCGGGCTGGATTCATTTATCTTTAGGAGCGATGTATGCAAAAGCGACCAGTCATTGGCATTCCGTGCGACGTTAAGCCGGTAGGGGCCATGCCGTTTCATTGCGTGGGAGACAAATACATTCATGCGGTGCAAAGCACGGTGGGCGACGTGGTGTTGCTGCCGGCTTTGGGCCAGCAAGCGGTGATTGAACGGCTATTGCCGCTTTTAGACGGCGTGTTTTTATCGGGCTCATTATCTAATGTGGCGCCCGAATACTATCATGGTGATCCGAGCCGATCGGGCACCTTGCACGACACTTTGCGGGATCAAACGACGCTGCCGCTGATTCGGAAAATGGTGTCTATGGGCATGCCTCTTTTAGGCGTGTGCCGCGGTTTTCAGGAAATGAACGTCGCCTTTGGCGGCACGCTGCACCAGCACGTGCAAGAGCTGCCCGGCATGTTAGACCACCGTGAGCCCGAGAGTGACAGCATGGCGACGATGTATCAAGACGCCCACGACGTGCATTTCGCGGCCGATAGCTGGCTACAGGCATGGTTGGGTAAAGACCGCACGCGGGTGAATTCCTTACATCAGCAGGGCATTAAGGATCTTGCGCCAGGCTTAATGGTTGAGGCAACGGCGCCTGATGGCTTAATTGAGGCGGTGCGGGTGCAAGAAGCGGTGCGGTTTGCCTATGGCGTGCAATGGCATCCTGAATGGCTGTTTGATGAGAAAGAAGCCTCGGTCGCGATTTTTCAGGCATTTAAAGCAGCTTGTGAGGATTACCGTCAAAATAAAGCCGAATAAGGGTGAATTTCGGACAATCAGCAGCAAAGAGACAGTGTATACAGGTTAAAAAACAGTCAGTTTATTTGAGTTTAGGCTCAAAAGGCTGGCTGTCTTTTTTGGTGCTGTAAGCCTTTGAGTTATTGGGTTTAAATGATAATTCTGGCGAAAATAAAATATGAAAAAGGGTTTGTGGTTTATGTTGCGGTGCAATATCGAAAGGTGGTGAGGGGTGGCTGACAGCCCGAAAATGGTGTGATAGAGTGATTTTAACCATTAGACATGAGCCTTTTCAAAATAAAAAACATAATGGTGGGCCTGCCGTGAATAGCGGTGATTTCGGGCCATTAATCGTCACACCCGTAGCACCCCCCAAACAAACGAGAAAAACCTGAGGATAAGCTATGTACCAGAATATATTTGACTGGCTAAGAGACAATCGCATCACTGAAGTCGAGTGCATTTTGCCCGACATTACCGGTGTTGCCCGCGGTAAAATTATCCCCAAAGACAAGTTCGAATCAGAGCCTGAAATGCGTCTGCCAGAAGCCGTGCTGCTGCAGACCGTAACCGGTGACTTTCCCGACGACAGCATGCTGGACTTAACCGACCCTGATATGGAGTTAAAGCCCGATGCCGCGACCTTGCGCTATGTGCCTTGGTCGGAAGACTTAACCGCGCAAATCATTTTTGACTGCTACACCCCAGAGGGCATGCCGGTGGATACGGCGCCTCGGAACGTGTTAAAGCGGGTATTGGCCTTATACGATGAGTTGGGCTGGGAGCCTGTGGTAGCCCCCGAGATGGAGTTCTATCTGGTCGCACCGAATCCAGACCCTGACATTCCTTTGAATCCGCCGATTGGGCGTACAGGCCGTGCCGAATTTGGCCGCCGCTCTTACGCGATTGATGCGGTGAATGAATTTGACCCTTTATTTGAAGACATCTATGACTACTGTTATGCCCAGAATTTAGAAGTAGACACCTTGATTCATGAAATCGGTCAGGCCCAGATGGAAATTAACTTCTTGCATGGGAATGCTTTAGAGCTGGCCGACCAGGTGTTCTTATTTAAACGCACCGTACGCGAAGCGGCGTTACGCCACAATATGTACGCCACTTTTATGGCCAAGCCGATGGAAGGTGAGCCGGGCAGCGCCATGCACGTGCATCAAAGCATCATAGATAAAGAAACCGGTAAAAACGTGTTCAGTAATGAAGACGGTTCGCCTTCTGAAACCTTCTTCCACTTTATTGCGGGCATGCAAGAATATTTACCCCGTTCTATGCCGTTCTTTGCGCCTTACGTGAATTCACACCGTCGCCTAACCCCGTATTCGGCTGCGCCGACCAATGTGGAGTGGGGCTATGACAACCGCACCGTGGGCTTACGTGTGCCGCGCTCAAGTGCGAATGCGCGTCGAGTCGAAAACCGTTTGCCGGGCGTGGACGTGAATCCTTATATTGCCCTGGCCTGCTCTTTGTCCTGTGGTTATTTGGGCATTCGGGATAAATTACAGCCTACGGCACCGTTAGACACCAATGCTTATGAATTACCCTATCAATTCCCCAGCACCATGGAGCATTCGATTGAAAAATTGCGTAAGTGTGAAGCGATCCAAGAAATTTTAGGCAAGCGTTTTGTGGAGATGTACATCGGCGTGAAAGAGAAAGAGATCGCTGAGTATTTCCGCGTGATCAGCCCTTGGGAACGCAAACACCTATTGCTACACGTTTAATCCTGGCGCTGAATTCGCCAGTTAAAGCAAGAATATACCTAACGAGGAGAACGAATATGTCTAAAAATGCGATTGCGAAAGCCGACGGTCAATACCACCTGCACCCATTTAGCGATAATGGGGCGCTGCGCGAAGAAGGCGTACGCGTGATTGAGCGTGCAGAAGGAATTTACCTCTATGATTCTGAAGGCAATAAAATCATCGATGGCATGGGTGGTCTATGGTGTGTGAACATTGGCTATGGCCGCAAAGAATTAGCCGAGGTGGCCAAGAAGCAAATGGAAACCTTGGGGTACTACAATACCTTCTTTAAAACCACTCATCCTGCGGTGGTGGCGCTGTCGGAAACCTTAAATACGGTGACGCCAGAAGGCTTTGACTATATTTTCTACACCAACTCAGGCTCTGAGTCGGTGGACACCATGATCCGCATGGTACGCCACTATTGGGCCAGCGTGGGCAAGCCAGAAAAGAATGTGTTGATTGGCCGCTGGAATGGCTATCACGGCTCAACCATTGCCGGCGCCAGCATGGGCGGCATGAAGGGCATGCACAAGCAAAGCGGCACGATCCCCGGTATTGAGCACATTGATCAGCCTTGGTATTACGGCCTAGGCGGTGATTTAAGCCCGGAAGAGTTTGGCCTAAAAGCGGCACAGTGGCTAGAGGATAAAATTTTGGAGGTGGGTGCTGATAAAGTAGCGGCCTTTGTGGGCGAGCCGATTCAGGGCGCCGGCGGGGTGATCATTCCGCCTTCAACCTATTGGCCGCGCATCCAAGAAATCTGCCGTAAACACGATATTCTCCTAGTGGCCGATGAAGTGATCTGTGGCTTTGGCCGTACCGGTAACTGGTTTGGCTTCCAAACCATGGGCTTCATGCCGGACATGTTTACGTCGGCTAAGGGCATTTCTTCTGGCTACCAGCCGATTGGCGCCGTATTCATCAATAAGCGTGTGGCTGATGGCCTGATGGCTGGCGGTGATTTCGAGCATGGCTTTACTTATTCAGGCCACCCCGTGGCGGCTGCTGTGGCCAAGGCCAACGTGGAGATTTTGAAGAACGAAAACATCATTAAAAATGTGCACGACGACATCGGTCCGTATATGCAAAAACGCTGGCGTGAAACCTTTGGTCAGTTTAAATACGTTGATGACGTGCGCGGTGTGGGCATGGTGCAGGGCTTTACCTTGGTTAAAGACAAGGCTAGTCGTACCCTGTTTGAAGGCTCAGACGGCGCCGGCGTGATGTGCCGTGACATCTTCTTTAAAAACAATTTGATTATGCGCGCCTGCGGTGATCATATGGTGAGCGCACCGCCGTTGGTGATGACTCATGCTGAGATTGATGAAATGATGGCCATTGCGACGAAGTGTATGCAAGCGTTCGAAGCACAAATGGATCAGAAGCTAGGCCGCTAAGGCTGAATCTTGTTGCCGAGATGCTAAAGCCCACCCTTTTCAGGGTGGGCTTTTTTGTCGCGCGCTGGCGCGAGGTGCTAAAAGGGCAAGGCTGCTGGTGTCGACGTTGCCCTTTGGCTAACCAAGAGTTACAGGCCTAGCTCAGACCACATGGCGTCAATTTTTTGGCTGACGGCAGGGTCTTTTTTGATGACTCTGCCCCATTCACGATGCGTTTCACCCGGCCATTTATTGGTGGCGTCTAGGCCCATCTTGCCGCCCAGGCCGCTGACCGGGCTGGCAAAATCCAGATAGTCAATCGGCGTGTGATCGATCAAGGTGGTGTCGCGTACGGGGTCCATGCGGGTGGTGATGGCCCAAATGACTTCTTTCCAGTCGCGCGCATCAATGTCGTCATCCACCACAATGATGAATTTGGTGTACATAAACTGGCGCAGAAAGCTCCAGCAACCCATCATGACGCGCTTGGCGTGGCCAGCATACTGTTTTTTGATGCTGACGACGGCCATGCGGTAGGAGCAGCCTTCTGGCGGCAGATAAAAGTCGACGATTTCTGGAAATTGCTTTTGCAATAAGGGCACGAATACTTCGTTCAGCGCCACGCCTAAAATGGCTGGCTCATCAGGTGGCTTGCCGGTGTAGGTGCTGTGATAGATGGGGTTTTCGCGCATGGTGATGCGCTCCACCGTAAACACGGGGAAGTGGTCTTGCTCATTATAATAGCCAGTGTGGTCGCCGTAAGGGCCTTCTAGGGCCACTTCGTTGGGGTGAATCACGCCTTCAAGGACGATTTCGGCTCGAGCGGGCACCTGCAAGTCGTTGCCGATGCATTGAACCAGCTCGGTGCGGCTGCCGCGCAATAGCCCGGCAAATTGATATTCTGACAGCGTATCAGGCACAGGCGTGACCGCACCCAAAATGGTAGCAGGGTCACAGCCCAAGACCACGGCCACGGGGTAGGGTGTGTCAGGATGGAGGGCTTTATGCGCCTGAAAATCGAGGGCGCCGCCGCGGTGGGCCAGCCAGCGCATGATTAATTTATTTTTCCCCAGCAATTGCTGGCGATAAATGCCTAGGTTTTGGCGTTTCTTGTGGGGGCCACGGGTGACGGTTAAGCCCCAGGTGACTAAAGGCGCCACGTCTTCAGGCCAACAGTGCTGAATTGGCAGCTTGGTGAGGTCGACGTCATCACCTTCGATGATGATGCTTTGGCAAGGCGCTTTTTTGACCACGTTGGGCGCCATGCTCCAGAGGTCTTTTAATAAAGGCAGTTTACTGAAGGCGTCTTTAATGCCTTTGGGCGGTTCAGGCTCTTTTAGGTAGGCGAGGGTTTTGCCCACTTCACGTAGGTCGAGTAGGGTTTCCGCGCCCATGCCCATGGCCACGCGTTCTGGCGTGCCAAAAAGGTTGGCTAATACGGGCATGTCGTAACGATGACCGTTGTGTTCGGGCCGTTCAAACAGCAATGCCGGGCCCGCGGCTTGAAGGACGCGGTCGGCGATTTCAGTCATTTCCAAAACCGGTGAGACGGGGGTTTGGATGCGTTTGAGCTGGCCGGTTTGCTCAAGCTGGGCGATAAACGTTCTTAAGTCGGTGTATTTCATGAGGGGCTGACTCGCTTCAGTAAACAATGGGCCTATTCTAAACCATTCATGCTTTTAGTGCATGGCTTAAGGCTAAGGGGCAACATCAAAAAACGGCGCCCTGATCAACGATCATTGGGCGCCGTTAGAGGGCAAAGCTTAAGCGATTAAGCTTTGCTTTGGCCTTTGACGATTTGTAGACCAGCGCTGACAAGGCCAGCCATGTCGGCGACGTTGGCCGGCATGATGAGGGTGTTGCCTTCTTTGGCCATCTTGCCAAAGGCTTCTACGTATTGCTCAGCCACTTTTAAGTTAACCGCTTCCATACCGCCAGGCATGCGGGTGGCTTCGGCAATGCTGCGAATGGCGTCGGCAGTGGCATCGGCAACCAGGCGTAGGGCTTGGGCTTCACCTTCGGCTTTATTAACTTGGGCAATTTTTTCACCGCTAGACTGGTTAATGGCGGCCTGCATTTCGCCTTCAGACTCTTGAATCGCGGCTTCACGTGAACCCGTGGCCAAGTTGATTTGCTCGAGTTTGCGGCCTTCAGATTCGGCAATACGGGCCCGTTTTTCGCGTTCGGCGGTGATTTGTTGCTGCATGGAACGCAAAATTTCTTGCGGTGGCACTAAGTCTTTAATTTCATAACGCAAGACTTTAACGCCCCAAGAAACGGCGGCTTCGTCTAGCGCGGCGACCACGGTTTTGTTGATGTCGTCGCGCTCTTCAAACGTTTTGTCTAGCTCCATGCGGCCGATTACTGAGCGCAAGGTGGTTTGAGCCAGTTGGGTAATGGCCAAAATGTAGTTGCTGGTACCGTAAGAGGCTAAGGTTGGGTCGGTGACTTGAAAATACAAAATGCCGTCGACGGTCAGCTGGGTGTTGTCACGGGTAATACACACTTGGCTGGGCACGTCTAAAGGGATTTCTTTTAGGCTGTGCTTGTAAGCGAGCTTATCCACAAAGGGAATCAAGATGTTTAAACCGGGTTTTAGCGTGCTTTTATAGCGGCCGAGGCGTTCGACCACAAAGGCGGTTTGCTGTGGGACCACGGTGATGCTGAGCTTGGCGAACACAAAGGCCACGGCGACCACTAAAAGGCCAAGGATCATGGATTCTGACATATAAAACGCTCCTATTAAGGGGGTTAAATGGATTGGATGATGAGTAAATTACCTTCTTTGCCCACGATGATGGCCTGTTGGGTGTCGGTTGGCAGATTATGGTCGGTAAAACGGGCTTGCCAAATGGCGCCGCGGTAGCGTACTTCAATCTCGCCGCTGGGGCTGATGCCTTCGATGCTGACGATTTGTTGTAGGTCTAGATCGTCGGTACGGTGGCTGCGGCGTTGTTTGCGTTTTTTATTGTATTGATAGGCGATGAAGCAGCCCAAAAACGTCATGGCGGCCACGATGCCAAAATTCAGCGCCGTACTGGTGCCTAACAGGACGTCGGCGAAGCCAGCGGTAAAGAGGGCGATGCTCATCACCAATAGATATAAAGTGGTGCTGAATAGTTCAGCCATTAGGAAAATCAGTGCAAAAGCAAACCAAATCATGGCGCTGCCCTCAGGTGGTGATGCGTCAAAAAAAGGCGATTAGGCGTAGATGAGCCTAATCCAGAATTGATGATACAGGATAATTATCGAATGTCATATTCAATTGTCACCACCAGTCGAACCAGTTTATTGATGGTGGATTTATCGTATTCGCCGCCCCAGCTTTCAGCGTCTTGCTGACTGGCCTGGTCGGATAAAATATTAAACGAGCCTTGTGATGCAGTGCGCATGGTGCCCACCGTCACTTGGCCAGTTTTGGCAAATTCGGTTGCTCGTTTGTGGGCGTCTTCCGTGGCGCTGGCGATTAAAGAGTGTTTAATGGTTTCAAGATTGTTCAATAAATAAAGCGGCGGTGCAAAATCGAACTGTGGCTGTTGGGCTTTAAATTCCAGCGCCTGTTTTTGCGCGGTGGCGATTTTTTGCACGTCGGCATCGGTGATGACTAAGCCTTGAGTAGCGGCGTAGCCATTTTGCACCGACAGCGTGCGCTGCTGTTCGGCGTTATAAACTTGCTCGTAGGTTGGCTCTACCGTCATTGGGCCTAGGCGGCGCTGGGTTTTGTCAAAGCCTTGCTGGTTTAAAAAAGCATCCAGCGTGGGTTGGCTGGCCTTGAGGCCATCGATGGCGGCTTGATAGGTGTCGCCCGCTGTCGTGGTGCTGATGTGCCACTCGGCGAGGTCGGCGCTGTAGGGTTTTTCTGACAGGCCTTTGACGGTGATGGTGCTGGGTTGGCGGAGGTTTTTAAACTGCTGACCCAAAACAAAGGCACCGCCCACCAGCCCAATGGCGATGAAGAGGCCTAATAAGGAACTTGATTTTTGGCGCATGGTGGTGCCTTTCTTGGTTTTGGGTTGAGCCATCAGGCCGCGTTAGCCTTGGGCCAGCGTGCGTTGACGACGGGTTTCGCTTAAGACCATGCCGGCACTGACGGACACGTTGAGGCTTTCTACGGTGCCGAACATTGGGATGGACACTAAGGTATCGCACAGTTCGCGGGTGAGGCGGCGCATGCCTTCGCCTTCGTTGCCCATTACCCAAGCGATCGGGCCTTTGGCGTCGTAATGATATAGATCGGCGTCGCCGCCCATGTCGGTGCCGACAATCCAAATGCCGCGCTCTTTTAGGTCGCGAATGGTTCGGGCCAAATTGGTGACGGTGATATAGGGCACCACTTCGGCAGCGCCGCAGGCCACTTTGCTGACGGTGGCGTTGAGGCCAGCACTTTTGTCTTTGGGGGCGATCACGGCGTGTACGCCCATGGCGTCGGCCACGCGCAGGCAAGCGCCTAGATTATGAGGGTCGGTGATGCCGTCTAGGATCAATAAGAACGGCGGCTCTTGAATGTGGTCGAGCACATCGTCGAGGTCAACGTGATTTTTAGACGCATCAATAAACGCCACCACGCCTTGATGACGGGCGTGTTTGCTGAGCGCATTGAGGCGTTCTGCATCGGCGAAGACAATCTTCACGCGCTCAGCTTCTGCCTTGGCCAAGACTTCACGCATGCGCGCATCGTTTTTACCTTCTTGGACATAGACTTCGACCAAAGAGGCAGGGTTTTGCCATAGGCGGGCATTTAGGGCGTGAAAGCCAAAGATTAAGCGTTTGTTACTCATGATGGGGCAGGACTTTTTAAAAAGAAAGATAGGGGTTGATTATAACTGAAAAAAGCCATGATTTTATGCCGTGGCCCATATTGATAAAAATATTCCCGTATAGGATTAGGGCTGTTTTATAATACGCGCCTCTAGTTAACCTCAAAAAGACGATCTTGATCATGTCTATCTCGGTTTTAAAACCGCTCAATAAACTGCCGGGCCCTTTGTCTTGGCTGCTGCCGGCCCTATTCATGAGCGTGCTTCTGTTGGTCAGTGAGGTTTGGTTTCGGCGCGTGGCCGACATTGTGCCTATGTATAAGGCATGGGAAACCTGGGCGTTTTTGTTGCTGTTGTGCGTGGTGGTGTTGCAGGCTAAGTCTAAATGGACGGTGGCTCTGGTGTGCGTGTTTTTTGGCGTCGGCCAAATCGGCCATGCGGTGCATTACGCCGTCTACCATACTTGGCTCTCGCCTACGGCCTATCTCTTGCTGTTTGCCAATTTGGGTGAGGTGAGTGAAACCGGTTTGAGCATCT
>JAGNTR010000074.1 GCA_017987415.1 Neisseriaceae bacterium
ATGGTTGCAGTCCTTTATGTTCTCTTTGTTGACGCGGTATGATTTAGTCACACCAAGGGTTGGGCACGCTGCTCAACCCCAAATAAATGCTTTTTTGCTGCATATAGGACAAAATGCCGGCGCGGCCCTTTTCCCGACCAATGCCGCTTTCCTTAAAGCCACCAAACGGCGTGCTGATGGAAAATTTCTTATAGGTATTGATCCAAATCGTGCCCGCTTCAAGGCATCTAGCCAAGCGCCACGCGTCACGATAGCTTTCCGTCCAGATACCAGCGGCTAGGCCAAATACATTGTCGTTGGCCTGCACCAGCAGCTCGGCTTCATCGGTATAAGGCAGCACCACCAAAACCGGCCCAAAAATCTCTTCCTGACACACGCGGGCGCTGTTGGGCAAACCGGTGATGATGGTGGGCGCATAATAGCTGCCTTGGGCCAAATCCCCTTCCAGTAAACGCTTGCCGCCACAGGCAATGTGGCCGCCTTCGCTTTTGGCCAGCTGCACGTAATCGTCTACGGTTTTTAAATGCGCTTCGCTGATGAGCGGCCCCATCTGGGTGTCGGCGGCTTCTGGATGCCCCACCCTAAGCTTGGTCGTGAGGGCAATGATTTTAGCCAGCAAAGCCTCATAAATAGATGTATGAATGAATAAACGAGAGCCGGCAATACAGGCCTGGCCTGACGAGCTAAAAATACCGTACACGATGCCCTGAGCCGCCAAATCTAAATCGGCATCGGGCAACACCACCACCGGCGATTTACCGCCCAGCTCTAAAGACGTGGTGATCAATTTCTCTGCCGCCACGTGCGCCAAGTGACGCCCCGTGCTGGTGCCGCCGGTAAAGGACAGCTTACGCACTAAGGGGTGCTGAATAATCGCCTCACCCACCACTGAGCCTCGGCCAGGTAAAACGCTGAGTAAGCCCTTAGGCAGGCCCGCTTCTTCAAACAGCTTCGCCAACTCTAACGCCAACAGCGGCGTGGCATCGGCCGGCTTTAACAGCACGGCATTACCGCCCGCCAAGGCTGGCGCCAGCTTTTGCATTTCGCTGGCAATGGGCGAATTCCAAGGCGTGATGCAGCCCACAATCCCCACCGGCTCATGCACGCTCATGGTCATAAAGTCGTGAGCCCGCTGCGGCGTTAGCTCATCGCTGAGGGTTTCACAAGCCGCGGCCACATAACGCGCCGTCGCCGCCGCACTCAATACCAAGCCGCGGGTTTCGGCTAAAGGCTTACCGTTGTCGCGGGTTTGCAGCTTAGACAGCGAATCCACCCGCGCGTCAATCAAGTCAGCAACGCGGTGTAAAATCGCCGCCCGCTCATGCGGCAAACTGCCGCGCCAGTCGCGCCAAGCCTGTTCGGCCAAGGCGATCGCCTCATGCACGTCCTCAGCGCTGGCCGTGCTGACGGTGGCGTTAAGGCTGCCATCGGCAGGAAACAGGCTGTCGCTGACGCCGCCGCGGCCTTGCTGCCAGCGTCCGGCTAAAAATAGGGGTAATGGGGTCGCCATCATGGCCTCCTTATACTTTGATGCCACTGAGGCATAATCGACACGCCCGCACCACGCTCAGCGCGGCCAGGGTCGAGGTTTTAGGGTTGCTGGGCAGGGGCACGCCCGCCAGCTCAATGCTCATCTGGCCAAAGCGGCCTGAAGCCTCAATCCGGTGCTGATTTTTGTGGCTGTCTGGGTCAACGGTGAGCTCAACCTGGGTTTCATCCATGCCCAGACCCGCCAAGGCAATGGTTGCCGCCACGTTGGCGTTGGCCGGAAACAGCGTCGCCGCTTCGCGGGCGCTGCCTGTGAAAAACACCGTTTTTTCCGTCACGTTGGCCAAATCAATCAGCGTTTCCGCATGCGACCCTTGCCAACTACTGGGGCTTTTACACCCCTGATACACCACGCGATCAAGGCCGCCCTCTTTGGCTGCCGCCAAGCCGTCCATGCCGGCTACGGCACCGGCCAAAACGGTCAAGGTGCCGCCGCCTTCTGTCGCTGCGGTCGCTAAGCTTTGGGCCAGCTCGGCGTCGGCCAAAGCCCCCACCGAAATCAAGGCCATGTTCCAACCACGGCGCAGCACCGCCGCCGCATGTGCCCGCACGCCAGCTTGACCCGCGACTTCAATCACCAAATCCGGCTGCTCAGCACACTCGGCCACGTCAGCCATCACCGCCACGTCGGCGCCCACCAAAGCGCTGACTTTGGCGATGCTGCGCTCTGGCACCACCACCCAAGCCAAGCTCAAGCCTTCAGGTAGATGCGCCAACACCGTTTGGCCCATGGCACCAAAGCCGATCATCATTAATTTTTTCATCGCCACGCCTTCTCTTAAAGGTGTTTATTAAAGCCACCCGATACGTCCAAAGCCGCACCACTGGTGTAAGACGCCAACGGTGAAGCCAAAAATACTAAGGCTCGAGCAGGCTCTTCTGGTTTGCCTAAACGTCCCATCGGAATGCCACGCTTGGCCGCCACCTCACCAATCCAGGCCTCCCAGCTGACGCTGCTGTCGCTGCGCCGCTCGTAGCGCCGCTGCCATTGGTTAGATTCCACCATGCCCAACAAAATAGAGTTCACCCGAATGCCCTTGGCGCAAAACTCATGCGCCAATGAATGAGTCAGATTCAGCAAGGCCGCCCGCGCAGACGAAGTCGCGATCATATGTGGCTCTGGCTGTAACGACAGCAGCGAATTCACGTTGGTGATCGACGCCACGTCTGAGCGCTCTAAGGCAGGCAAAAACGCCTTCACTGGATTGATGACGCTAAACAGCTTGAGCTTGGTTTCATTCAGCCAGTCTTCGTCTTCCGTGTCGGCAAAGTGCGCCACATGGCCTTGACCAGCATTGTTGATTAAAAAATCCACCTGCCCAAAATGGGCCACGACTGCCGCCGCAAACGCGTCCACGTCGGCACGATTCAACACGTCGCAGCTGCGAGTAAAGCAGGCTGCATCAGGAAACTCAGCCTGGATGCTGGCCAAAGATTCGGCCAAACGCTCGGCGTCTCGACCACACCAAGCCACTTTAGCGCCGGCCTCAATCAACAGGCGCACCGTCGCCAACCCTATGCCTGATGACCCACCGGTCACCACGGCTACTCTATTTTCAATTTGGAAACCCATCGTTTTATGATTCCTCTTTTATTCTGTTAATGAGCTGCGCATAGGCCAACACCGCTTGATTAAACGCTGCTGGCTCATCAATGTAGCTGGCGTGTCCTGCCGCTTCTAGCGGATAGGCCACAACGTTTGGGTCCAACCGCTGGATCAAGGCATCCACGCCTGCGGGCGGGGTAATGCCATCCTCAAGACCATAAATCACCCCGATGTTTGCCCCCGTCACTGCGGGTAAAGCCTGCCAAATATCATCATGGGCCAATACCTGTGACGCTTGTTCAAACCCTTGTTGCTGTAGCTGTAACATGCTGTACGCCACCAAGGCCACCTTGCTGGCCTCGGCCTGTGGCGCCAATAAATACGGCGCCCGTTCTGTGGCCATGCCTGCGTGGCCTAAAGTCCGTAAGAGCTGTGGCCGCTGCTGAGCCACCTGTGCTTGCGTTTTGGCATCGGCAGCGCCATAGCCTTGAGCGGGATTGGCCAATATTAAACCCGCATAATTTTGGGGAAACGCTTGAGCGTAAGCGCTCGCCATCATGGCGCCTAAAGAATGGCCCAATAACAGCGGTTGGTTCACCCCCAATACCTGTAAAAAGGCATGCAGGGCTTGCGCATAATCCAGCGCCCTAGGCTCAGGATTCGCCAAGCATTCACTCGAGCCATAACCAGGCGCATCCCAGGCGATCACCCGAAAATAAGGGCTTAGGGCGGCCAATTGATTCACCCAAGCGCCCGATCCAGAGCTGATGCCATGCAGCAACACCAGCGCTGGGCCTTGCCCCGCCTCGCGATAGGCCTGTACCCGCCCCGCCACCGAAACGGTGCGCAGCGGATAATGGCTTAACTCTTCAACTAAAGCGTTCATCGTCGTCCTTAACGCTTGATTTTGGATAAGGGATGGTCATCTGGATAGGTCGGAATGGTGGGTTTGGCCGTGCCCAACATCACGCACATCAAGGCATCCTCTTGCGTATGGTTATACAAACCGCGGTAAACATTCGGTGGAATCGAGATCAAATCACGCTCGTTCAAACGAGTTGTATAGGTTTCTCCATTATGCTCAATAAATAGATCAATGGAGCCACGCAGCATGAAAAAAACTTCCTCGACGTCACGGTGAACGTGTAACGGGCCTTCGCACTGCGCTGGCAACAGCATGGTTGAAAAGGTAAAGTTCTCCGCCGGCACCACGTTGGTGTCGCTGGTTACGCCTGCTGCACCTGTGCCCATATAGCGCATTTGCGCGCGTTTGTATTTCGGATCAAAATCGGCCTGAAATTTCAGGGCATCAAAGTCGTAGGTTCGGGTTTCCAAGCGCGCAACGCGAGATTCTACCCACTGAGCCAAGGTTTTATCGGCTGGCTGTTGCCAAGTTTCTATGGTTTGAGACATCTTATTTCTCCTTCAAAGTTAATCGCTGCGGGCGGATCAGGCAGCCTGCCGCCCCACGGCGCACATCAAACGACACGCTTAATATTTACGTAGCCACGGCAGCAGGATGAACGATCCCACCAACGCCACTGCGGCCAAGAAAATGATGCCGTAATCAAAGTGACCGCTCATGGTCACCATATAGCCAATCAACACAGGCGCCGCCGCACTGGCAAAGTTGCCCAAGCCATTGAAAATCCCACCGGCGGTGGCCGCCACATTGGCCGCCGACACCCGTGACAGCAAAGCAAACACGGCACAGGCACTCATGCCCCAAGAAAATGCGCTGAACGCCATCAGGCCAATCACCGCCATCGCACTGTCTACATACACCATCAGCCACAGGCCGGCGCCAGCAAAGAACAAACCCAACATCACCTGTCTGGTGCGGCGTAGCGGCTGACGATCGGATAAAAAAGCCCCAAACACTTCACCCACCAGCATGGCAATAAACGGCAGCGAAGACAGTTGGCCAAACGCTTTTAAATCAAAATGCTTGGCTTCCATTAAATAGCTCGGCAGCCAGCTGTTCAGGCCCCACAAATAGGTCAGCAAGGCCACGTTAAACAAGCACACGCCCCAAAATGCCGCACTCGACAACAAAATCTTGCTGTTGCGGGCGTGATCCTTAAAGCTTGGCCGCGTCGCGCCCTGAGCCAAAGACGATTGCTTGGCCAGCTTGGTGCCCTTTAAACCAAAGTAAATCACCACCAGCACCAACAGCGTCAGCGCGGCCAATACGTAAAACGTGGTCTGCCAATCATGGCTTTGCAATACATAGGCAGTAATCGGAAACCCTAGCGCGGCGCCAATCGGCGTACCCAAGAGAAACATGGTCGATGCCCGTGCCTGCTGACCGGCGCCAAACGTTTGTTTGACGATGGTGTAGGCCAGGGCAAACAGCGGCCCTTCTGCCAAGCCCAACAGCACTCGGTAAAACAGCATTTCTTCGTAGCTGTTGGCAAAGCCCATCATGCCCATCAACACGCCCCAAGAGGCCACCGTCACCATAAGCAAATACTTAGGGTTAAATAAATCACCAATAAAGCTTAAAAACACCGATGAAAAGCCATAGGCCAATAGGAAACTGGTCATCAACCAGCCCAGCTTGGATTTATCGGTATGGGCAATGCCCATTACGTCTTGAAAATGCGGATCGGCAAACAGCACCGAAATACTGATTTTGTCAAAGAAGGCCAAGGTGACGCACACCATCAGCACCACGGCCACCAGCCATTGCCGCATGCCGGCCTTTACGTCTTGCTCTGTTTGCATGATGTTTCCTCTATTCTCCATCTTTACGATGATTGATTATTGATGGTTCTGGTTAGGGTCTAGCGCCCACTTATGGTTTTAAACTCATAGGGTTGAAATCAGGATCGGCCAGCTGCGCCAGCGGCAACACCATGCCCGCCTGCATCCAGCGTTTACCCAGCTTAATCAAACGTGATTCATTCACCGCCACCATCGCCTGTAAACGCTGCTCGGCATCGACGTAGATGAAGGTTTTCTTGTGCTCACCGCTGTCGCGCACCACCAGCTGTAAACCTTCGGCGCCGGGATTGCCTAAAATTTGAATATTGCAGCCCAGCTGGTCCGACCACAGCCAAGGAATCTCGGCGTAATCGCAGGCTTGGCCCAGCATATTCTTGGCGGCGCAAATGGCTTGATTTTGCGCATTCGCCCACGACTGGATGCAAAAACCCAGCTCGGGGTGAATCGCCACGTCGCCCGCGGCAAAAATCTTGGGGTCAGACGTTCGACCCGCCTGATCCACCACCACGCCATCGCGCACCGTTAAGCCCGCAGCCTCAGCCAGCTCAGTCGCAATTTCGGCGCCAGCGCCCACCACCACGACATCGGCCTCCAACAGCTGCGCCGCGCCGCCCATAATCTGTACCGTGCCTAAATCCGTTGGCTGTAAAGCTAGACCAGCGCTGTTGAGTACGATCTCTGTGCCGGAGGCCTCATGCAGCGCCTTTAAAAACTCAGACACTTCCGCGCTGACGCTGCGTTTACACAGACGGCTGCCGTGTTCAAACACCGTGACCGCCAAGCCTTTTTGGCGCGCCGTGGCCGCCACCTCTAAACCGATCCAACCTCCGCCAATCACCGCCATGCGCTTGCCTGGCTGCAAGGCCGCCCCCAAGCGCTCGGCGTCGGCGATCGTGCGCACCGAAAATACATTGGGCATCTGCGCCCAAGCCGGTACCGGCCAACGCGCACGACTGCCCGTGGCCAACAGCAGCTGGTCATAGGCCAAACGTTCGCCGCTGGCCAAGGTCACGCTTTGCGCCGCGCGATCGATGGCCGTCACCGTATTTGGCTTATGCCAGTCGATGGCCATGGCCGCGATGGCCGCGTCGTCAAACAACTGTAGGCCCGCTGCCGCCATCTCACCGGCCAGCACCTGCTTGGATAAGGGTGGGCGCTCGTAAAAAACCGCCTCTTCGTTAGACACCACCGCTAAAGCGCCGCTGTATCCTTCGGCTCTGAGGGTATGCGCCGCCCATGCGGCGGCCTGGCCTGCGCCAATAATGATGATACGACTCATGAAAAAACTCCTAGGAAGGGACTACTTCAGCTGTCTGCGGGTGTCGTCGTCGATGCCGCCCTCAATCGCCCATTCGGTGAATAAAGACACTTGATAATCGTAAAACCGTGGCGTCCACGCTTCAGTTAAATAATCATCGTTGGTGTAATACTCAAAGGCGCCGCCAAAGGGGCTATTGACATACCAAAAATAGGCCGAAGAAATGGGGTGACGGCCTGGCCCAATGAAGGTTGACCATTTTTTACGGTTCATGGCGATGCCGCCGCCAATGACTTCGTGAATGTCGCGCACCACAAAAGCCACATGATTTAAGCCAACCGGCTTATTGGGCAGCTTAAGTAAGAATAAATCGTGATGATGGCCCTCAGCCTTACAGCGCAAGAAGGCGCCACGATCGTTGTAGGCGTCAGACAAATGAAAGCCCAATTTGTCGATGTAGAACGCCTGTACCGTGGCCAAGTCCGGCGTAAAAAACACCACATGGCCCACGCGCACTGGCTCTGCCTGCTCGTATACGGGGCTGGCTTCGTTGACGCGCTGAATGTCGCCGTATTGATTGATGCCGCTGACGGGTAAGGTCACGGGCTTCACCTGGCTAGGCACAAAGCGAATGCTCAAACCATTGGGGTCTAGGCATTGCACAAAATCGGTGCCTTGGGTAAAGCCTGGCTGATCGGCCAAACGTAAGGCCAACTCGCTCAGGCTGGCCGCATCGGCTACGCCCCACACCACCTCACGCAAGGTTGAACCTTCTTCAATCGCCGCCGGCAACGAGGCATCTTGAGCGTCGTATACGTATAGGCGGCTTTGGTCTTGGGTTACATACAGCGCCGCCCCCGCCACATCGCTGCGGCCTTCGCGCAGTCCAAAATCATTTAAAAAACGGGCGGCCTCTTGGGTGTCGGTGACGCCAAAGCTCAGCGCCTCTATGCCTACTATGTTCATGGATTCATCCTCTGCGTTCTTTATTATTATTTAGTTAAATACAAAGCCACCGTTCACCGGCAGGGTTTGCCCCGTCACAAACGACGACAGCGACGACAGCAAATACAGCACCGATCCAGTCACGTCTTCCGGCATTTGCTGACGATTGATGGCGCGACCATTCACGTAAAGATCATGACGCTCCTGCGGCACATATTCGGTCGCCTCCACCAACACCAGGCCGGGGCAAATGGTGTTGACGCAAATATTGTCCGGCCCAAGCTCGCGCGCCATAGAGCGCGTCATCGAAATGATGGCGCCCTTACTGGCCACATAGGCCATTAGCTTAGGCGCGCCCCACAGCGCCGTATCCGACGCGATGTTGACGATTTTGCCGCTGCCGCTGGCACGCAAATGCGGCACCGCCGCCTGACTCATGAGCCACGTACCGCGCACGTTGACGCTCATCACCTTGTCCCATAGCGCCACGTCGTAAGCCATCATGTCCACGCCGCCGACGCCCGTAGCCAAAGCGCCGCAATTCACCAACCCATCCAAGCCCCCCAGCCAGACAATGGCTTCATCCATACAGCGGCTGATGGCTTCAGGATCGGCCAAATCCAAGGCCACGGCGTGGGCTGCTAGCCCTGCCGCCGTCAGTTTTTCTGCCGCCGCCTGGGCCTCTGGATAAAGAATGTCGGCCAACACCACTTTGGCACCGGCGCGGGCCGCCGCCTCGGCAAAGGCAAAGCCTAAGCCGCGCGCAGCGCCAGTAATCAACACCTTTTGGTTTGCTAAGAGCCCGCTCATACCACATAGCCTTGGTTGTCTTGCTTTTGCTCGGCCAGAGCCGCCAGCTGAGCCAGCTGCTGTTGGGCTTCTTTTTTCATGATCCGGCGTAGGCGCGACAGGCCCACATCATGCTGATACAGAAATTCTTTTTCACGCGCATCAGGCGGCATCAGCTCCAAAATCACGCGATCCTGCTCCAGCACATCCCAGTGCAGCTTTTCCAAATGGGTACGGTAGAGGAAGCGCCATGCATCACGCTGCCAGCCTTTTACTTCACGACAGCGCCAGAAAAAGACGCGCGTATTGTGCGCATCGATGGGCGTCGCAAAGCCGACAATCCAGAACACGCCGCCTGGGCCAAACTGTTTTTGATACGGAATCGACAGGCGCAGCCAAGACGCGCCGCTTTGGCCCCACTCCACCCAGTCAAAGTTCACCCCGGTCTGGCCTTCTTTTTCAAAGACAAAACCATGATCCGTTGGGCGATGGCGCATATTGGCGGTTTTGTCACCGGCGTACATCGAATGCGACGCACCATGCAAATAGCTGCCGTGCATGGGGTCCATCACGTTGTCGACGGCATAGCGATAGTTCACCTGCCAATCAGCCTGGCACAAAAACGAGCTCCATTCGGCGTCATCGCTGAGCTGCTCAGGCAACACCAGTTCATCCGGCGCCGCATCGGCATCAATGCCAAACCATAGGAAAATCGCCTCATTGCGCTCGATCACAGGATAAGCGCGCAGGCATTTTTTGTTCGTCATCGGGCAGGCATCCACCGCGGGTACGTCAGCCACCACGCCTTCACCGTTCACCTCAACGCCGTGATACCAACAGGCGATGCGATCGCCCAAGTTCCAACCCAAAGACAGGCGTGCGCCACGATGTGGGCAACGGTCTTCAATCGCGTGCACTTGGCCCGCTTCGTCGCGCCACAGCGCAATATTTTCACCCAAGCGGGTAATGCCCACCGGATTATTGCCCACTTCATAGCTGGCCAAAACGGGATACCAAAGATTGCGTAAGCCTAAGTCTAGATATTGTTCTACTTGATCTACCGTGTTCATTGCCCTATCTCCCTAATAACCTAAACGGGCCATTTCGGCCTCAAAATTAGCGCTGTCCCACTCATCACCGCTTTCGTGACGGAAACCGACTTGATTCAGATACGCGGCCATGTCGGCAGACGTCACCTGATCGGCTTTAAAGCCAGCAATTAAATGTTGGCAAAGCGCCAACTCATAGGCATTGGGTTCACGAGGACGGGTTTGCCACACCACGTTGCGCGGCTGTCCAGGCATTTGAATATTGTTGATGCCCGCCTCTTTCGAGGGCGTAGGCTTAAGCCAAAGGGCCAATTGGGGATTATGATTCATACCGTGGTTTCTCCTATATTACTGCTTTTTTTATTTATTTCATTTGCACCAGAACGTCGTCACCTTCCACCTTAATGGGATACGTACACAAATCGCGACAGCCTGGACCGCTTTCCAACTTGCCGGTTGGAATGTCAAAAATGGCTTCATGTAAGGGACACTCAACCGTACGCCCTTCGACAAAACCCTCGCTCAACAAGGCATAGGCGTGTGGACACACGTCCTCAATGCCGTAATACCGACCATCAACCTCAAACACCCCGATCTCCACCTCACCCACCTTTACGGCTTTGGGCATGTCGGCACTGATGTCTTGACGTTTACAAATGGGCAACCAGCTCATAACTTCTCCTAATATTGTTTCATATGCAAAACACTATTTGATATTCAAAACATTCACCCAAAGAATAGAATAAATGATCTGAACCTGTCAACAGTGAAAAAAGAAAGTGTGCGATTTTAACGGCAGCGTGATCGCACCCACACGCAAAAAACCCCAGCATACCCTTGGTAGGCTGGGGTTTTTAATGAAATTATTTTATAGGAAGTTGTGGCGGGTCAGCTGTTGCGATAAACGCTCAGCCGCATCAATGACCTTGGGCTTGACCTCATCATTAAACGCCGCTTCGCTAAACATCCCTAAAGGACAGCTGGCCGAAATCACCGCCACCATTTTACCGTCGTCGCGGCGAAACACTGGCGAAGCACAGGTGGCCATATTGTGATTAAAATGGCCCCAGCTGACCAATGCCCGTTCACCGCGCACTTCATCCAAACGCGTCAACAGCTGCGCCATATCCTGCGGCGTGCGCTCAGAAAAGCTGATCCATTCAGACTCATCTGCATAGAGCGCCGCGACGTCCTCTGGCGCTTGATCCGACAGCAGCAGCTGGCCAATCACGGTTGCATAAGCTGGCCAGCGCGTGCCCACGCGCACGCGGCTGGTAAACGAGCCCTGCGCCTGGCATTGATCGATATAGACAATGTCTTTATCCTGCAAAATCACCAAATGGCAAGCCAGCGAGGTATCGTCGCGCAGCTGGCTGAGTATCGGCCGCGCCGCTTCGATCAAATCCAAGCCCGACAAATACTTAAAGCCCAAACCCATAACCTTAGCGTCTAGGGTATAGCGTTTGCTGTCTGGACTTTTACGAATATAACCACAGGATTCAAGGGTGTAGGCCAAACGAAAAGCGCTAGAACGGTTGACCCCAAGTCGCTCGGCCAACTCTGAGATGGTCAATGCCTGCTGCTCTTGCCCAAACAACTCTAAAATTGCCAAACCACGCATCAAACCAGGCACTAAGTACCGTTCTTCCATTTCCATATGTGTCACCCTTTGAGATTTAATCGGCATTGCACCATAGCCGTTTCTAGCCTGTCAACCAAAACCCCGACCAAAGCCGCAACAGGCAAGCATCGAAAGTTTGATTAAGCGCAAATTGTCACGCACATTGGTTTAAATGACTACTCAGCAATAACGGGTTATTATAAACTACAGGGTTGTCAGTAGCGACAATGCCCCTCTTCACCCATAGCCAATAAGCCTTAAGCCCATGAAAAATATTCTTTCCATCCAGTCTCACGTTGTGTTTGGCCATGCCGGCAACGCCGCCGCCGTTTTTCCAATGCAGCGCATGGGCATGAACGTGTGGCCATTGAATACCGTCCAGTTTTCTAACCACACCCAATACCCTGAAAAATGGACCGGCGTCACCATGCCCGCAGCCCACCTAGGTGACATTGCCACCGGCCTAAATAATATTGGCGTCTTGGCCAAATGTGATGCCGTATTGAGTGGCTATATTGGTGCGGCCGATCAGGGTGAACACATTTTAAACATTGTTAAAGAAGTGAAAGCGCAAAACCCCAATGCGCTGTATGCCTGCGACCCCGTCATGGGCCATTCAGAAAAGGGCTGCGTGGTCGCCCCCGGCGTGGCCGAATTTATCTGCCAACAGCTGTTGCCCCACAGCGACATCATTTCACCCAATCTTTTGGAGCTGGAAACCTTAACCCTACGCCCCATTGGCAGCGTCCATGAGGCCGTTGAGGCCGCCCGCCTATTATGCACCATGGGCACGAACATGGTTTTGATCAAGCATTTAAACCGCGCCGCCTTTCATGAAGACTGCTACGAAACCATGCTGGTCACCAAAGATCAGGCTTGGCACATCAGCCGCCCCTTGGTGAACTTTTCTGGCAAACAGCCCGTTGGCGTAGGCGACCTAACCAGCGGCCTATTTTTAAGCTGTATTTTAGCCGGCAAGCG
>JAGNTR010000075.1 GCA_017987415.1 Neisseriaceae bacterium
ACCATGCGGCCTCGGACACTGACTTTAAGCTGGCGCGCGCTCAATGCCAGCCCAACAGTGACTTTGTCGAAGGCGTGCGCGCGCGGATGGTGGATAAAGACTATGCGCCGAAGTGGCGCTGGCAAACGCCAGACCAAATCGACTGGGCCGAGCTCAGAGCCCTATTTGAATAAAGGCCCAGCCATGCAGATTGACACCGTTTTGTTTGATTTTGATGGCACCTTGCTCAACAGTAATGAGCTGATTGCCCAGTCTCACCTACACGTACTCAATCATTATTATCCTGGCCAATACAGCCGCGAGGCGGTGCGCCTATTCAACGGGCCGCCGCTACGCAGCGTCTACGAACAGCTAGACCGAGTTCGAGTGGATGAAATGTTGGCGCGCTATCGCGACTTCAGCCACACCCATCACGATGATTGGGTGACGCTGTTTCCCGACGTGATCGAAACCCTCAAGGCGCTGCGCCAAGACGGCAAGAAAATCGCCATTGTGTCCACTAAACTCAACCCCATCCTAGAGCGTGGCTTGGCCCTGTTTGGGCTTCGTGATCACGTTGACGTGGTCATCGGCGGCAGCGACTGTCAACACCACAAACCAGATCCAGAGCCCATTCAACGAGCGTTACAAGCTTTAAACAGCCAGGCCGAACACAGCGTCATGGTGGGCGACAATTGGCAAGACATCGCCAGCGCCCACAATGCCGGGGTGAAAAGTGTCTTCGTGGCCTGGTCGGAAAAGACCTTGCTCGATCTTCAACCCCATTCGCCCGACCACATGATTGACAGCATGTTGGCGCTGGGCCAATGGCTAAAGGCCAACCCAAGCTAGCCTGCTGCAAACCAAAAAAACCGCTGCTGCCCCACGGGACAACAGCGGTTTTCTACCATGATGTTCAAGCCATCAATACAGCAGGCGGCATTTGAGCGTGCCGTCTAAATGCTTCATGTCTTGATACAGCGCTTCGGCATCCTCGATGCTGCAAGATACGTCCAATACCACATAGCCAATGTCGCCGTCGGTTTGTAGATATTGGGCATTGATGTTCATGTCGGGATAGTGAGACACAAAGTTGTTCAAAGTACGCAGAATACCGGGCACGTTGGTGTGAACGTGCAGCAAGCGATGGCTGTTTGGATCGCTGGGCAACGACACTTCAGGGAAGTTAACCGCCGACAGGGTTGATCCATTATCAGAATAACGCACCAGCTTCGCCGCCACTTCAACGGCGATGTTTTCCTGCGCTTCCACCGTTGAGCCACCGATGTGGGGGGTCAGCAACACATTGTCTAGGCCGCGCAGCGGCGATTGAAACTCATCTTGATTAGACTTAGGCTCGACGGGGAAGACGTCAATGGCGGCGCCTGCCAACGTCCCGCTTTTTATCAAGGCGGCTAAGGTGTCTAAATCCACCACGGTGCCGCGTGAGGCATTGATCAACATAGCCCCCTTTTTCATCTGGCCTAGGCGCGTGGCATCAAACAGATTGCGGGTGGTCTTGTCTTCTGGCACGTGTAGGGTGACGATGTCGGCCACCTTCAATAAGGCCTCTAAAGTCGGCATCGGCCGCGCATTACCTAAGGCCAGCTTAGTCTCTACGTCGTAGAACACCACGTTCATGCCTAGATTTTCTGCCAAAATCCCCACTTGGGTACCGATGTGGCCATAGCCGACGATGCCGATGGTTTTACCTCTCACCTCATAAGAACCGGTGGCTGATTTCATCCAGCCGCCACGGTGGCTATGGGCATTTTTATAGGGAATGCCACGCATCAACATAATGCTTTCGGCAATGACCAATTCGGCCACGGAGCGAGTATTCGAATAAGGGGCATTAAACACAGGAATGGCCCGCGCCTGCGCCGCAGCCTTATCCACTTGATTGGTGCCGATGCAAAAACAGCCCACGGCCAATAGCTTAGGCGCTGCGGCAAACACTGCCTCGGTTAATTGTGTCCGCGAACGAATGCCGATGATCTGCGCCTCGGCAATCGCCTCTAGGAGTTCTGGCCCTTCTAAGGCCTTAGGGTATTCCACCACGTGGGTATAGCCTTCTTGCTTGAAATAGTCGACTGCCGCAGCATGGACGCCTTCAAGTAAAACAACTTTAATCGCTTCTTTGGGATAAGACGTTTGTTTCATTTGGGTTAAACCTCTACTGTGCTCACTGTCCCACTTCGCCATACTGGGTCAATGAAGGGTTAATAAGTCTTGGGGCGCACACCGAGCTGCACGCCCCACCTAAACGCATCGCGCTTCGCCATCACGGCCAAGGCGCTGCCAGATACTGCTGCCTTAAATAACCAACAGCCCCTAAAACCTTAGGGACAAAAAAAACCTGCACTGCATGGTTGCGGTACAGGTTTGAATGGTGTTTTGGGGTTTTAGCCGCGCATACGGGCCAGAACTTCGTCTTTACCAATCAATGCCAGTACCGCATCGACCGACGGGGTTTGGGAAGTACCACACACCAAGATGCGTAGCGGCATGCCTAACTTGCCCATTTTGATGTCTTCTGCATCGCAAAACGGTTTGAATTGATCGTGGATGGCCTCAGCCGTCCAATCGTTGACGCCGGCCAAAACGTCGGCAAAGCGCAGCATACGCTCATGGGCTTCATCAGACCAATGCTTGGCCAATTCAGCTTCGGTGGGCGTGGCTTTACGGTAGAAGTATTCACAGGCCACGGCCAATTGATTGATGTCTTGCGCGCGCTCTTTCACCAAGGCCACCACTTCCGCCAAGGCAGGCTGCTGAGTGTCGGTGATGCCGGCTTCGGCCATGCGGCCCTGAATTAAACCGGCTAAGCGATCATTGTCAGCGGCTTTGATGTGCTGGGCGTTTAGCCACAACAGCTTGCTTTGGTCAAAGCGGCTAGAAGATGGGCTGACGTCTTTTAGGTCAAACCAAGCCACAAACTGCTCCATGCTGAAAAACTCATCGTCACCATGGCCCCAGCCTAAGCGCGCTAAGTAATTCAACATGGCTTCAGGCAAAATGCCTTGACGTTCGTAGTCCACTACGCTGACGGCATCGCGACGCTTAGACATTTTAGCGCCTGACTCATTCAGAATCATGGGCAAGTGTGCATATTCAGGTAAGGTTGCGCCTAAGGCTTTTAAAATATGGATTTGCTTCGGGGTATTATTGACATGATCGTCACCGCGAATGACTTGGGTAATGCCCATGTCCCAATCATCGACCACCACGCAGAAATTATACGTAGGTGAGCCGTCTGGGCGCGCAATGATTAAATCGTCTAATTCTTTATTGTCGAACTCGATGGTGCCTTTCACCAAGTCATCCCAAGCGATTTTGCCCGTCATCGGCATTTTAAAGCGCACCACCGGCTCAACGTCGGCAGGAATAGTCGGCAGGGTTTTACCCTCTTCTGGACGCCAGCGACGGTCGTAGGCAAAATAATGCTGGCCAGCGGCTTCTTGCTCTTGGCGCATGGCTTCTAGCTCTTCTTTGGAGCAATAGCAATGGTAGGCATGGCCAGAGGCCAGCAGCTGAGCAACCACCTCTTTGTAGCGGTCAAAGCGTTGTGTTTGGTAAAAAGGGCCTTCATCATAATCCAAACCCACCCAATGCATGCCGTCCATAATGGCTTGAACCGATTCCTCGGTTGAACGCGCTAAGTCAGTATCTTCAATACGCAAGACAAATTTGCCTTGGTTTTTACGGGCATAGGCCCAAGAAAATAAAGCAGTACGCACGCCACCAATGTGTAAAAAACCCGTTGGACTAGGCGCAAATCGAGTACGAACCATGTTCAAACACCTTTAATTTATTTAATCTGTTAAGCCTCCATTGTACGCCTTCCGCTCCCTCAGGGGCAATTGCACAACCGTCATCTAAGCATAAATTTTTCATTAATAATGCTTGACAAAACCTATTTTCATCTAAAAACCACAAACTTATGCACCGCTGGTCGTATCCGATCACATCCACCCTTAGGTTACGCCAAAAAAACTCATTGACACTTTTAAAATAACAGTAACCATTTGAAATAAAACAAAAAAATAAAATGGGCGCTTTTTTAATCAATCACAATCATCCCTTTAGTTATAAAGGCCTTATCCGGGCAAACCTACTTTAATCCACAAAGTTATCCACAGCTTTTGTTAATAACCTTACAACCCCTAAGCTTATCAGTGATTTAATCACCTTATCGCCTGCTTGAGCCGCCATGATTGACTGACTTAAAACGCCCATCGCTGCGTCAACGTGGCCCAATGACAAAATTGAAGGCTAAGATTTTTAAGCGCCAACTTGACCTAAGCCAAAGCATATGCTGCCACGGCTTCTCTCTTTAATAAGTTTTAAGGCATGCTTGGCGCTGTAGCGGCCGGCGGCGGCGCCACCTGTATGCTCAAGGTCAGCGGCTGCCCCTGGCGCAACACGCCAACATCTAGCCGAGTGCCGATGGGCACACTGCTGATTTGGGCCCGAAAAGCAGCAAAGCTGGGCACGCTCTGACCATCCACGCTCACCACCACATCGCCAGCCAGCATGCCGCCATAGGCTGCCGCCGAACCGGACAGCACCTCGGTAATAAAGCCTCCTAGACGCTGATCTAAATTAAATGCTTGCACCATTTCTTGGCTGACTTCTGTACCGACCACGCCGATGACGCCACGCCTCACCTCACCATAGCGGCGCATTTGATCGGTTAGGTTTTTCACCATATTGCTGGGGATGGCAAAGCCAATGCCGATATTGCCACCACCGGCCGCCAATATCGCCGTATTGATGCCAATAAGCTCTCCCGACACATTGATTAAAGCCCCGCCGGAGCTGCCTCGGTTAATGGCGGCATCGGTTTGAATAAAATGCTCATAACTTTGCCGCCCTAGACCGCTACGTCCTAAGGCCGATACAATCCCAGACGTCACCGTACTGCCTAGGCCGTAAGGATTGCCAATGGCCAAAGCATAGTCACCCACGCGTAATTGATCAGAGTCGGCCAGCCGAATCGCCACCAAATCAGCCGCTTGATTAATCTTCAGCCAGGCCAAATCTGAACCGAGATCCTGCCCTACGAGCTGAGCCTCAAAGCGACGCCCGTTCAAGAGCTCAATCTGTATGCGCTCAGCCTGATTCACCACATGATAGTTGGTCACGACATAGCCCTCGACCGCATCAATAATGACGCCAGAGCCTAAACTACGAAACCTAGGCCCAGCCACCCGCTCTGGCTCGGGACAAATCGGCGTATTATAGAGCGCCCCACCTTGTTGACACTGGGACGCATTTGGGCCCAGTAAAGGCGCGCCAGACTGCGCTTGCACGCGCTCGACCCGCCGACCTGCAACCTCGATACTGACCACGGCCGGCATCACCTGGGCCAGCATCGGCGCCAAACTGGGCAGCCCCTGATCCATCATTAGCGGCATGGGCGCAGCGGCCAGCGCCGCCGGTGCAACCACCGCCATATTGCCGCCCAACCGTACCCCCAAGCCAAGACCGCCGCCGATGAAGGCCAGCGACGTCATCATGCCCACCCATAGCCGCAATCCAGAACGTTTCATCACCCTTCCCTCCCTCACCTATAGCACACCACTTATGATTTTAGCATAGCTATAAAAGCCTGGCGTCTTGCCATTCAAATAAGTCGCCAACCTTGTGCCTCAGCATGACTTAATGACAACAGCTCAAGTCGCTACGCTTTAATTTAGCCAAAAGTTCATGGCTAAGGTAAAATATGGGTTTTATCAGTGGCGTTCCTCATGCTCAGTTATCGTCATGCTTTTCATGCCGGCAATCATGCCGACGTTTTAAAGCATTTATGCTTGAAACTTGTCTTGGATTACTTTAACCAAAAAGACAAGCCGTATTGGTACATCGACACCCACGCCGGCGCGGGCCTATACGATTTAGAATCCGCCTATGCGCAAAAAACCGGCGAACACAGCGTCGGCATTAGCCTACTGCAGCAGGCCGCCCAACTACCGCCCGCCTTACAAGATTTTGTGGCCCTAACCACTCGCTTTCAAACCGAGCATCCTTGCTATCCAGGCTCGCCTTTAGTGGCCAATGCTCTGCTGCGAGAGACCGATAAGCTGCGTCTGTTTGAACTTCACCCAACCGATAGTCAGCACTTATTGGCCAATTTTCGCGGCGCTGGTCGCCGCACTCAGATTAAAATTGAAGATGGCTTTAAAGGCCTCGTCGGGCTTTTACCGCCCCCAACCCGCCGTGCAGCCGTGCTGATTGACCCGCCTTACGAACAAAAACAAGACTACCAGCTTGTCGTCGACACGCTAAAAGATGCCCTTAAGCGTTTTGCCAGTGGCTGCTATATGGTGTGGTATCCCTGCCTGAGCCGAGCCGAAAGCAAAAAGCTACCTGAAGCGCTCAAAAAGCTGTCGCCGCAGCAATACCTTCAGGTTGAGCTGCATGTCAGCAGCCCCAGCATGGATGGTTTTGGGATGTTTGGCAGCGGGATGTTCATCATCAATCCACCCTACCAGCTCCAACAACAATTACAGTCCTTGATGCCACAGCTAACCAAGCTATTGGCACAAAACGCCGGGGCCAAATACGTGCTGCAAGCGCAGATTAACTAATAAGATTACCTTTATTGACAGGAATTCATCATGCAAAACATCAGCCTAAACGATTTTTTGGCCCAACATGCAGCCGCCCACCAGCTGCCTCAAAACCTCATCGACCTCATGCTCAGCATCACTGAAGCCTGCGGCCACATCAATGACAAAGTACGCTTAGGCGCTTTAGCGGGCATTTTGGGTGAAGCCGGCACAGGCAACGTGCAGGGCGAAGACCAAAAGAAACTCGACGTCATGGCCAACACCTTGATCATTGATGCTTTAAGCGCCAATGCGGCGGTGGCTGGCTTGGCTTCTGAAGAAGAAGACACCTATGTAGCCGGCCATGCCGACGGCGAATATCTAGTGTTGTTTGACCCACTTGACGGCTCGTCTAACATTGACGTCAACATTTCTGTGGGCACCATCTTCTCTATTCTGGCCCACCCTAAAGGCAGCGCCTTAAGCACTGAAAGTTTCTTGCAAAAAGGCAGCGACCAAGTGGCTGCAGGCTATGTATTGTATGGCCCTCAAACCCAATTGGTGTTCACCTTAAAACACGGCGCTTTTGTGTTCACCCTCAACGCCGACAACGATTTTGTGTTGACCCAGCAAGACTTACGCATTCCCGAGCACACGCAGGAATTCGCCATTAATATGTCGAACCACCGTCATTGGGATCGTCCGGTTCAAGACTATGTGGGCGAGATGCTGCTGGGCGCCGAAGGCCCACGCGCCAAAAACTTCAATATGCGTTGGGTGGCCTCTATGGTCGCCGAAGTACACCGTATTTTGATGCGCGGCGGCGTATTCATGTACCCACAGGACAAGCGCGACCCAAGCAAGCCCGGTAAGCTACGCCTAATGTACGAAGCCAACCCAATGGCGCTGATCGTGGCTCAAGCTCACGGCCAAACCACCAACGGCGCAGTTGACATGCTGTCTATCCAACCTGAAGGCCTGCATCAACGGGTACCGGTTTTTCTGGGCTGCCCAGAAGAAGTCAGCTTGGTGACCGCCAAACACGGTTAAGCCTTATGCTGTTAAAAAGCCACAAAATCCATGATTTTGTGGCTTTTTTGTGTCTATTACACATCATTTAGGCTAAAAAATAGACCATAAAATACATTTTTAGCTTTTTTTCTCACATTTCCTAGACTTAATGCCATATTGTCTTAAAAGCCCCCCTTTAAAACGCTATTTTTGTGTTTATTTAGATTTCTAGCCATTTAGACGGCCATATGTTTAAAATTCGTGTTAAGGTAGAGTCATCAATATGCAATGCCCAACACAACATAAAATCGTGGAGAATAACCATAATGAAACCAGAAACCATCGTTTTACATGCAGGCTATAGCCCAGACCCAACCACTAAATCAGTGGCGGTGCCGATTTACCAAACCACCAGCTATGCCTTTGACAATACCCAGCACGGTGCCGATTTATTTAACCTAAACGTAGCGGGCAATATTTACACCCGCATCATGAATCCGACCAATGCCGTGCTAGAAGAGCGCTTGGCCCAGCTTGAAGGCGGGATTGCCGCCGTGGCCGTGGCCAGCGGCATGGCTGCAATCACCTACGCCATCCAAACCTTGGCCGAGGCTGGCGACAATATCGTGGCCATCTCCACCCTATACGGCGGCACGTTTAACCTATTTGCCCACACCCTGCCCAAGCAAGGCATTGAAGTGCGCTTTGTCGACGCTAAAAAACCTGAAGACATCGCCACCTTGGTGGACGCTAAAACCAAATTGGTTTACTGCGAAAGCATCGGCAACCCTGCCATTAACGTTGTGGACATTCCAGCTTTCGCCGAAGCGGCTCACGCCCACGGCCTACCGCTGGTAGTCGACAACACCGTGGCCACGCCCTTAATTTGTAACGCTTTAGCTCTGGGCGCCGACATTGTGGTGGAATCGCTCACCAAATACATCGGCGGCCACGGCAACAGCATTGGCGGCGCCATCATCGACGGCGGCAAGTTCGACTGGGGCAAACACGCTGAACGCTTCCCTGCCTTGACCACGCCTGACCTGTCTTACCACGGCGTCAACTATCACGAACACTTTGGCGCCGCCGCCTTCATCGCCCGTGCCCGCGTGGTGCCACTACGCAACACCGGCGCAGCCTTAAGCCCATTTAATGCCTTCTTGATTCTACAAGGTTTGGAAACCCTGCCGCTACGCCTAGAACGCCATTGCGACAACGCCGTGAAAGTAGCCCAATACCTAGAAGCACACGACTTAGTGTCTTGGGTGAACTATCCAGGCCTAACCAGCAGCCCAGACTATGAGTTGATTCAACGCGACTTCGGTGGCCGTGCCTCTGGCCTATTGAGCTTCGGCATCAAGGGCGGCATCGAAGCCGGCGGCAAATTCATCGACGCCTTACAGTTGATCACCCGTTTAGTGAACATTGGCGACGCCAAATCATTGGCCTGCCACCCTGCTTCCACCACCCATCGCCAGCTAAATGAAGCGGAATTGAAACAGGCCGGCGTGAGCACCGACTTAGTGCGCATCAGCGTGGGCCTTGAACACATCGACGACATTTTGGCCGACATTGCCCAAGCGCTAGCAGCGGCAAAATAAGCCCGACAAACCCAAAACGAACGGCCCTGATTAAACATCAGGGCCGTTTTTTATTGGTTTAGCCAGTATGGCTTCAACTACAGTTATTGTTTGTAGGCTGAAAAAAGAAGAGCCAAAAGCCATGATCACGCCGTAAGGTGGCGCCAAGCGAAGCGTGCCCACCGAAATGAAGCAATGCTCAAGCACATCCACATGGATCGCAGCCTACCCTACGCCCCAAGTCATCCAACATCACGCCGTAGGGTGGCGCAAAGCCAAGCGTGCCCACCGAAATGAAGCAATGCTCAAGCACATCCACATGGGTCGCGACCTACCCTACGCCCCAAGTCATCCAACATCGCGTCGTAGTGTGGCGCAAAGCGAAGCGTGCCCACCGAAATGAAGCAATGCTCAAGCACATCCGCATGGGTCGCAGCCTACCCTACGCCCCAAGTCATCCAACATCGCGTCGTAGGGTGGCGCAAAGCCAAGCGTGCCCACCGAAATGAAGCAATGCTCAAGCAAATCCACATGGATCGCAGCCTACCCTACGCCCCAAGTCATCCAACATCGCGTCGTAGGGTGGCGCAAAGCCAAGCGTGCCCACCGAAATGAAGCAATGCTCAAGCACATCCACATGGATCGCAGCCTACCCTCTACCTTACGGCCAGCGGTGTCATTGCCGGCAAACGTAAACTGAGCAGCACAGCAGGGCTTAACAGGGAACGCCCACAAAAAAGCGGCGCCGAACTAACATTCAGCACCGCTTTAATCGCCATCAATAGCTTATTTCTGTACCGCAGTCACCATAATTTCAACCAACACGTCTGGGCGGGCCATTTCAGCCTGTACCGCAGCACGCGCGGGGCTGTGGCCTAGCGGCATCCAAGCTTCCCAAACGGCATTAAACGCAGCAAAATCGCGCGCCATGTCTTTGATCCAAATTTGAGCCGACAAAATACGGGTTTTGTCGCTGTTGGCCTCAGCCAACAAAGCGTCGATCTTAGCCAAAACGTCTTCTGTTTGGGCCGTCACGTCCACGCTTAAATCAGTCGGCACTTGGCCAGAAAGGTAAACCAAACCACCGTATTCAACGCTAGCGGCCAAACGGGCTTGAGGGTTATTGCGTTTGATTGTCATTGTTTTATCCTGTTAATCCTGTGAGTGAAATAGGCGCCTCAGCGCCGGTAACCAAATGAGTCAATACCGTGGCGCTGCCAGCCGCAAGGGTAAACCCAAGGCTGCCATGGCCGATATTTAACCATAAATTGGTGTATTTTGTCCGCCCCAATATCGGCGGGCCTTTGGGCGTTGAAGGGCGCAAACCGCTCCAGGCGGTGGCCTCATCTAAGGCGCCTAATTTAGGAAAACTCGCCCGCACGGTACGCTTTAAAGCCGCCACCCGGTTGGCCCTTAGGCCCTGATCTTCATAGCCAATGTCGACCATCGCCGCCACCCTTAATTCATCGCCTAGCTTGGCGTAGACGATTTTATGACCATAATCGGTGACGCTGATGCTGGGCACCACGTGCGCCGCTTCTGGGAACGGCAGCGTCAGGCTATAGCCTTTGAGCGGATACACCGCCACCTTAATGCCCAGTTTGGCCAATAGCGGCACGCTACCGTTGCCCGCAGCAACGATGAATTCATCGGCCTCAATGCGTCCTGAGGTCGTTTCTAAGCCCAATATGCGCTCACCCGCCGTGGCAAAGCCCGTTACTTGGCGTTCGGTCAAGAGACGAAACTGCGGCTGCTGTTTCAAATAGGCCAATAGCTGCACGCAAAAGGCATGGCAGTCTGCCGTTTCATCGGCCGGTGCATAAATGGCGCCGCGCAACTGATCTTGAATGTGGATGAGGGCGGGCTCTAAATCGCATAGCTCGCGGTTATTTAATACCTGTTGAAACTCTGGATCAACGCTTTGGCTGGCTTTTTCAAAGCTGGCCTGATCGCGATGAATGATCATCTTGCCCGAACGGCGCCAGTGAAAATCGCCAATGTCACCGCTTGTGCGCCACTGATTCAGCATATTCTGGCTCAAAAGCGATAACCTGAGGATATGGGCACCATTCACCTGATTGGTGCGCCGCGTACAGGCCGCGGTAAACTGCAGCAACCACGACCATTGCTTGAGCGAAGCACGCAGCTTGAAGTTCAGCGGCGAATCCTCCTTACCCATCCATTTCAACCCCTGCAGTGGCACCCCAGCATCAGCCAAGGGCGACACATAGCGATAGCTCAACTGCCCACCGTTGGCGAAGCTGGCCCCCATCGCCACTTCTGAGTCCGACTCCACCAGCGTCACGCTGGCGCCAGCCTTAATCAAGGCGTAGGCATTGCTTAAACCAATTACGCCACCACCAACGATCACCACCTGCTTACTCATGTTACCAACCGTTATGTTCTGTTATTGAGTCCTTATTTAAACGGATTGCTTCGACTTAAACAATTGAGTTTTTAACCACACCATATAACTTTTGGTTAACTCCTGCCATTTTATGCGCCAAATAATCGCTCAAAACAGCCACATAGTTCTGAGCCGCCTTAGGCAACGGACTGTCGGCCCGATGCAGCACGCACACCTGTAGACTTGGGCGCTCGGCCAAAGGATGGATCATGTGTTCAGGCAAAGCGTGCTGAGCCGAAAAAATATCGGTGATGCTACAGCCCAAGCCCTGCTTCACGAATTCAGCCGCCATGTGGTAGGTGTGTACGCTGATGGTGGCGGGTGCAAACGTGCGGTACTCTGCGATCAGCGCCGCTAAGGAGTCGGACCCTGGGTGAATCCAACGGCTTTGCTCGATGTCGGCTAAGGCCACTGTGCCGGCTGGCATGGCCGCATCCACGTATACCAGCGGCGCCTGCGCCACCGGCAAAACGCTGACGCCCCCTTCAATGGCCAGATTAAAGCTGATGCCCAAATCCAGCTCGCGGTTGCGTAATAGCTGCACCAGCTCATCGGTATGGTGGGTGCCCACGCTCAGTGTCATGGCTGGATTTTGGCGTAAAAATACCGCCGTTACCTCTGGCACCAGGCTGAGCCCCAGACTGGGCAAACAGCCAATGGCGATTTTGCCGTGGGGATTGCTCGACAGGTTCTCGGCCAAATCTTTTAAATCATCGAGGCCTTCATAAATATGCTTGGCTTTATCAAACAGCACATAGGCCTCTTCAGTCGGCAACAGCTTGCCGCGGATGCGCTGAAACAGCGCAAAGCCAAGGCGCTGCTCGGCATGTTTCAAAGCCTTGCTGGCGGCGGGTTGAGAAATGTGTAGGGTTTCGGCCGCCCGAGTCAGCGAACCACAGGTCATCACGGCATAA
>JAGNTR010000076.1 GCA_017987415.1 Neisseriaceae bacterium
CTGCCACCAAACCGATAATGATAAAAATCAATACGGGAAAATAGTTAACTAACATGACTCAGACAATTCCTCAAAAGCGAAAAATTTGTGTACATTGTACAGAACATCCCATGACTTTGAAAGGGCGCAAAAGCAACTTTGTTCAACTACCTACGCTGCTTTGCACCATATTCGCACGCCATTTCACAACCTACAGACAACAACAAAACCCATAAAAAAAACGCAGGCATCACGCCTGCGTTTTCTACTTCCGTTGGTGCCGACAGTGAGACTTGAACTCACACGACCTATGGCCACCACCCCCTCAAGATGGCGTGTCTACCAATTCCACCATGTCGGCATCTTTAGAACTTTATTCCGGGATCACAGCATCCTTATCCGCTGGGGCCGGAACCACCTGTTCCACCGCCGCAGGCTGCGTCACAGAGTTGAAATCTAATTTCTCAGCGCCTTGAGTAGAGAAGTAACCCAAAGCCAAGCAGCTTGCAAAAAAGATGAACGCAGAAATAGCCGTACTGCGACTCAAAAAGTTTGAAGAGCCCGCAGAACCGAATACCCCTTGTGCACTACCTGAACCGAAGGCAGCACCCGCATCCGCACCCTTACCATGCTGTGCCAATACAAGCACAATCAGAGCGATTGCAGAAAAGATATTAACGATCCAAACAACTAGTTTTAATATGTCCATAATTTTAAGATTCTTGTGCCACTTTCAAGATATGTGCAAAGCTTTCATATGAAAGAGAGGCGCCGCCCACAAGCGCACCGCCAACCTTGCCAACGCAGAAGATGTCGCGCGCATTATCCGCATTTACACTTCCACCATAAAGGATGCGAATCTTAACAGCCTTTTCTAGTTTCGACAAGATTTGTGCATAAATAAATTCATGCATATCTGCAATTTGCGCCAAGCTCGCCACTTGGCCCGTACCGATGGCCCACACAGGCTCATAGGCAACCACCAACTCATCGCCCAACAAATCCACCGGCAAATGATTCAACACATTAAGTTGATCTGCCACCACGGCATTTTGCCGTTCGGCCAAACGATCTTCCAGCGGCTCACCCACACATAATACGGGCGTCACGCCCGCCTGCAGCGCATTTTCAAACTTAGTGCGCAGCACCGCATTGTCTTCTTTAAAGTACTGACGGCGCTCAGAGTGGCCAATCAGCACAAAATCTGCGCCCACGTCTTTAAGCATGGCCGCAGACACTTCACCGGTAAAGGCGCCGTCTTCTGCATACTGACTCACGTCTTGGGCACCCGCCAAAAAAGCAGACTGAGCCAAGGCCGTCGCGGCGCTGGCAACGTACGGCATCGGCGCGGCAATACCGGCCACCACCTTGTCGGTTAGGGGCAAGCTGGCGAACTGAGCCAGCAGCGCAGCATTACGCTCAACGCGGCCATTCATTTTCCAATTGCCAAGTATCCATTTTTTTTGCGACATGGGCAGCCTTCACTCACTTTCGATAATAGGCGGCATTGTAACCACATTCCCTGATTTACGCAAAACCCCTATCCCTCACCACAATTGAAACATTAAATACCGTTAAAAATCAATAGTTTAATAAAAATGAAACATATTGTGACGGTTTGTCACACTTTTGAAATATTGTTTTCTTAGACTGTGCACATCGAAATAACTTTTCTCACTAAGGAGTGATCTTCCATGCAAGTCCTAACCCGTACCACTCTAGGCTTAAGCCTAGCTCTTTTATCTGGTAGCTTGTTGGCCGCCAACATCACTGGCGCAGGCGCTTCTTTTCCACAGCCGGTTTACGCTCAATGGGCGCAGGCTTATAAAAAAGAAACCGGCAACCAAGTAAACTATCAGTCTATTGGTTCTAGTGGTGGTGTGAAACAAATTAAATCTAAAACCGTAGACTTCGGCGCCTCTGATGCCCCGTTGACTTCGGCCGAACTCAAAGAAGCAGGCTTGGTACAGTTCCCCACCGTGATTGGTGGCGTGGTGCCCATCGTCAACATCGACGGCATTAAACCTGGTCAGCTAAAACTCACTGGCGACGTCTTGGCCAATATCTACTTGGGCAAAATCACCCAGTGGAACGACCCTGCGTTGGTTAAATTAAACCCAGGCCTAAAACTGCCTGCCACCAAAATCACCACCGTATTTCGCTCTGACGGCTCAGGCACCACCTTTAACTTCACTAACTATCTAAGCAAAGTGTCTGCCGACTGGCAAAAAACCGTGGGCGCCGCCAACTCGGTTAAATGGCCCACCGCCACCTCTGGCGCTGCAGGTAAAGGCAACGAAGGCGTGGCCGTATACGTACGCCGCGTGAAAAACTCAATTGGCTACGTTGAATACGCCTACGCCAAGCAAAACAAAATGTCACACACCGCCTTGAAAAACAAAGCCGGCAACTTTGTACAGCCTTCAGAAGCTACCTTTAAAGCTGCCGCCAACACCGACTGGAAAAAAGCCGCCGACTTCCACTTGATTTTAACCGATCAAGCCGGTGCCCAAGCTTGGCCCATCGCCTCTGCCACCTTCATTTTGATGCAAAAAAATGCAGTGAATGCAGAACAGTCTAAAGAAGCTTTGAAGTTCTTTGACTGGGCTTACAAAAAAGGCAACGCTGCCGCCAGCCAATTGGACTACGTGGCCATGCCAGACAGCACCAAAGCCTTGATTCGCCAAAGCTGGAAAAACATCACCGCCAATGGCAAAGCCGTTTACTAAGCCATAGCATCAGAAGCCCAAGCACACGGTTAAAAGTGGGCTTGGGTTTTGCCACACCCAGACTAACTCAGAAAAAGAGACCTTATGTCGACGATTCAAAAACGCATGGCCACCCAACGCAAAGTCGATTGGCTATTCGTCAACACCACTAAGTTTTTTGCCTTTTTGGTATTGGCTTCGCTAGCGGGCATCCTGATTTCCCTCACCATTGGCGCCTGGCCCAGCCTGGCACACTTTGGCTTAGACTTCTTCACCAGCAGCAACTGGGACCCCGTTGCCGGCGAATACGGTGCCCTGGCGCCGATTTACGGCACCATCGTGACCTCCGTCATCGCGCTCTTGATTGCCGTACCGGTCAGCTTTGGCATCGCCATTTTCTTGACCGAGTTAAGCCCGATCTGGCTACGCCGCCCTCTGGGCATCGCCATCGAACTCTTGGCCGGCATCCCCTCCATTATTTATGGCATGTGGGGCCTCTTCGTGTTTGCGCCCTTCTTTGCCGAATACATCCAGCCGTGGTTCATCGACAACCTCGGCGACGTGCCCGTTATTGGCACCTTATTTAACGGCATCCCCATGGGCATCGGCCTATTTGCCGCCAGCTTGATTTTGGCCATCATGATCATCCCCTTCATCGCCTCGGTCATGCGCGACGTGTTTGAAGTGACCCCTACCCTGTTAAAAGAATCGGCCTATGGCCTCGGCGCCAACACCTGGGAAGTGGTGCGCCACGTGGTACTGCCCTACACCAAAACCGGCGTGGTTGGCGGCATCATCCTTGGCTTGGGCCGCGCACTGGGTGAAACCATGGCGGTGACCTTCATGATTGGCAATACCTTCAACATCAGCCCCAGCCTGTTTGATTCAGGCGTATCAATTACGTCCGCTCTGGCCAATGAGTTTGCCGAAGCCGTGGATACCTTACACCTGTCTTCGCTTTTAGCCTTAGGCCTAATTTTATTCTTCATCACCTTTGTGGTGCTGTCGGCCTCTAAACTGATGCTATTGCGTCTAAAACGCAACGAAGGCCGCAGCCATTAATCTGGCCCACGAGGAACTAAATATTATGAATCAATCTTTGTATCGCCGCCGTCGCTTCGTCAATGGCTTTAACCTAACCGCCTCTATGCTGACCATGGTCTTTGGCCTGTTTTGGCTGGGCTGGATTTTATGGACGCTGTTCTCTTTTGGCACCGAAGCACTATCGGTGACCTTATTTACCGAAAGCACGCCCCCACCGGGCACTGAAGGCGGCTTGGCCAACGCCATCGTCGGCAGCTTGATGATTACCTTCTTCAGCCTATTAATCGGTACGCCTATCGGCATCCTGGCCGGCATTTATCTGGCCGAATTTGGCGACCGCGGCTGGTTGGCACCGGCCACCCGCTTCATGAACGATATTTTACTGTCGGCACCCTCCATCGTGATCGGCCTCTTCATTTACGAATTAATCGTGGTGACCCAAGGACACTTCTCTGGCTGGGCTGGCGCCTTAGCGCTGTCGCTACTGGTGATCCCTGTGGTCGTGCGCACCACTGAGAACATGCTGCGCCTGGTGCCTAATTCGCTGCGCGAAGCCGCCGCCGCCCTAGGCGCACCTAAATGGAAGCTGGTTGGCATGGTGACCCTACGTGCCGCCAAAGCCGGCGTCCTAACCGGTATTTTATTGGCCTTCGCCCGCATCACCGGCGAAACCGCACCACTCTTGTTTACCGCCTTGAACAATCAGTTCATGAGCACCGACATGAACGCGCCCTTGGCCAACTTACCCAACGTGATTTTACAGTTCGCCATGAGCCCTTACGATGACTGGCACGCCCTGGCTTGGAGCGGCGCCCTAATCATTACCTTAGCCGTGCTCACCGCCAACATTTTGGCGCGCATCTTGAGCCGCAAATCCAAACACGCATAATTTTATTAAGAGCCTACTGATATGAACACCACTGCACAAACAGCGAAAATCAACATCAATCATTTAAATTTTTACTACGGTGATTTTCACGCCTTAAAAGACATTAACCTCAGCATAGCACCGAATCAGGTGACGGCCTTTATTGGCCCGTCTGGCTGCGGCAAATCAACGCTATTGCGCACCTTCAACCGTATGTACGACCTGTACCCTGGCATGAAGGCCGAGGGCGAAATCATGCTCGATGGCCAAAACATCCTCGACCCCAGCATCGACATCAATCTCTTGCGTGCCAAGGTCGGCATGGTGTTTCAAAAACCCACGCCGTTCCCAATGTCGATTTACGACAACGTGGCATTTGGGGTCAAGCTGTACGAAAAACTCAGCCGCGCGGAGCTGGATGACCGTATTGAATGGGCGCTGAATAAAGCCGCCCTGTGGACAGAAGTGAAAGACAAACTGAAGCAGTCTGGCCATTCACTGTCCGGCGGCCAGCAACAGCGCCTGTGTATTGCGCGCGCCGTCGCCACCAAGCCAGAAGTATTGCTCTTAGACGAGCCGACCAGCGCGCTAGACCCGATCTCAACCGCCCACATTGAAGATTTGATTACCGAATTGAAGCAGGACTACACCATTGCCATGGTGACCCACAATATGCAGCAAGCCGCGCGAGTATCTGACACCACGGCCTATATGTACTTGGGTGATTTAGTGGAAGTGGGCGACACCAATCAAATTTTCACCACACCCGCCAAAAAAGCCACAGAAGATTACATTACTGGGAAATTTGGCTGATTCGTGGCACAATGCCCCCACATTTTTATGCCAATAAGCGTGCATGCCTGCCCTAGCAGGCATTTCGCTTTTGGGTAAAAGTCAACAGACACACACCGTAGTAGATGAATATAAAAACAAATGACGCATTATTGACCTAGACGGCAATAATTCAAGACAAAGCGCTTGACGCATTTGCTAGTAAAGCTAACAATTCACCTACCATTCTCAACTTAATTTATGTTTGCTAAATCATGTTTGAACTCTTCTCTGGCTTAACTGCCGGTCTCGTTATTCTTTTATTATTGTCGCTCCTATTGGTATTGGCCTTTGAATTCATCAATGGCTTTCACGATACCGCGAACGCTGTAGCGACCGTTATTTACACTCAATCGATGAAGCCTACCCATGCGGTTTTGGCCTCTGCGGTTTTTAACTTTGTCGGGGTATTGGCTGGTGGTTTGGCCGTTGCCTATTCTATCGTGCATTTGTTACCGGTTGATGTCTTAGCTTCAGATGACTCGGGACGAATGCTGGCGATGATTTTCGCCCTCTTGATCGGCGCCATCATTTGGAACTTGGCCACCTGGTATTTCGGCCTACCCGCTTCTAGCTCACACACCTTAATCGGCGCCATCATCGGCGTGGGCGTGGCCAATGCCATGCTGGCAGGCCAAGACTTAACCCAAGGCATTAACTGGGGCAAAGCTTACGACGTGGGCCTATCGCTGCTGCTCTCCCCTATTGCTGGCTTCTTCTTAGCCTTCTTTATGCTGCACGCGTTTCGCTTTATTTTCCCCGAAACCAATATCCATAAATCGCCTTACCAACGTCAAGACGTAGAAGGCCGTAAACACCCTGCTTTCTGGACTCGCTTCATGCTGATCCTGTCGGCCTGTGGCGTGAGCTTTGCGCACGGTTCAAACGACGGCCAAAAAGGCGTGGGCTTAGTGATGTTGGCGCTGATTTGTATTGTGCCGGGTAAATTCTTATTGAACTTAGACACCACCCAATACCAAATCGAACGCACGGTTGATGCCGCAGGCTACCTCAGCAAATTTGCCGATGATCGCAGCACCGACATCAACACCTTCTTCCCTGCCATGCCGGCACCAGAAACCCAGCAAGGCATTCACTGTCAGGCCACCGACACGCAAATGCACGCCGCCGAGTTAACCACCCTATTCAAGGGTAAGGCCAGCATGCGTGAATTGAGCACCGAACAGCGTAGCCAAGCCCGTAGCCACCTATTGTGCTTAGACGATGCGGCCAAACAGTTTGCTTCGTTGCCCGACGTGAACCATCAAGACAAACAATATCTGTCTGCCCTACGTAAAGACTTGGCGCTGTCGACTGAATACGCTCCGCTGTGGGTGATCATTGCCGTGGCCTCAGCCCTAGGCTTGGGCACCATGATTGGCTGGAAACGCGTGGCCAAAACCGTGGGTGAAGGCATTGGTAAAAAACACATGACCTACGCTCAAGGCGTATGTGCCCAGCTGACCGCCGCCATCGGCATCGGCATGGCCAACGTATTGGGCCTACCGGTTTCCACCACTCAGATTCTCTCCAGCGGCGTTGCCGGTACTGTGGTGGCGTCTAAAGCAGGCTTACAGATGAAAACCATCCGTAATATTTTGCTGGCTTGGGTGTTCACCTTCCCTGCTGCGATGGCTCTGGCCGGTGGCTTATTCTTCTTGATCGTCCAGTTCATCTAAGCTGTCACCGCTTATCACGCCAACCCGCCCATTGGGCGGGTTTTTTGTGGCCGCAAGCCACACAAAAGCCATTTAAAGCACCCTAACGAACTGTTTTAGACTCAACCACCCCTACCCCTGATCGTCGTCTAAAAATGTCTCTGATGGCGACTACAGCGCCTCAGGCGCCCACAAAAAAGCCCTCTGTCGTTCACAGAGGGCTTGCTTATTCAGGACCGCCGTCAGCAACACTTACCGCTGCCGCTGTTGTGTCGTCGTTCGGCACAATAGCGCACAAACTGCTGCTCCGTCATCACTGGGGCCTGAGGATTGTGGCGGCGCCGCTGAGCGACGTAACGCTCATAGTTCGGCACCCCCACCATTAGCCGTCCGGTATCCGAAGCCAGGCGCCACCAGCGCCCGAGCTTGGCCTTAAGCTTGATCCACATTCTGAACCTCATCGCGGTACACCGCAGGCACTTCACTGGCGGTTGCCCAGCCAATTTTACGTGCCTTCAAGGCGACCTTAATGCCGTATACCAATACAATGAACACCACCGCCAAGAACAGCACGGTCAAGCCTGAGTTCACATAGTCGTTAAACACGATTTGGGCCATTTGCTCCATGTCTTTAGCTGGCGCCAAAACCGTCCCCGCATCGATAGCAGCTTGGTATTTACCGGCGTGAGCCAAGAAGCCGACCGCTGGGTTGCTGTCGAACAGTTTTAAGAACCCGGCATAGGTGGTCACTACAATCAAGAACAAGGTCGGCACTAAGGTCACCCACACATAGCGTTCGCGCTTGAGCTTGACCAAAACCACGGTGGCCAGAATCAGAGCCGCACCTGCCAGCATTTGGTTACCGATACCGAAGAGCGGCCATAAGGAGTTAATCCCGCCCAGTGGGTCAGTGACGCCAATGTATAAGAAATAGCCCCATAGGCCCACGGCGAGGCCTGTCCCGATTAGGTTGGCCGGTAATGACTCGGTGTTGGCAAACGGTTTGATGAAAATGCCGCCCAAGTCTTGAATCATAAAGCGACACACGCGGGTACCGGCATCTACGGCGGTCAAAATAAACAAGGCTTCAAACAAAATGGCAAAGTGATACCAAAACGCCATCATTTCCTTACCACCCAAAGCCTGATGCATGATGTGGGCCATCCCCACCGCCAGCGTGGGCGCACCGCCTGCCCGCGACAGAATGGTGGTTTCGCCCACGTCGGCCGCCATTTGGGTCAGCTCATTTGGGGTGATCGCAAAGCCCATCTGCGTCACCGCCGCCGCCGCATCCACGGCATTGGTGCCAATCAAAGCCGCTGGGCTGTTCATGGCGAAGTAGATACCAGGGTCCAAGACGCTGGCCGCCACCAAAGCCATAATTGCCACAAAGCTTTCCATCAACATGCCACCATAACCAATCATGCGCACATGGGTTTCATTTTCAATCATCTTCGGCGTGGTGCCCGAAGAGATTAAAGCGTGAAAGCCTGATACTGCGCCACAAGCGATGGTGATGAACAAGAAGGGGAATAGATTGCCCGAGAACACAGGGCCAGTACCGTCTACAAACTTAGTTAAGGCCGGCATTTCCAGATTCGGCGCCACGAACAAAATACCCAAGGCCAAGGCCACGATGGTGCCGATTTTCAAGAAGGTCGACAGATAGTCGCGCGGCGTCAACAACAGCCACACTGGCAACACCGCCGCCACAAAGCCATAGCCGACCAACATCATGGTCAACTGCACGCCATCAAAGGTAAAGTAATGCCCCCACGAGCTGGTCGCCACTTGGCCGCCGTAGTAAATCGCCGCCAACAGCAACACCACGCCCACAATCGAGATCTCACCGATTTTACCCGGGCGAATAAAGCGCGTGTACACGCCCATAAAGAGGGCAATCGGAATGGTCATGGCCACGGTAAAGGTACCCCAAGGGCTGCCGATTAAGGCCTTCACCACAATCAGCGACAGCACCGCCATGATGATCACCATGATCATCAAAATGCCGATCGACGCAATAATGCCCGGCACGGTGCCTAGCTCTTGCTTGATGATTTCGCCCAAAGAGCGGCCATCGCGACGCATCGAGATGAACAACACCATCATGTCTTGTACGGCACCGGCAAACACCACGCCAAAAATAATCCACAAAGTGCCCGGCAAATAACCCATTTGGGCCGCTAACACAGGCCCAACCAACGGCCCGGCGCCCGCAATAGCGGCAAAGTGATGGCCAAACAGCACGCCCTTATGGGTGGGCACATAGTCTAAACCATCATTGTGCCGCTCTGCCGGCGTCATTCGCCGCTCGTCCAGCTGCATCACGCTGTTGGCAATAAACAAACTATAAAAACGGTAGGCAATGCAATACACCGCCACCGCGGCCACCACAATCCACACTGCGTTAATGGGCTCATTGCGGCTGACGGCAAGGGTCATAAACGCCGATACCCCCGCCAACACCACCAGCCCCCACAGCAGCCAATCCCTTAGTCGCTTCATTGAGATGCTCCTTGCTTACATGGTTAAGTTTAAAAAATGCCTGATTAATACTTCTTTTACTTTATAGAGGTTCGCCTAGGCCATTGTCAATCGAAACGGCATAAAGTTAAGTTGTTTAAAAACAATGACCCACATAATGTCTACATTTAAAATCAAACACCTAAAAAAATCGCACCCATGTCGGAAACATGCGTGCGATTAACTTAAGTCAATAATCACTGTGGCCACATGGCCACTGCCGTGCATTACGAGCCGATGATGCCGCCATCGAGCTTTTGAATCACCACCGTAGCCGAGCGAGGGCGGCCACCGCTGGCGCCTTCTGGCCAACTGGAAATGCCTTTAGGGTTAAGGTGATCCGACGGGCCATCTGCTGGCTCACCCGGGTGCTGAATATTGATGAACAAGGTCCGGTTATCGGGCGTAAAGGCAATGCCCGTCACTTCTGCACCGTTCGGCCCGGTTAAAAAGCGCTTAAACTCTCCGGTTTCTGGCACCACCGCCAACATTTGGTTATTGCCCATGCCGGCATAGTCTTTGAGGTTTAAGGTTGAGGAAGACACGTCGGTTTGCACCCACAATACGCCGCGGTAATCGAAGCTTAGACCATCAGGGCTGCCAAAGGCATCGCCTAAATGATTGCCCTTATGCTCGGCTTTTTGCGCAAACGGACTGCCGCCTAAGGCCAAAATATCCCATTTAAAGGTCAGCTGCGCCACGTTGGCTTGGTCTTCCTGCCAATGAATGATGTGGCCAAACAGGTTATTCACCCGTGGATTGGCCGCATCGGCGCCAGGTTTGCCTTCTTTACCGCGGTCGTTATTATTGGTCAGGGTGCAGTACACGCTACTAGGGCGATTTGGGTCCACCGCAATCCACTCGGGGCGATCCATTTTAGTGGCGCCCACTAGGTCGGCGGCGCGGCGCGTATTAATCAACACCTCGCCCTGATCATTAAAGCCGTTGGCGCTGGTCAATGGGCCTTGGCCGAACACTAAAGGCAGCCAGCTACCTGAACCATCTTCGTTAAACTTGGCCACGTATAAAGTCCCCTCTTCCAACAGGCGCATATTGGCGGCGCGATTGCTGGGTTGGTACACCTTGGCGCTGACAAACTTATAAATGTACTCAAACTTCTGATCGTCGCCCATATACACCACCACGCGCCCATCTGGTGCCACCGCCATGGTGGCGCCTTCATGCTTGATGCGGCCTAAAGCAGTGTGTTTCACCGGCGTGGACTTAGGATTAAACGGATCAATCTCGACCACCCAGCCAAAACGATTCGGCTCGTTTGGGTTTTTCAATACGTCAAAGCGCTCATCCACTTCCGACCAGCGGTAGCCACTGTCTTTAGTGGCGATGCCATAGCGTTTTTCCAAGGGCGTCATGTCACCGCTGGCCTTCACAAAAATATCTGACCAGTTTTCTTCACAGGTTAAGTACGTCCCCCACGGGGTTTGGCCATTGGCGCAGTTTTGCATGGTGCCCAACACCTTCTCACCGCGCTTGTCTGCCGCAGTACGCATTAAAGGGTGGCCTTTGGCCGGGCCGCTTAAATTCATGGGCGTGGCGGGGGTAATGCGGCGCGCGTAGCGCGAATTCGGCACGATGCGCCACTGGCCATTGCCTTTTTGCACTTCCACCACAGACACCCCCATGGCGTTCTGTGATTTACGCGCCTTATTCAAATCCCAACGAGCCTCGCCGTCTGGATACAACAGGCCCAAATCGACGTATTCATGATTCATGGCCAACAAGCCATGCTCGGCGCTGTCGCCGCCTAGAGGCAAAGAAAAGTAAGACATGCCGTCATGGTTCATGCCAGCCTGAGCAGCCTGCTCTAGCGTGGTATTGCTGCCGTCTGGCTTAAACGCCGGCATATAGCCTGGCAAACCAACAGGATCGCCCCAGCGATAAAACGCTTGAGCGCGATAACCTTCGGGCACCACCACCGTGTCTTCGGCCGAGAATGGCACCGGTTTAAAGCCAAGGCTGGGTACGCCATGGCCGCCTACCGCACTTTGACCACCCAGCTGTTGCGCCAATACCTGAGGCACATAAGCACTCAGGCCTAAGGCACCGCTGGCCTGTAGCATATGGCGACGCGACAAACGGGTTTGCCAAACGGTGGAAAAGACCGAATTAGTCGTGTCGTTGCTGACTTGATCTGCCGACACGTGTTTTAACGATGAATTTTTAATGCGTGACATGCCCACTACTCCCAAAAGATAAAGCCGAATAATGGGCATAGCCTAAACGCTAATTGTGACAAAACCATCTCAATTTGATGACGGTTTTGTGACACTCTTCAGCGGCATAAAAATAGCCGCCCCTTAAGGGCGGCCATTCATCAAACAATAAGGTGCGTTTACAGCTGTGATTCAAGCGGCAACCAGCTGATGATGGTCGCCGTCCAACGCTGCCACCAGCGTGATTCCGGCTCTTTGTCCCACTCTTTTGGCTCTTGGCCATCGCTGTCGTCCTGCCAGCGCAGCTTACCTTCAGGGGCGCTCACGGCATAGCTGGCATTGGGGCTGGTGAGCTTGGCGAACTCCTGCTCCAGCAGCTTCACCATGGTCGGCTCGGTAAAGATCACCCCCATTTCGGTATTCCAAATCGCCGAACGGGGATCAAAGTTAAACGAACCGACAAAACCCACCTGATGATCGACCACGAAAGCTTTCGTGTGTAGGCTGGCGCCGCTAGACCCGAATAGATTTTTGCGCGGCCGATCGGCAAACGGCTT
>JAGNTR010000196.1 GCA_017987415.1 Neisseriaceae bacterium
CCAAAGTCATCGACATCGGCATCATCGTCAGCGACTTTACCGACATCGGCGTGGTCTCGGAAGAAATTTACAGCGAAGAAATTGTGGTGGTCACCAAGAAGCCGGGGCTATTCCCCAGCGACAGCATCAACAGTACCGAGCTCAATGAAGAAACAGAAATTTTTGTGGATTGGGGCTATGACTATAACCTCTGGCGCAAGAAGTTTTTAAGCGAAGCCTACGTACATAAGTGGCGCAGCGATTCGTTTTCGGTCGCCTACCAGCTCTTGCACGACGACTATTGGTTCTTCGCCCCGCTGAGCGTATGCCAGCAAGTGCAGCAGCACGACGCGCTCTACTACCATCGCCTGCGCGACCAGGCGCCGAGCCGGAAGATTCACCTGATTTACAATCCGGCGCATCTGAGTGACCACCCGGAGGTGATTGAGGTGTTTCGGGAGAAGTTGGTGGGGTATTTAAGGGGGAAGGTGGGATAGTACTTGTGGTAACACCATAGTTATAAAAATAATTTAGTTTTTATAACCCAATAGAATAAATAGACTCAAATTCAAATTATCTCAGAACAATTGGTTTAATTTTAATGACATGGCTATTACATATAATTTAAACTGACTACCTGAAACGTTTTATTTTTAAAGGCCATCATTAATGTTGATACAAACGTTAAAAAGACAAAATATATTCTATAGTCTCAGGAAGGTCTCTCTAAAATCTGTCTCCTATATCATTCTTGCGGCCATACTTGCTTCAATATATCTTATTAAGTTACCTAGCTTCGTCTATACGATGGCTGACACATTTTTAGTATTCCAACTAGCGTTTTATTCGACAGCTTTAATTGCCCTCTTGATAATGCTATCAAGCATCAGCAGTATCGTGTGCCCAACGGCAAAGATCATTCTATGTTTATCACAAAAAGGGGCCAACTTAGGAGTAAAGAGTTGTTTCATTCTATGCGGGTTTTCAATACCAGCATTCGCCTCCGGCTATCTCAATGAGACCTTTATCTTTATCAGTGGCGCCCTATATTTTTTAGCCCTTGGTGAAATATCAGCCAACCCTAGTTTACTTAAATTATCCAAAGGTTATATGATTGCCATCATGATTTTAATAGTAACCCCGTTTATATTTTAATTGCGGCTAATGAAACCAAATAAAACCCAAACCTACTACAACCAACACGCCCAAGCCTTTATCGACGACACCCTAAATCTCGAGATGGAGGCCCTGTACGCGCCCTTTTTGGCGCTGCTGCCACCTGCCGCCCACATCCTCGACGTGGGCTGTGGCTCTGGTCGTGACAGCCTGTATTTTCAGGCTAAAGGCCATCGCATCAGTGCTTTTGACGCGGCCGAAGAGATGGTGGCGCAGGCGCGTGCAGTAACGGGCTTAGACATTCAACACGGTTCATTTTTTGAAATTGAAGCGGTAGATGAGTATGACGGCGCTTGGTGCTGTGCCTCTCTATTGCATTGCCCACCAGAACGCTTGGTTGAAGTGTTACAGCGCCTGCTGATTGCGCTCAAGCCTGGCGGCGTATGCTATGCCTCGTTTAAATACGGCTCTGGCGTGAGGGCACACGGTGAGCGGGTGTTCACCGACATGAATGAAGCAGACTTTGCCGTCCTGCTCGCGCAGCTGCCCAATGCGGTGCTACAGAGCCAATGGCTGACGGGCGATCGCCGCCCAGAACGCGCCAGCGAACAATGGTTTAATGCCTTAATCCAAAAGGCCCAAGCATGAGTAAAGCCTTTTACTTAGCCGACCCTACGCTCGTCGACTATTGGCGGGCGTTAATCTTATTGGGGCAAAACACCGCTAGCTATAAATTTGCCCTAGCCAAAACCTTATTAAACCTAAAGCCAGAGGCTGGCCAGCTATTGCTGCCTGATGATTTAACACCAGCATTTGCCGCAGAATTAAGCCAGCACATTAAAGAGGTACCCAAACAATCAACGCGCGCCCATCTGCCGTTGGCGGCGGCCGCTCAAGCCTTCCATCAGGGCGAATCCACCCAAGGGCAATGGGAAGACGCCGTGCGCCGAACCGGATTCACCTACGTTTTAGACGCCTTTCATCGCCTCGGCCCTGACGACATCGCCACGCCTTTTTATGTCCGCGCAGGTAAGGGCATCCTCATCACCGATGCCTTTTCTGAGCTGCAACAGCAGCAGGCTTTTAACGGCCTGATGAGCGAGGCCGAATCACGTTGGCGCTTGGTTGAACAGGCTTGGGCCCTAAAACTCAGCCGCAGCCATATCTACATCGGCTACGACGACGCAGATCAATCCCTATTCGTGCAGCAGCCCTTGCGCCGACGCACGGTTACATCTTCAAGATCAGCTTTAAATGGTTATCAAAAAGGCCACTGCTTCTACTGTCATGGCGACATCGACATCAGCGGCCAGGGGCTTCTGCCCGACGTAGACCACTTTATGCCCCATCAGCTCAAAACCATTTGGGGCCATGACCACTATTGCTTGGACGGCATCTGGAACTTGGTTTTAAGCTGCCCAAGCTGTAATCGCGGCGAAGGCGGCAAATTTGGGAGACTGCCAGCGCCGTCTTTATTGGCACGGCTGCATCAGCGCAACGAGTTTTTAATCAGCAGCCATCACCCCCTACGCGAAACCTTGATCCAACAAACCGGCTCAACCGTTTCCGCACGCCAACGCTTTATACAAAACGTTTATACAGAAGCAGGCAAATCTTTGCCGATGACGCCGTGGCTGCCTAAGTCGATTTAACGCCTGGCCATGAAACGGGCAGGAAGATGAAGTGATACAAGAAGACGGCCATTAGCTCGCCGCTCTGGCCATAAAGTGAAGCCCCCGTCCCCTTTAGCCGCCGAGGTGGGTTCTAGATAAGGATCGCCTACAGGCGAAAAACAACGCCCAATCAATAGCGACATAGCCGAAAAGCATTTGGACCATGAAACACCAAACGGTGGGCACGCTGCGCTTTGCACCACCCTACTGAGCTGGCCGCAGCATTACCTAGGTTACAAACCTAAAACCCAGTCAAGTATTGTCTTTACACATCAATAAATTGCAATGGCAAAACTTTAAAAAGTTTGCCACAGATCACCCAAGGAACGGATGCTTTCGGATGATAGCTAAACGCCCCTTGTGCATATACGTCATTGTCCGTGGTCACCCTAATGTCGCCATTGGGGCCATGCTGTAGACGGCGAAACGTCATCAAATCACCAAATCTCAGGCAATACACCCCATCACCTATAAACCGATGAACGGTATGGTCCATCAAGACCATGCTTTGTTTCGGTATCGTGGGCGCCATGCTGTCGTCACACGGCACCATCAAGCACACGTCATCATGATGGCTTAAGCCAAGCTGGTCATACGCCTGTGCCGAAGAAACTTCTATGCTTTTCAACCAAGGTGAGGGCTGGATCGTGGTATCCACCTGCTCATCGCCAAACCGAAAACGCACCGTTGACGTCAATGTCGCTGCTTCAAGGCCATCGACCCACGCTTTAGACACGTCAAACGTATGCGCAATATGCTCCAGCATGTCGTCACCAATGCGCCTCTTATGTGCCTTTCCTTCTGGATACAGCATTCTCGACACATAGGAATGTGGGCGATCGAGCCGATCTGCCAAAAGCGAAATTTTATTCTGGCAAAACTGCTTTTTTAAAAATAATAGGCGCTGACGGCGACGTTCGTATTTATC
>JAGNTR010000197.1 GCA_017987415.1 Neisseriaceae bacterium
AAGGTGTCGAGGGCGCGTTCGCCGATCAGCAGCATTTGGCCTTCGCGCAGGAAATGGAAGGCCAGCAGCACAAAAATTGAGATGAACATCGTGCTGGCGGTGTAGTGTAGCAACAGTAGGCCATTGGCCAAAACCATGCACAAAAACATGATGCCAAAATAAACACCGAGGCTGAAATTGAGCTTAATCAGCGCCACGGTTACAAAACAGCCGATGAGGGTGCCGATTAGGCGCCAGCGATTGCGCTGTTTGGTGATGGCGTAGCCAGGCTTCATGATCAATAAACACGTCATCAAAATCCAATAGGCGTGTGAGACAAAGGCTTCGGGCAGAATGAAATAGGCCAAAGACATAGCGCAAAAAGCCGCAATGCTGACGCGGACGGCGTAGCGAAAGGTGGGCGACTTTAGCGTGAGGTTACTGGTGAGTAGGCCTAAGCGGGTTTCGTTACGAGATAGAAATTGGGACAAATAGCGCGGGCGGCGCACGGCTTTGATCGGTGCGGCGTTTGGCCCAGCGTTGATGTTGGTAAAAATGTCCTGCACGCATTGATGGGTATTTTTTAAGCGGCGTGATAGCTGCAACAGCAGCGTATAGGTTTCGCCATCCTGCTCATCTAAATGGTTGGCCTTATATTGCTGTAGCTCATAGTCGATGGCGCGCAGCTCTGCCTTGACGCTGTAGCGTGGTTCAATTGCGCGGCCACGGGCAAAGGCCAGCGCCGAGCGCTCTAGCTCCATCGATAGCTTGGCCAGCGTGTCGTGCATGAAGATCATGATGTCGCTGCCGGCCAGCTTTTGCCGAATCACCACGTAATCAGAGTGGGTCGCCACCAAAATATCCAAGAGATCCACCATATTAATGAAGGTGTTCCAAATGCGGATGCGCAGCGGGTTTTCTAGCGCCTGCTGGTTCTTGGGCATGTTGCGGATGACTTGATTGCGCGTGGCCTGATGCTTGTCGATCATGGTCGATTGCAGGCGGATCAGGTTGCGGTAGCAGTCGTCTAAGGGGATTTTTTCATTATATAAGTCGGCTCTGGCCTGCACGTATTGTGCTGTGGCAAAGAGCGAGTCGGCCAAGGTTTGGCGCTCTTCACGATACCAAAACACCTTGCTGAGCACATCGCTATAGGCCAGATAAAACAGGCCGCCCAAGAGGGTGATGCCGCCCTGGGCCAAAACCGTCAGCGGCGGCAGCGGCGTGTGCATGGACAGAATCATCAAGAAGGAGCAGGCCGCACTGATTAAGGCGCCACGCTTACCGAAGACGGAAAACATGGAAAACAAAAAGGTGAGCGAAATCACCAGCACGAACAGCAGCCCAGTATAGGGCGCCGCGAGGCCGGTTAAGGTGTAGGACAGACAGGCCAGAATAGAGCCCCACAGCATTTCGTTTCGGCGTGAGCGTCGGGCTGAGCCGCCCGGTTGGTCAATGATGGCGGTACAGGCGGCGCCGAAGGTGGCGATGATGCCAATGTCAAAGCGTTGGAATAATAAACCCAGCAGTACCGCTGGAATGAACATGCCTATGGCTTGACGCAGGCCTGCCAAGAAAAAGTGGCTGTAGAAAAACTTTCTGACTTCGTGTACTTGCGACAGCATGGCGCAGTGTCTTCGCTTTCTTTAACGAGAATAAGGTCAGCCTATGGGTCTGAAAAAGGCTGTGACGGGAGATGCTGTAAGTATAGGTTGAAAGCCTTAAAGTGTATAGGCGTTCTGTGCTCGGTGGCGCTAAAATGGCCAGATGGGCTGAATGTTGAATGCTTAAATACGACACTAGACTACTGATATTTAGTGTAATTATTCTTTTTTTGGTTTTGACAAGGTGGGGATTAAAACGTATGTTTCAAACAAGTGTTTTAAATATCGTCAGCCTTTTGAAAACAGAGTCTCAATGGATCAACACACCATTACCAAGTTAATGCACAGCGCCGAGCGACTGTTTGCCACTCACGGTTTCACGGGCACGTCTTTACGACAAATTACCCGTGAAGCAGACGTGAACGTGGCCGCCGTGCATTACCACTTTGGTTCTAAAGAAGCTTTGTTTTTGGCGGTGCTGAATCGACGCTTGTTGCCCTTTGTGGAGTATTCACTGGCGCGTTTGGATGAAGTGCAAGCTCAATCCATGCTGTTGCCAGAACATTTGGTGCAGGCGTTTGTGGCTTCTTGCCTGCATTTTGTAGAGGCGCAGCAAGACGAGGCGGTGTGGTTTGTGAAGCTGCTGTCGCGTTTGATGTTGGACGAATATCGTGTGTTTCGAGAGTCGCTGGCGCATGAGTATGAAGATTATGTGGGCCGGTTTTTAGCGGCATTTAGCCGTGCATTACCCAATTTGCCTTTGCCAATCGTACGTTGGCGAATGCATTTGTCACTCAGTACATTATTTAATGCGTTTGCGGGGAATGATGTGCTTAAAGCTTTGACCCATAGAGAGTGGGTCAATGCCAAAGTACCGTCACAGGTGGCTCAGTTCGTGGTGCCGTTTGTGGTGGCGGGGCTAAAAGCCCCTGCTTAAACAAAAGACAGGTAAAGAATAAAAGGAGAAGTTATGTTGAGCATTGGACTATTGGTAGTGGCCTTATTGGGCGCTGCTTATTTTCGCGCTAGGGCCTGGCTGTTCTTGGCGTTAGCGCTGGTGGCTTTGGCCGTTGGTCAAGCGCCTATTTGGGCCTTTGTCGTGGCCTTGGTCATCGGCATCGTGTGCTGTATTCCCGTGGTTCGGCGCTTGGTGTTCACCGGCCCAGTGTTTGGCATCTTTAAAAAGGTGACGCCACCGATGTCAGACACTGAAAAAGAAGCCATCAACGCCGGCAGCGTGTGGTGGGACGGTGAGCTGTTTTCAGGTAAGCCTAACTTCAATACTTTATTAAACTTCCCCAGCGCCAAGCTGACCGCAGAAGAGCAGGCCTTCTTGGATGGCCCAACCGAAACCCTGTGTCAGATGCTGAACGATTGGGAAATCGTTCACCACAAAAAAGATTTGCCGCCAGAAGTGTGGCAGTTCATTAAAGATCATGGCTTCTTGGGCATGATCATCAAGAAAAAATACGGCGGCCTAGAGTTTTCTAACTACGCCCACGCCAAAGTGGTAGGCAAAATCGCCACCCGTTCGGGCAGTGCTTCTGTGACCGTGATGGTGCCTAACTCTTTAGGCCCCGGCGAATTGCTACAGCATTACGGTACTGAAGCGCAAAAAGATTACTATTTGCCACGTTTGGCCAAAGGTGTGGACGTGCCCTGTTTTGCCTTGACCAGTCCGCATGCTGGCTCAGACGCTGGCGCCATTCCTGACTTCGGTACCGTGTGCCGCGGCAGCTACACCGATCCATTGACCGGTGAGCACCATGAAGACGTTCTGGGTGTACGCGTGTCTTGGGAAAAACGTTGGATTACCTTGGCGCCAATCGCCACCGTTTTAGGCCTAGCCTTCAAGATGTACGACCCTGACAATCTATTGGGTAAAGGCCGAGACATTGGCATTACCTGTGCCTTAGTGCCGACTAATTATGAAGGCGTTGAAACCGGTCGCCGTCATTTCCCTTCTGGCAGCGTGTTCATGAACGGCCCAACCTGGGGTAAAGACGTGTTCATTCCGCTGGATTGGATCATCGGTGGGGTAGAGTACGCCGGCCGCGGTTGGCAAATGCTGGTGGAATGCTTGACCGTAGGTCGCTGTATTTCACT
>JAGNTR010000077.1 GCA_017987415.1 Neisseriaceae bacterium
GTTTGATTCAGGTTCCAGCGGTGCGGCCCGCAAGCTTGTAGGGTGGCAAAGCGCAGCGTGCCCACCGTTTGGCATCATTTTTTCATAATGTTTCGGTTGTTTCGCTATTGATTGATGGTTTGCTGTAGAAGCGTGGCTTGATTCAGCAGGTAGGGTAGCGCTACTAGGATGCTGCTTGATGGGCGTTAATGGTGAAGGGTTCGGGGGCTATCTGTAGGGGTTTGTTTAAAAGGGCTTGTAAGCTAAGGGGACTTATCTTATAATTCCTTTCCTCGGTTAGGCGAATAAGCCAAAGCTGAAAAGCGAAAGTGGCGAAATTGGTAGACGCACTGGATTTAGGTTCCAGCGGGGCGACCCGTGAGAGTTCGAGTCTCTCCTTTCGCACCAATTCTAAAAACCCCAAATACGAAAGTATTTGGGGTTTTTGCATTCAATATATCAAGCGTGGTTTTACATTAAATATATCAAGTATGGTTTGATTCAGCTTTGTGCAAAACGCCTCCAATTAGTTGATGTGACTATTTGTGCGGTAGGGGCTTGCTAAAGAGGGCCTGTTTCCCTATAATTCTTTTCCTTAGCTGGGTTGATTTGTACAGCTAAACTGCGAAAGTGGCGGAATTGGTAGACGCACTGGATTCAGGTTTCAGCGGGGCGACCCGTGAGAGTTCGAGTCTCTCCTTTCGCACCAATTTAAAAACCCCCAAATACGAAAGTGTTTGGGGGTTTTGCATTTAAGAATGGTTTATTGGCCGCGTGTAGGGTGGGCAAAGCGCAGCGTGCCCACCGTTTTGAATCATTTAATTAATAGCATTAAGGAAAGTTTTAACACCTGGAGGTGCTTCTAACTCTAGGCATAACAAACCTGAGACCCGCAAGCGTTCGAGCTTCTGCTTTCGTACCACATTAACCCCCCAGTACAAACGTATTGGGGAGTTTTAAACAGAGTGGATTTTAGTGTGGCGATTCACGTGTGCCCAGGCTGCTTTTTTTATACTAGTGGCGCTAAAGTAGTTAGGTTTAATCCAGCTAAGGCTGAGTGGGTTTATTCGATGGGGCGGTAGGGGCATTACCACATAGAGGTACTGCCACAAGCGCTAAGGAGAAGTGTGGCGAGTGCAAAGCTAATGAACGTTTTTTTCATGTCATTGTCCTTTTATGTTTTTGCTAGCTTATCGCAAGCCTGTGTTAAAATAAATATGACAATGGTTTTTTAAGAAAGCGATCGAAAGTACATCTTTTACCGCGAGGGGCAAAAGTTTGCTACGCTGTCAGGATTACTTATTTAAAGGTTAAATCATGAAGTTTGCTTATGCAATTTTGTATGTGCCCGACGTTTTGGCGGCCGTGGATTTTTTTGAACGTGCTTTGGGCGTGTCGCGCCGATTTGTGCATGAATCGCACACTTATGCAGAGTTGGAAACGGGCGCCACGGCTTTGGCTTTTGCCGATCTTGATGCGGCTCATGCCGTTGTGGCTGATGGCTGCGTGTTTGCGCATGAGTCGGCTAAGCCGCTGGGCATGGAGGTGGCTTTTGTGACCGATGATGTGACCGTGGCCTATGAGCGGGCGCTGGGGGCCGGCGCGGTAGCGGTGCTGGTGCCAACGATCAAGCCTTGGGGCCAGACGGTGGCCTATGTGCGCTCGCCAGAGGGCATATTGATTGAATTGTGTACGGCGGTTGGCGCCTGAAGATAGGGCGGATGGCGTGATGAGTGAAAGGAGGGCGTAAATGAAGTGGTTAGGCGTTAAAGTGGCGATGTTGGCTATGCTGCTGGCCGGCTGTAGCAGTACGGTTGCACCTGAATTGAGCCAGCACTATGAGCCGAGTGAATCGGCGCGTATTCGTCTGTTTGGGCAGAATCAAAAACCAACGACGATGTATGTTCAGGCAGCAGATGAGGCGGCGAAACCCATCAAAATCAGCGTGGGTGGCACAATGGGGGAGGCATTTAGCTCTTTTTTGCGTGTGGTGAAGAATCAAAGCCTTGGTATGGCGGCCACGGAGCATACCCGCAACTTACAGCAAAGAGATGGGATTTTATCTAAGGCTTTTTATCGTGAGTTTGTGATTCCTGCCGGGCGCCCGGTTAAGATCAATAATGCCTTTATTGGTTTGAGTAATGTCCACAATAATCAGGTGACGGGGATGCGGCAGGTGACACGAGAGTCTAGCTGTCGTAGCCAGGACATCACGTTTACGCCTCAGGCAGGTAAGGATTATGAGGTTACGACCTATGCTGATGGGCACCGCTGTGTGGTGCAGGTTTTTGAGCTGGTGGGCGGTGGTGATGGCATCGAGGCTGTTTTAGTGCCTGTATCGCAGCCTTAGCCTCTGTTGAATTTATGAAAATCGCCGGCTGGTATGGCCGGCGATTTTTTGTGGGTCATTTCTTCTCGGTCTTATTCGCCATTGCTGATACGCTGCGGAATTTGTCCTAGAAGGGTGCGGGCGGCTTGTCCGATCTTGTCTTGGCTGTCCACTACTTCACGTCCTTGCCAAACGGGTCGGCCGTTTTTGTCTTTAATGCTGAGGCTGACGTAGTTTTGTTCATAGGTACGGGTTTCGTAGCTGTCCCAGAAGGGGTCGTAGCCTATGCCGCCAAAGCCACCGTGGCGTCCGTGACGGCCATAACCGTAGCCCATGCTGATGTTGCTGCGTCGTGGTTCGGTCACGGTGAGCTTACCGCGCTCGATGTTGAAGCAAAGATCGTACTGTGCTTCTTGGGCGGGCACGACGTCTAGATTGACTAGATATAAATCGGTTTTTAAGCTGTCTAGATCGAGATTTTCATAACAGCTAATCGACACGTTGGCGGCCTGTAGGGGTAGGCTCAATAGGGCCAGCGTCGCGGCCATAAGTAATTTATTCATGCGGCAATCCTTAGTGATGGGTTTGCGTTGCGTCTCTTTGTGAGGCAGGGCTGCTTTGATTATAAGGCACCCAGCCAAAAAAAAGCAGCCCGTAGGCTGCTTTTGATCAAGCGTCGTGATTAATCCAATTTCTTGAAGTGTTTGCGACGTTCGTGTTCTTGTAGGTAGCGTTTGCGTAGGCGAATGCTTTGTGGGGTTAATTCCACTAGCTCGTCGTCGGCGATAAACTCTACGGCACTTTCTAGGGTTAGCTTAACAGGGGTAGTCAAGCGAACGGCTTCATCGGTACCGCTGGCGCGAACGTTGGTCAGTTTTTTGCCTTTTAGAGGGTTCACGATCAAGTCGTTGTCACGGCTGTGAATACCGATGATCATGCCTTCGTATAGTTTGTCGCCTGGGCTGATAAACATACGGCCACGGTCTTCTAAGTTCCAGATGGCGTAGGCTACGGCTTCACCGGCTTCTTGAGAAATCAATACGCCATTGTGACGGCCAGGCATGTCGGCTTTAACCGGTGCATAGTCATCAAACACGTGGGCCATTAGGCCAACACCGCGGGTCAAGGTCATGAACTCACCTTGGAAGCCAATCAAACCACGAGCAGGGATGTGGTATTCAAGACGCGTACGGCCTTTGCCGTCGCTTTCCATATTAACCAATTCACCACGACGACGACCTAGCTCTTCCATGATGGCGCCTTGGTTGCTGTCTTCTACGTCTACGGTTAGGTTTTCGTATGGCTCACATTTTTGACCGTCGATTTCACGGAACACCACGCGTGGTTTGGCTACGGCTAGCTCAAAGCCTTCACGACGCATGCTTTCTAGTAAAATGGTCAAGTGTAGTTCGCCACGACCAGATACGCGGAAGATATCAGCATCTTCAGTGTCTTCTACTTTTAAGGCCACGTTGGTCAATAATTCTTTGTTTAGACGGTCACGAATTTGACGGCTAGTCACAAACTTGCCTTCAGTACCGGCCAATGGTGAGGTGTTCACCATAAAGTCCATGGTCAGAGTCGGTTCGTCAACGGTTAACATTGGTACGCCAACAGGGTTTTCTTTGTCGCAGATGGTCACCCCGATGCCGATTTCGTCGATGCCTGACACGATGATGATGTCACCGGCTTGGGCTTCTTCAACCTCAACACGCTCTAGGCCTTTAATGCCTAAAACTTGGTTGATGCGGCCAGTGGCAACCTGTTTGTCGTGTTCCATGATGGCAACAGCTTGGCCTGATTTGATACGGCCATTCAATACGCGGCCAATGCCTAAGCGACCTGTGTAGGTTGAGTAGTCAAGGGCAGAGATTTGTAGCTGTAAAGGCGCGCTGGCATCACCAGATGGTTCTGGGGTGTGCGCAATAATGGTTTCGAATAGAGGACGCATGTCGCTAGATTCATCTTCTTCTTCTAGTTTCGCAAAGCCGTTAAGGCCAGATGCGTAAATGATCGGGAAGTCTAGCTGTTCGTCAGAGGCGCCAAGCTGGTCGAATAGTTCGAACGTTTGGTCAATCACCCAGCCCGGGCGCGCGCCTGGGCGGTCAACTTTGTTGATCACCACGATTGGGCGTAGGCCAAGAGCCAAGGCTTTTTTGGTCACAAAGCGGGTTTGTGGCATTGGGCCTTCTTGGGCATCAACTAGCAGAACCACGCCATCAACCATGCCCATCACACGTTCTACTTCACCACCGAAGTCGGCGTGACCTGGGGTGTCAACGATGTTGATGTGAATGCCTTCGTAATCAACCGAAGTGTTTTTGGCCAGAATGGTAATGCCACGTTCTTTTTCAATGTCACCACTGTCCATCACGCGTTCAACCACTTGCTGGTTGTCGCGGAAGGTGCCGGCTTGACGAAGTAATTGGTCGACTAGAGTCGTTTTGCCATGATCGACGTGGGCGATGATGGCGACGTTACGGATATTTTTGCTCATGTTATTTATTGCTTTGACTTTGAATAAATGGGGGGAAATAAGTTAAGTCGGCCATTCTAACACTAAATTGCGAGATCTGTTTTATTTTTCTTGAATAATCATAAGTAGATGAATGATTTATTTTGTTTTTTGGGTCAGAAAAACGAACGTTTTCAAGGTGTAAAAACCCTGATTTAGGACAAGGTAAAGTGCATTAAGAAAATTGAAGTAAATAAGCTGTTTTGTGGTATTTGTGGTCTTAAATGCTTGTGTGGTCAGTGTTATGCTTTTATCATAACCATTGTTTTGTAGGTCGGTAGCCGTTTTGTGGGGTATAGAGGCGGCGATGTGGTTCTATAGCAAGATGGATCCTGATTAGGAGAGTGTGATGAGCATTAAGTCTTGGCCTAAAGCCGAACGTCCGCGCGAAAAATTGCTGGAAAAGGGCGTCACAAATTTGAGCGATGCAGAATTGGTGGCGATTTTACTGCGCGTGGGCGTGCCCGGCAGTAGTGCGGTGGCGGTGGCGCGGCAGTTGATTCAAAAACATCAAACCTTGAGCCGTTTGTTTGCGCTGGGTTTGCCCGAATTTACCGCTGAAAAAGGCTTGGGCGTGGCGCAATATGCTCAGTTTGCGGCGGTGAAAGAGGTGGCGAAACGGATATTGAGTGAGGACATTCAAAGCATTGATGTGTGGCATGAGCCCGAACAGGTGCGCCAATATTTACGTTTGCATTTGGCTAATTTAAAGGTTGAGCAGTTTGTGGCGCTGTTTTTGAATCAGCAAAATCAAATTTTGGCGATAGAGGTGTTGAGCGAGGGTACCGTCAATCAGAACGTGGTTTACATTCGAGAAGTGGTGAAGCGAGCGCTGAATCATCACGCCACTGGCTTGATTGTGGCGCATAACCATCCTTCTGGCGGCCTGAAGCCGTCTACGGCCGACATCAACCTCACCCGAAAACTGGCAGAGGCCTTGCTGTTGGTGGATGTGGTGCTGTTAGACCATTTTGTCGTGTCGCCTGCTGGGATTCTATCGCTACAAGAGGCGGGCTATTGGCCCAAAAACAGCCAAAACGCTTGAGGCGGTTTGGCTGTGTTGAGTGTCGCTGCATGACGCACTGTATGGTGCTTAGGGCTAGGCCTAACTCACGCTGACTTTACGCGGGGCAGATAGATGACCCATGGCCGCAGTGGTTTCTGGGCTACTCCCCTCGAACGGTTAAGCCAGTGCGTCCAGTAGTTTTTGGTGAATACCGCCAAAGCTGCCGTTGCTCATTACCAGGATGTGGTCGCCAGCTTGGGCGTAGGCGGCAATGTCTGCGACCATTTGCGCTAAATCTTGGGCGACGTGGCATTTGTCGCCTAAAGGTGCAAGGGCTTCATCTACCGCCCAATTGACGCCACCGGCGTAGCAGTAGACTTGGTCGGCGCCGGCCAGCGAGCCAGGCAGAGCGGCTTTCATGGCGCCTAGCTTCATGGTGTTAGAGCGTGGCTCGAGTACGGCGATGATGCGTGCGGCGCCGACTTTGGCGCGTAGGCCGTCCATGGTTAAAGTAATGGCGGTTGGGTGGTGGGCGAAGTCGTCGTAGACGGTGACGTTATTGACGACGCCTTTGGTTTCCATACGGCGCTTCACGTTTTGGAATTGGCTGAGGGCTTCGCAAGAGACTTCAGGCGTGACGCCAATGTGGCGTGCTGCCGCGATACAGGCAATGGCGTTTTGGCGATTGTGTTCGCCCATGAGCGCCCAGGTGATGCGGCCTTGTTTGGCGTCTTGATGGTAAACATCGAAATGACCGCTCACATGATCGATGTTGTCGGTGTGCCAGCCTGACTCAGTGGCAAAAAGCGTCACTGGCGTCCATGCCCCCATGGCCAAGGTTTCATCTAGCGCAGGCGCTTGGCCGTTGCTGACGATGAGCCCGTCGCTGGGGATGGTGCGCACTAAATGGTGGAACTGGGTTTGAATCGCCGCCAGATTAGGAAAAATATCTGCATGGTCGTATTCGAGGTTATTTAAAATCGCGGTACGGGGACGGTAATGAACAAATTTGGAGCGTTTGTCAAAAAATGCCGTGTCGTATTCGTCTGCCTCAATCACAAAGAAGGGGCTGGTGCTCTTCGGGTCGAGCGTCGGTGCTTGGGGCAGGCGAGCGGACACGCCGAAGTTTTCAGGCACGCCGCCAATCAAGAAGCCTGGGGCCAAGCCGGCATACTCTAAAACCCACGCCAGCATGCTGGCGGTGGTGGTTTTGCCGTGGGTGCCGGCAACGGCCAAAACCCAGTGATGCTGTAACACCTGTTCTGAGAGCCATTGTGGGCCAGAGATATAAGGCAGGTTTTGATTCAGAATGGCTTCCATTAAGGGGTTGCCACGCTTGACCACGTTGCCAATCACGTAAACGTCGGGGTTTAGTTCTATTTGCTCTGGGGCAAAGCCTTCAATGACTTCAATGCCTAAGGCTTCTAGCTGGGTGCTCATGGGTGGATAAACCTGAGCGTCGCAGCCGGTAACGCGAAAACCGGCTTCTTTAGCGATGGCGGCAATGCCGCCCATAAAGGTGCCGCAAATGCCCACAATATGGATGTGTTTCATGATTGACTCTAGCAGGATCAAAAAAGAATTCATCATAGCTTAATTTCGGCCGTTTGTGTGGTTTGGCGCAGTAGTCAGAAGGCGTTGATGGGCCTATTCGTGCGTGTGGGTTTTCATGGCTGAAGGACGGCATGGCCGATGGGTTTTACTTTAGTAAAAGCGCTATCTGTGGTATGTTTAAGCCTTTAGTGATGGGCTAGTGCAGGTGCGCTGGCTTTAATTTATAACCAGTTGATCGGTGTCAGCATTGCCTTTAATGGACGTTCGCCCTTAAAGCATAGGCATTCAGTTGGTTTGTCCCAATTGCCTTGAGGAGTTTTCTGTTGAGTTCATTTGCATCATTAGGTTTGTCATCCGAGATTGTGCGCGCATTAGAGGCGCAAGGTTATGTGTCGCCAACGCCCATCCAAGCAGCAGCCATCCCCAAAGCACTTTCAGGCAAGGATCTTCTGGCCGCAGCCCAGACCGGTACCGGTAAAACCGCCGCCTTTATGCTGCCGAGCTTAGAACGCTTAAAAGGTTATGCCAACAGCAGTACATCGCCAGCCATGCACCCAGTGCGCATGCTGGTATTGACCCCGACGCGTGAGTTAGCCGACCAGATTTCGGTGAACACCAAGGCCTACACCGAACACTTAGCATTACGCCACACGGTGATTTTTGGCGGCGTGAACATGAACGATCAAACCAAGGCTTTGCGTGAAGGTTGTGAGATCGTGGTCGCAACCCTTGGTCGCCTCTTGGATCACGTACAGCAAAAAACCATTCAGCTGAATAAGGTTGATATTTTGGTGTTGGACGAAGCCGACCGAATGTTGGACATGGGCTTTATTGATGACATTCGTAAAGTCATCAAGCTATTGCCTAAAAATCGCCAAATCTTGCTGTTCTCGGCGACCTTTGCGCCAGAAATCAAAAAACTGGCGGCTGATTTTATGCAGTCGCCTGAAACCATCGAAGTGGCGCAGCAAAACGCCACCTCAGAGCGCGTAGAGCAACACATCATCGCCGTCGACGGCCACAATAAGCGCAATCTATTAGAGCGCTTGATTGTGGATTTGAAGATGGAGCAGGTTATTGTGTTCTGTAAAACCAAGCAGAGCGTTGATCAAGTGACCCGTGAATTAAAACGTCGTCGTATTTTGGCTGAGGCCATTCACGGCGATAAAAGCCAGAACAGTCGATTAGAAACCTTAGCCGCCTTTAAAGAGGGTAGCCTGCGCGTGTTGGTGGCCACCGACGTGGCCGCGCGCGGCTTGGACGTGACAGAGCTGCCGTTTGTGATCAACTATGAATTGCCTACCGCCCCCGAAGACTACGTACACCGCATTGGCCGTACGGGCCGTGCAGGCGCTGAGGGCGTCGCGATTTCGTTGATGGAAGAGTCAGAGCAGCGCATGTTTGAGTTGATTAAAAAGTTGATCAAAAAACCGTTGCTGGTGGAAAAAATTCAGGGTTTTGAGCCCAGCTGGATGGCGGCCGATGTACCCACGTCAGACAAACCTGTTTACGAAGGCCGTAAACCCAGCGCTGGGCGCGGTGCTCGTCAGCAAAGTGAGCAAACGGGTCGTGAGCGTACAGAGCGTGAACGAGACGGAAATAAAGAGCGCCGCGAAGCTCGTGAGCCTCGTGAGGCGAGGGGTTCTGCCAGTAATGGCCGCTCAGGCAGCCAGCAAAATAGCCGTTCAGCGGCCAATGCCAAAGCTGAGCCAGATGCCGGCGTTTTGTGCAGCAAAATTCCAGGGCGCCAGCGCCGTGGTCGCAAAAACATTGAGCGCTCGGCTCTATTGATGCCAAATTTTGGGGCGCCTAAAGCAGTATCTGCACCAAGCGCTTAAGCGAATAGGGCTCCTTCTTGTGAAGGAGCCATAAAAAAAGCTGCCTTGATTCGGGCAGCTTTTTTGTGGCCAACGGGGGCAATTATTTCCAGTAACGCCACCAAGGAGCTTCGATGACTTTCCACGGCGTTTTTAAGTATTCGCTTTGTGGGTAGTTTAATTGCAACACTCGGTAAGCATCGTCACGCAGTTGCGTTTGGTTCATTTGGCCGTAGGCCGCCACCAAAATGGCCAAGCCTTCTTCAACGTAAGGCGTGTTGTTGAATTCTTGAATCACCACTTGGGCGCGGTTAGAGGCTGCCACATAGGCGCCGCGCTTCATGTAGTAGCGGGCCACGCCAATTTCATGGCCGCCAAGAGCGTCCAGTAGCTTGGTCATGCGTTCAACGGCGTCAGGCGTGTAGCGGCTATTGGGGTAGCGGGTCGTCAGCTCTTGGAAGACTCTAAACGCATCACGGTTGGCTTTGGGATCGCGTTCTGACCAGTCTTGCGCCGCTAATTTATTTAAGAAAGATTGATCTTCATTAAACAACACCAAGCCTTTCAAGTACAATACGTAGTCTAAGTTAGGGTGAGCCGGATGATTTCGTTCAAATCGATCCAGCGTGGCCAAGGCCAATTCGGGTTCACCGTCGCGATAGTGCGTGTAGGCCGTGTCTAGTTCTGCCTGTTGGGCATAACGACCAAACGGAAAGCGCGAACCTAAAATATCGTATAATTTAATCGCTCGGGTATAATTACCACTGTTCATTTCGTCATTGGCTTCAGAATAAAGCTTTTCTACGGTCCAGTCGCGAGTGATCTGAGCATCTTTATCTGCAGAACCACTGGCACAACCTGCCATTAATGCAGCCAAACTAATTACAAAAAGTGTTTTTTTCATGAAATCCACATCCTTAAATAATGCTGATGATTATAACGATGATTTTGAGTTTTCGGCAGACTTAAATGAACAAATTTGCAAATTTGTTGTGCCCAATGAACTTGGCGGCATGCGTTTAGACGCGGCTCTGGCCAAGTTAATGCCCGAATACTCTCGTTCTCGTTTGACTACCTGGATCAAAGAGGGCGCGGTTTTGGTGGATGGAAAAGCCGCCGCCCCCAAGCTTAAACTCATCGGCCAAGAGTCACTAGAAGTGACTGTTTTGCCCAGTGAGGAAAATTTAGCGTTCACGCCAGAAGACATCGAGATTCCTGTCGTATTTGAGGATGATACCGTTTTGGTGATCAATAAACCAGCCGGCTTAGTCGTTCATCCTGCCTCAGGCAATTGGACCGGCACTTTATTAAATGGTTTATTGTTCCATTATCCCGATCTGAGCCAAATTCCCCGCGCAGGTATTGTACACCGCTTAGATAAGGATACCAGCGGCCTGATGGTGGTGGCGAAAAGCCTGCCTGCTCAGAACGATTTGGTGCAGCAATTACAGGCGCGCACTGTGAAGCGTATTTATCGAGCCATCGCTGATGGCCTGGTGCCGTTTGATGGCAAAATTGAGACCAAAATTGGTCGCGATCCGCATAATCGCTTGAAAATGGCGGTGGTGAAGTACGGCGGCAAAGAAGCCATTACCCACATTAAAGTGTTGGAGCGTTACTTAAACCATACCTACGTTGAGTGTACTTTAGAAACCGGACGCACCCACCAAATTCGCGTGCACATGCGCGAAGCGCGCCATCCATTGAGCGGTGATCCGGTATACGGTAGCCCGCGGCATCAGTGTACCGATGCGGCCAAAGAGGCGGTCAAAGGACTAGCCAGACAGGCCTTACATGCGTATAAATTGAGCTTTATTCACCCTAAAACCAAAGAATTGGTTTCTTTTGAGGCCCCAATGGCGCCAGACATGCACCATGTGCTGTCGGTGCTGCGTCTGGAAAGCGGTAAGGATTCTCCCTTGAGCAGCGAGCCTGAATGGGCTGACGTGGCGATGGGTGAAGATGATGACGATTGGGATGAAGACGACTACGACGTAGAGGTAAGGTATGTCCGAGATTAACCTGTCTTTAAACAGTATGGAGCATGCGTTTGGTTTGGCTAAGCCTGACCAAGCCTTGTTTACCGCCAATTGGCCGGCACCAAAAAATGTCAAAACCTTGATCAGTACCCGTAACGGGGGCGTGAGCAAGGGTGAATACGCCAGCCTAAACGTGGGTGCCCACGTGGGGGATGATCCTCAGGCCGTGGCCGAAAATCGCCGTCGTGTACAGGCTCAAGTGCCGGTGCCTATGGTGTATTTGAATCAGATCCACTCGGCCACCGTGGTGGCCGCTGCCGCGCATCAGGATGTGGTGCCCGATGCGGACGCCAGCGTGGCCCATGATGGGTCAGTGGCCTGTGCGGTGATGACGGCAGACTGCTTACCGGTGCTGTTCTGCGATCGGCAGGGCAAAGTCGTCGGCGCGGCGCATGCAGGCTGGCGCGGGCTGGCGGGCGACGTTTTGGCCCAGACCGTGGCTAAAATGGGCTGTGACCCTTTAGACGTTATGGCCTACTTAGGGCCGGCGATTGGTCCGGATGCTTTTGAAGTGGGCCAAGACGTATGGGATGCCTTTTGTGTGCCACACCCACACGCCATCACGGCATTTCAAGACATCGGTAACGATAAGTATTTGGCCAATATGTATGATCTGGCTAAGGTGAAATTAAAAGACATCGGCGTGACCCAAATTTATGGCGGTGATTATTGCACCGTGTTGCAACGCGATTTGTTCTTTTCCTATCGCCGAGACGGCCAAACCGGCCGCATGGTCAGCACCATTTGGCTACAAGATTAAATGAATGATTAACCCTAGCCGTATTGGGCGCCCGCAAGGGATTGAGTTGAAGTAAGGAATGAGGATGATGCAAAAAGAC
>JAGNTR010000002.1 GCA_017987415.1 Neisseriaceae bacterium
TAGGTTCCGCCGAGGGAACCCCCTTCAGAGAAGGGGGCGAATAAGCAGGGGTGGCCTTTTCTTTGCGTACTTTCTTTTGGCCACCCAAAAGAAAGTATGTCGCCTACAGGCGAAAGGCAACCTTTAATCAATAGCGATATAACCGAAGCATTAGCGTCGTTCCAACATTGGAAGGGATACCTAACTTTTGGGCAACAAATCATCCTTAGATACAAGCCTCAACACGCCTTAATTATAGACGTCTTTACGTCCATAATAACCAAAACTTTGGCGTATATAACTAAAAGGCCTGTAGATAAGCCTAATCAATCTTTTACAAACCAAGCGCTTATCCCTTAGAGTCATCCCCATCAATGATCCCATAAAACATAAGGAAACCAATCCATGGTGACCCACACCCATCACGTCTGTTGCCCGCGCTAAACCATTCAGCACATCTGTGAATTTTTTAGTCAATAAGGACCCATCATGAGCTTAGCCACCCTCCCCCTATTAGATTTCAGCCAATATCGCGCCGGCGGCAGCGAACGCGAACGCTTTTTAACCGACTTACGCACCGCCGCCCACGAAGTAGGCTTTTTTTACCTCAGCGGCCACGGCATAGCACCACAACTGGTGCAGCAAGTCTACGACATGACCCAAGCCTTTTTCAACCTGCCTTTAGCTGAGCGCTTGGCCGTGCGTATGGTGCACTCGCCTCACTTTCGCGGTTACACGAATCTGCAAGGCGAGCTGACCCGCGGTAAACCTGACAGTCGCGAACAATTTGACATCATGTCCGAAGACGTTGCCCTCAACACGCTGTCGCCCCAAACCCCGTGGCTACAGCTACAGGGGCCAAACCAGTGGCCTAGCCAGTTGCCCGACATGGCCGATATCTTACTGACTTGGCAACGCCGCCAAACCGAGCTGTCTTTAGAATTGCTACAAGCTTTTGCGCTGGCTTTAGAACAGCCTGAAGACGTATTTCAAGGCACGGTGGCGCCGCAGCCTTTTGTGCATTCTAAAATCATTCACTATCCGGGTATGGCCAATAGCGAACAAGGCGTAGGCGCCCACAAAGACGCAGGCTATCTGACCTTTGTGCAGCAATACGATCAAGCCGGCCTAGAAGTCTTGATGGGCGATGAGTGGGTGTTGGCCAAACCCATTCCCAACACCTTCGTCGTCAACATTGGTGAACTATTAGAATTAGCCTCGAATGGTTACTTAAAGGCCACCATGCACCGCGTGGTCAGCCCCGAACCGGGCCGCAATCGCTTTTCCTCAGCCTATTTTATGAGCGCCCGTCTTGACGCTACCGTGCCGCTATTGAAGCTGCCACAGCATTTAGCCGCAGCCGCCACGGGCCCCAGCAGCGACCCCAATAATCCGCTGTTCTACCAAGTCGGCCAAAACACCTTAAAAGGCCGCCTACGCTCTCATCCCGACGTCGCGCAAAAACATTATGCACACGTCTTGTCGATGTGATAGATTCAAAGAGATTTAAGTAAAAATAAAACAACACCAAACCCGACAGAAAGTTTCCCAATGAAATTCAGAACCATGGTCATCCACGCGGGGCGCGTGGCCGACACGACCAACACGCCGTTAAACACGCCCTTGTATTTAAGCAGCACTTTTAGCTATCCCAGCACTGAAGCCGGCAAAGCCCGCTTCTCTGGTCAAGAGCCTGGCTATTTTTACAGCCGCATGGGCAATCCCACCGTGACCGACCTTGAAGTGAAGCTAGCCGCCCTAGAGGGCGCCGACAGCGCCATGGCCGTTTCCAGCGGCATGGCCGCCACCAGCAGCACGCTATACGCCCTCACCAACCACGGTGATGAGGTCGCTTTTGTGGCGCCCCTATACGGCGGCACCGATGCCTTTTTACAGCAAACCCTGACCCGCGCCGGCGTCACCCTCACCAGCTACGCCAGCGACGATGACTTATTGGCCAACATCAAGCCCAATACCAAAGTCATTCTGTTCGAACCGTTGACGAATCCCACCCTCAAAGTGGTGGACACGCGCAAAGTCGTGGCCGCGGCCAAGAAAGTCGGCGCCCTCACCGTTTGCGACAACACCTTTTACACCCCCTACCTTTTCCGCCCATTGGCTTTAGGCGTAGACGTGGTGGTGCACAGTGCAACCAAGTATCTATGCGGCCACGGTGACGTGATCGCTGGGGTCATCGCCGGTGGTGAGACCTTAATGCAAAAAATCCGCACGGTGGCGGCCAAACACATTGGCTCCACCATCAGCCCTAGCGATGCTTATTTACTGCTGCGCGGCCTGAAAACACTGCCGCTACGAATGGACGCCCACATCGCAGGCGCCGCCAAGGTCGCCGACTATTTAAGCCAGCAAGCCGGCATTAAGACAGTCTATTTTCCTGGCCTAAGCGATCACCCAGGCCATGCCGTGGTCAGCGACACCGTCGGCCACTATGGCGCCATGATCAGCTTCGAGCTAGAGGGTGGCTTTGTGGCCGTAGCCAAGCTGTTGGATCAGCTTAAGCTCTTCACCCAGGCCGTCAGCCTAGGCGACCTAGAAAGCTTGATCTGCCACCCAGCCAGCACCACCCACGCCATCATGAGTGAAGCCGATCGCTTAGCGTCCGGCGTCACCGAGGGTTTAGTGCGCGTCAGCATTGGGGTTGAAGATGCAGACGACTTGATCGTCGATTTCAAACAGGCCTTCGCCCAGGCCTTAGGCGCCTAAACTCAGACACAACAGGCCTTTAGGCCTATTTTTTGTAACCCATAATACGGCCACATGACGCCACCGTTAGTCAAAATGATTAATAAGGGTTATCATGTTCTTTTACCTAATGAGAATCAATCGTATGAGCTCCTGGTTAGTCTACGCCCTACTGTCTGCCTTTACCGCCTCATTGGTGGCTATTTTTGGCAAAATTGGCCTCCAAAATTTAGACGCCAACACCGCCACCGCCGTGCGCTCAGTCATCATGGCGTTGTTCTTAGTCGGCGTCGTCATCGCCCAAGGGAAGTTCAATATGGTGTCGGAAGTGCTGGCCGATAAAAAAGCGCTGAGCTTCATTGTCATGAGCGGCATTGCTGGCGCCCTGTCATGGCTGTTTTACTTCATGGCGCTTAAAAATGGTCAGGTGTCTCAGGTAGCTCCCATCGACAAACTCAGCGTGGTGTTTTCAGTCATTTTGGCCTTTGTGCTGTTTGGTGAAACCCTCAGCCTCGTGGCCGGCGTGGGCGTGGGCATGATCGCCATCGGTGCCTTGCTGGTGGCCATAGGCTAAGGCCTCTTTATTGCAGAAAACGGCGCCTAGGCGCCGTTTTTTCATGCCCCAAAATCATGCCCTGAGGCCGGCATAGAGTGGGCCCATATGGCCGTGTAGATAAGCATGAAAATAAGCCATACCCGCCTCCAACGGTTGCTGATAAGGGCCACTATCCTCTTCTTGGCGCCGATACAGGGCTTTTCGACCAGCCTGCATCCGTAAGCCAATCACATCGTCTTCAGCCGCCGTTTCTAAATAGGCCTTCATGCTCTGCTCGCGCCAATGCTCGCCCTCAGGATGCGCCGCTAAATCAGCAAGGTGATAAAACGCCATGATGTTGGTGGACGCCTCCACGCCCTGTGGATAAACCGTCGAAACCACCACCATCATCGGATACCATTCCACCATCACATTTGGATAAATCAACAGCCACATCGCCGCGGCCTCGGGCAGCTGGCCTTGGTAATAAGTCTGCATGCCGACAAACCAATCGTAGTAGGCTTGGCTATGGCGCGCTTCGGGCACCTTCGGCGCAAATCCAACCACTTGTAAGCTCCAGTCATGCCCAAAAGACCAGTCAATGGCCTCACAGGAGACAAAGTGGCCCAAACCAGGGTGAAACGGCACTACATGATAGTCTTCCAAATAAACCTCAATAAACGCTTTCCAGTTGTAGCCTGCACTGCTGTGAACCTCACGGGTAAACGTATAGTCATCCAAGGCAAAACGCGACGCCAACGCGCTCGGTAACGACAGCGGCGCCACACCCGGCGGTAGGCGCCACTGTAGACCCGCCCAATCGTAGAGCGTATGCTCAGCCAAATGTAATAAGGGGTTAGTGGGAAAGTGTGGCGCCAGCAGCAGGCGCCCATCGTGGCGATAAGTCCAGCGGTGTAATGGGCAAGTGAAGGTGCGGGCATGACCACGACCCTCTAAAATCAATGCTTGACGATGGCGACACACGTTCGAGAGCAGCCTGAGCCCTGCTGCCGTGTGCACTAAAACCAAACCAGGATCGTGGGCTAAAACGTGGTAGTCATGGCACTCAGGCACCATCCGTTCGTGGCCTGCATACTGGGGAGACTGACCAAACAGGCGCTGCTGTTCTGCGGCAAACACCGCTTCATCAAAATACGCCGCAATCGGCACCGATGCCACAGCCTGAGGCTGTCTGAATGTTGCGTGCATGCCGCCCTCCTAACGCCGAATCAACCACCTCCCCACCTGGCGCTCGCCAGATACTCTGCCCACTATCCCACCATTAAAATGCCAAAACAATATTTAATTAACCTCAATGTCATTTTGATCGGTTTGCGTTGTCAATGCGCCACAGCTACGTCGTGGCCATAAAAAAACGAGCCCCTAGCGGGCTCGTTAGCGTTAATCGTTCATCAACCTATTTAGCTCAGATCACTGCCACCCACGGTGAGGCCGGCATCAATACGCATGGTGGGCTGGCCCACGCCAACCGGCACGCTTTGGCCTTCTTTACCGCACACGCCCACGCCGCTGTCCAACGCCATGTCGTTGCCGATCATGCTGACATGGTTCATGACTTCAGGGCCATTGCCCACAATGGTGGCGCCCTTAACCGGATGAGTCAGGCGACCATTTTCAATACGCCAAGCTTCTGAGGCGCTGAACACAAACTTACCGCTGGTGATGTCGACCTGCCCGCCACCAAAGTTCACCGCATAAATGCCGTTTTGTACCGACGCGATGATTTCATCTGGCTCATACTCGCCAGACTGCATATAGGTATTGGTCATGCGGGGCATGGGAATAGATGCATAGCTTTCACGACGACCATTGCCCGTAATCGACTGGCCCATCAAACGTGCGTTCATTTCATCTTGCATATAGCCAACCAGCACACCGTCTTCGATCAGTGTGGTGGCCTGAGTCATATTGCCCTCATCGTCCATATTCAAAGAACCACGGCGCTCAGACAAGGTGCCGTCATCCAAAATGGTGACGCCCTTGGCGGCCACCTGCTGGCCCATTTTGTCGCTGAAGGCGCTGGTGCCCTTACGGTTAAAGTCACCCTCTAAGCCATGGCCTACGGCCTCATGCAGCAATACGCCTGGCCAGCCGCTGCCCAACACCACAGTCATCTCTCCCGCAGGCGCAGGCTTGGCGTCTAGGTTGGTCACTGCCTGAGTCACGGCATTGTGGACGTATTCGGCCAGTTTTTCATCGCTGAAATAGGCTAAATCAAAACGACCACCGCCACCGCTGCTGGCCTGCTCTTTGCGGCCATTTTGCGACACAATCACCATCACGGACACCCGTACCAAAGGTCGAATGTCGGCGTTTTGTTTGCCATCCAAACGCGCCAACAACACCGTGTCGTATTCACACGAGAGGCTGGCCATCACCTGAGTGACGCGAGGATCCGCCGCACGAGCCATTTGATCAACACGAGTCAACAAGGCTACTTTTTGGGCGGCCGCCAAAGATAAAATTGGATTATTCGGTGCATACAGCTGACGACTGTCTTGTCGCGTGGCCACCGCCACCGTTTGCGTCTGCCCTGCTTGGGCAATGGCACGTACCGCTAAGGCTGCCTGCTGTAGGCTGTCTTCGTTAATCGCATCGGCATAGGCGAAAGCGGTTTTGTCGCCGCTCACCGCGCGCACGCCCACGCCTTGATCGATATTGAAGCTACCTGCCTTCACGATGCCTTCTTCTAACTGCCAGCTCTCATTAATCGTGTGTTGAAAATAAAGGTCGGCATAGTCGACCTGATGCGCACCAATCAAGCCTAGGGCCGAAGCCAAATGGGCTGATGAAAGTTGATTTTGAGCCAGTAATTGCGTCGATGCCAAATCAAAAGAAGACGACATGAAAAGCCTTTTAAATAATAAAAACGTAAGCCCTAATCATAAAGCCCCACACTGATAAAAGCCACTCCTTTACGCTATTTCAATGAGGCCAACGAAATGGTTTGATGCGCCAAGGCCGGCAAACGGGTTCGAATCGACTGTAACTGCTTCATGCTCACCGTGCCCATTACCAAGCCCTCACCTTCAGCCAACACATCGACGATGTCGCCCCAAGGATCGATCAACATAGAATGACCAAAAGTACGGCGGCCATTTGAATGAGTACCGCCTTGCGCACTGGCCAATACATAGCATTGATTCTCAATGGCGCGGGCGCGCAGTAAAATTTCCCAGTGTGCTTTGCCGGTGGTATAGGTAAAGGCCGCAGGCAAGACCAATAGATCAAACGGCGCCTGCACGCGGAAAAATTCAGGGAAGCGTAAGTCATAGCAAATGCCTTGGGCGATGCTTAACTGACCATCCAACACGCTCAGCTCAGGGGTTTTGGTGCCAGGCAAGATGGTGTCTGCCTCATCGTAACGCTCACCCAAACCGCTGAAACCGAACAGATGGACTTTGTCATAACGCCCCACCAAAGCGCCGCTGGCATCGTAGGTTAGTAAGGTATTGAGTACGTGGGCCGAGCTTTTGCTTTGCAGCGGAATGCTCCCCGCCATCAGCACAATCTCCAGCCGCTGGGCCAGCTGGCTTAAGGCCGACTGAATCGGGCCGGAGCCAAAAGGTTCAGCCAAGGCCAGCTTGTCCTGATCGGTGTGGCCAAAAATAGGCCAATATTCAGGCAACACCACCAGCTGAGCGCCCTTAGCCGCAGCCTCTTCCACCAAGGACTGCATCCGCGCCCAATTGCTGGGATAGTCGTGCCCAGAGACCATTTGCACCGCCGCTACTTTGATTTTATCCATTGCTCTATTTCCTTTTTTGTTTAATGATGTTGCTGTGATTCATCACGCCATCACCTTTGTGCTGCTGATGGTCTTTTGCATCCTGTCTTTCATTTTATTTTGTTTTCAAAAATAGGCAACCTTATGTCCGTAACCCCTGCTCAGGCCGTCACTCAGGCCGCTGATTTTTCCCATTATCTAAGCCGCTTAATCGACAGCGGGCGTTTGGACATGAATGCGCTCCAACAACACCTAGGCGGTCCGCTACGGCCAGCATTTTTTGACGCCTATGCCCCATGGGCCGAACTGTGTGAACGCGAAGATGAGGGCGAGCTAAAAAAACAGCTGCGGCGGCTACGACAACACGTGTTGGCCCACCTACTGATCCGTGACTTAGCGCACTGGGCGCCGCTGGATGAGGTGACCCAAACCATTACTGCTCTGGCTGAGTTCGCCCTCAATACAGGACTACAGTTTGCCCATCAGCAGCAGGCCCGTACTTATGGCGAACCCATTGGTCAATACACCCAAACGCCGCAACAGCTCAGCGTCATTGCCATGGGTAAAATGGGCGGCTACGAGCTAAATGTTTCTTCCGACATCGATTTGATTTTCACCTATCCAGAGGCCGGCGACACCACCGGCCCTAAAGTCAAAAGCAACCAAGAATTCTTCACCAAAGTTGGCCAAAAATTAATCACCCTCTTACACGACATCACCGAAGAAGGCCAAGTGTTTCGCGTTGACATGCGCCTACGCCCAAATGGCGACTCCGGCGCACTGGTACTGAGCGAAACCGCCCTAGAAAAATACTTGATTACCCAAGGCCGCGAATGGGAGCGTTACGCCTGGATTAAGGCACGCGTCGTTACCCCTGGACACAACAGCATCAAAAGCTTGGTGCGCCCGTTCGTGTACCGTAAATACCTCGACTTTGACACTTACGCCGCCATGCGTTCATTGCATCAACAAATTCGCACCGAAGTGGCCCGTAAAGACAAGCTCGACAACATCAAGCTCGGCGCTGGCGGCATTCGCGAAGTAGAATTCATTGTGCAAATCTTCCAAATGATTCGCGGCGGCAAGGTTCGCTCCTTGCAGATTCGCGGTACTCAAGCCGCCCTCATGGCGCTGGCTGAACACCAAATGATTGATGAGCCCACCAAACAAGGGTTGCTGGCTGCCTATCGCTTTTTACGCCACCTCGAGCATCGTCTCCAATACGTAGACGATCAGCAGGTGCAAAACCTACCAGAAGACCCTGCCGCTCAGGCCAATATTGCACACAGCATGGGCTTTGCTCACTACGACGCCATGTTGGCCGTTCTAAACCAGCACCGCCAGTTTGTCAGCCATATTTTTAACGACCTTTTGGATACGCCAGAACAAGGCCAAAAGAGCCAGCATCCGCTGGCCTTATTGTGGCAGCCCAAAGCGGAAGAAGAAGCCCAAACCATACTGTTAGAAGCCCATGGCTTTGATCCCGAAGTCATTTTAAATCGGCTCAAAGCCTTACGCCAAGGCCACAAATACCAGCACCTCAGCGCCAGAGCCCAGCCACGCTTTGATGCCCTAGTACCCTTACTCTTAAGCGCTGCCAGCCAGACGCAGCAGCCGACCATCTGCGCCATTCGCCTATTCGACTTTTTGGAAAGCATTGGCCGACGCTCATCCTATATTGCATTTTTGCACGAGCATCCAGAAACCTTGGCGCCGTTAGCCAGAGTCATGTCACACAGTATGTGGATGGCCCAATACATGATGCAACACCCCATTCTCCTAGACGAGCTACTGAATGCTAATATCATAAAAGAGAAATACGATTGGGGCAAGCTTAAAGAAACCCTCTTACACGCACTTGATGCCTGCGGCAGCGACGTCGAGGCCAAAATGGACACCTTACGCCATTTCAAACACGCCCAGGTGTTCCGATTGGCGGTACAGGATTTGGCCAACGTCTGGTCCATCGAAAGCCTTTCTGACGAACTGACGCTGCTGGCCGATATTATTTTAGAGGCCACGGTACACCATGTGTGGCAAACCTTAGTGAAAAAACACCGCCCCGAGCCTTGCTTTGCCCTGATTGGCTACGGCAAACTCGGTGGCAAAGAGCTGAGCTACACCTCAGATTTAGACTTGGTCTTCGTGTATCAAGACGACCACCCCGACGCCTTAGAAATTTATTCACGGGCGGTACAGCGCATCACCAACTGGCTATCCAGCACCACCGGCGCCGGCACGCTGTATCAAGTAGACTTGCGCCTACGCCCTAACGGCGACGCTGGCCTGCCTTGCGTGACGGCCGATGCGTTTATTCGTTATCAAGAGCAAGACGCCTGGACTTGGGAACATCAGGCCTTAACGCGCGCGCGATTTGTCTGCGGCGACCCGCAGGTAGGCCAGACAGTGGAGCAACTGCGCCATGACATCTTGACCCGGCCACGCGACATTCAGGCGCTGCGCCGCGAGATCATCGACATGCGCGAAAAAATGTTTGCCACCCACCCACCGCTCTTGGCCAACGTGAAGTACGCCCGCGGCGGCGTAGTAGACGTTGAGTTTTTGGTGCAGTATTTGATTTTGGAACACGCCCATCAACACCCCCACCTAACCCGCAACTATGGCAACATCGCCCTCTTGGCGATGGCTGCCGACGCTGGCCTCATCGATCCACAAATGGCCACCGCAGCACGGCTGGCCTATCGCTACTACCGCAGCGTCCAGCACGACAGCCATTTACGCGATCAGCCTCTAGCCGAGGTAGATGAGGTGTTATTGGGCCATTACGAAGCGGTAAAACGCCTATGGCTGGCCGTATTTGAGCAAGCCCTAGCCTAGCCGTGATCGACAGCGAGAGACACAGGCCGTCTCAAATTCAGAAGGCGGCCTAGGCCAGCGGGCTAAGCCTGCGTAAACACACGCTAAAGCCCACCATTAGGTGGGCTTTAGCGTGTGTTAGGCCTATTCATGCTGATCAGACCTCAATCCAATAGACCGATCAGATCACGCTCAGTGCGCATGAGCGTGGTCATGGTCATGGTCATGGCCAGCATGATCATGGTCGTGGCCATGATGATGATCATGATGGTCATGCTCATCTACCACATCGGCCATAGCGTCTGCGCTGACGTTAAAGCTAGGCACAGGAAAGGCCGACTTTGCGGCCTCATCGTGCCAGTACAGCTCTTCGCCATTCACGCACAGCTGGCGCACCGCCATCGCCACGGCTCCCGACTGCATGGGCGCCACTAAGCCAAACGTAAACTCAGCCTTTTCATTGCTGGGCAGTTGATTGCCCGACCAGCTCACTTCGCTGACGCGCCCAGCAGTTTTGAGCTCGTTCACCTGCCAACCCTGTTTAGGCATAGACGTCACGCTCACTCCTTGAGGCACATACAGCGTCACCCGTTCAGTGGCTTGACCACTACAGCCGTGGCCAATCTGAATCGACATCGGCCCAACGTAGCCTGGTGCCACATGGCTGGGGTTAAAATGGGCGTGTGCCCAAGTTTGGCTGGCCGCCATTAAAGCCAAAACGGCCACGAGGGTAGAGCGCATCTGCATCATGAGGGGATTCCTTCAAGAGGTGATAAAAGTGTTATAATATAACATACCCAATTTTCACCTGTACAGAAAAAACCACAGGCCATTGGCTTAAATCCTGATTCAAAACAAAAAAAAGCAGCCCTAAGGCTGCTTTTAATGCATCAATCCAACTTAACGTCTCATTGAATCAAAGAAGTCTGCATTATTTTTAGACGATTTTAATTTATCGTGCAGGAATTCCATTGCCTCAATGTCGTCCATTGGGTGTAGGAATTTACGCAACAGCCACATTTTTTGCAGCTGATCGTTCGGCACCAACAGCTCTTCACGACGCGTGCTAGAGCGGTTAATGTTGATGGCTGGGAACATGCGTTTTTCTGCCATGCGGCGATCCAAATGCAGCTCCATATTGCCCGTGCCTTTAAACTCTTCGTAAATCACATCGTCCATACGGCTGCCGGTTTCTACCAAAGCCGTCGCGATGATGGTTAAAGAACCACCCTCTTCCACGTTACGAGCCGCGCCAAAGAAGCGCTTAGGACGGTGCAGCGCATTCGCATCCACACCACCGGTCAAGATCTTACCTGAAGCCGGCACCACGGTATTGTAAGCACGCGCCAAACGGGTAATCGAATCCAGTAAAATCACCACATCACGACCATGCTCCACTAGGCGCTTGGCTTTTTCCAACACCATTTCTGCCACCTGTACGTGACGCTGTGCCGGTTCGTCAAAGGTTGACGACACCACTTCACCGCGTACCGAACGGGTCATCTCAGTCACTTCCTCTGGGCGCTCATCGATCAACAACACGATGAGTTCAACTTCAGGGTAGTTGGCCGTAATGGCGTGGGCAATGTTTTGCAACATCACGGTTTTACCCGTTTTAGGCGGCGCCACCACAAGGGCACGCTGACCACGGCCAATCGGGGCGATCAAATCAATGGCGCGACTGGTGATGTTTTCTTCAGCGCGAATGTCGCGCTCTAGGCAAAACTGTTTGGTGGGGAATAAAGGCGTGAGGTTTTCGAACAGAATTTTGTGCTTGCAGACGTCAGGGTTGTCACCGTTGATTTTATCTAACTTCACCAAGGCAAAGTAACGTTCGCCGTCTTTAGGAGTACGTACGCCCCCTTCGATGGTGTCGCCCGTATGCAGATTAAAGCGTCTAATTTGGCTAGGGCTCACGTAAATGTCGTCAGGGCCAGCCAAGTAAGAAGTGTCAGGACTACGCAAAAAACCGAAGCCGTCAGGCAAGATTTCTAAAGTGCCGTTACCGGTAAAACTTTCGCCTTGTTTGGCTAGGTGTTTCACAATGGCAAAGACCAAGTCTTGTTTGCGTAAGCGATTGGCGTTTTCGATGCCATACTCGGCCGCCATTTCTAATAGTTTAGAAACATGTTTGTGTTGGAGTTCTGATACGTGCATAGAGGTATGATGTAGATACAATATAATGAGTCTGCCTGCCGAAGCACGCAAACGCGATAAAAAATGTCGGGATGATTTCTGACGCTGAGTGTGAACTGAATTTAGGTTCTAGATAAGATTGAGCATCTTGGTTTGGTTGAACCGAAACATAACTTAGTTTATGCCATGAATTTTTAACTGTCAAGACAATACATAAAGCGCAAGCTTCAGGGATTGAAACTTGCGCCTTGAAAGTCTGATGACATAATGGGCGATTTAAAGCGCGCCGTCAATAAAGGCAATCAGCTGGCCTTTAGCCAATGCGCCCACTTTAGTGGCGGCATTTTGGCCGTCTTTGAAAATCATCAAAGTAGGAATACCGCGCACGCCAAACTGAGCAGGCGTTTGTTCGTTCTCATCAATGTTGATTTTCACAATTTTCAACTTACCTTCGTAGTCTTTTGCCACGTCGTCTAAGATTGGGGCAATCATTTTACAAGGACCACACCAAGGTGCCCAGAAGTCTACCAACACAGGGCCTTCAGCTTTAAGTACGTCGTTTTCAAATGCGCTGTCGCTGGTGTGAATGATTAAGTCGCTCATGGTTTTGTCCTTTAAATATCCATAATGGGGAAAGCAATATTAAGTTAATACGATACGGGGTAATGGCAAAAAGTTCAAGCCAAAATCCAGCCCCATAGTTTTTCAGTATGGCTATATTAGCCGTTCCTACGGCCGCTGGCGATGGCCATTTCCCTTCAGACCCTCATCTCGTTATTTTGTCAAAAGAAAAAATTCCACGATGACGTTCTTCAAGATAAAGCCTAAGACGCCTAAGCCTAAAACCAAAAACAGCATGAACATGCCTAAACGGCCCGCCTTTGATTTTTTACCCAAGTCCCAAATAATAAAGCCTAAAAAGATCACTAAACCCGTTAAACAAACCGGTAAAGCAATCGCGGCAAACTCTGCTTCCGTCATGATGCATCCTCAATTATACTTGTGTGTGTGGTTATTTTACGCCAAAAATTGGCCACCTCCAACTAGGCTGAAAATGGCTGGATCAGCACCGCATCATTATTTACTTGCTAATTGAACACGCTTCAGCTAACTTAAGCGCTGATGCCGTGGCTTAATGATGATTGAGTTGCGGTTGTTTCGTTTTTTTGGAGCGTATGCTATGTCAGACCTGCCGCAAATCACTGTTTCTAGCCTGGATCACGATCGTTTAACCACGCTGTTAGACCAAACCGACTTTGACCAATTCCCCGCCGCCGAATTGCTACAGCAAGAGCTCGACCGCGCCGATGTGTTAGAGCCAGACGAGATGCCTGCGAACGTACTCACCATGAACAGTACCGCCACCGTTCAAACCGACGGCGGCCAAGAGCGCTTACTGACCTTGGTCTACCCCAAAGACGCCGACTTCGGCAACGGCAAAATCAGCATTTTAGCCGGCGTGGGCGCCGCCATGCTGGGCCTGTCTATTGGCCAGTCCATCGAATGGACCCAAGAAGGCAAAACCACTCACCTTACCTTAGTCGCACTGAGCTATCAGCCTGAAGCCTCGGGCGAGCTGTTCCGCTAAGCCATTAAAAAATGCACCCACTGTCTGGGTGCATTTTTTAATGGCTTAGTATGAACTAATCAGGATCAGAAGCTGCCGACTCAGCCGTCGTCGATGCCGCACCGTCCTTCAAAATACGCCGCTCATACACGGCTTGGGCCAAAGTGCCCGCATCAATGTAGTCTAGTTCACCGCCCAAGGGCATCCCGCGCGCCAAACGGCTCACCTTATAGGGCAAAGATTTAAACAGCTCGCTCAACACATAGGCCGTGGCGTCGCCTTCGGCGGTAAAGTTGGTGGCGATGATGATCTCATTAATGTCGCTGTTTTTCAGCCGCTCTGTCAGCTTAGGCAAATCAATACTGTTTAAATCCAACTGCTGGGTTGGGCTGACCTGCCCCATCAACACAAAATACAGGCCATCATGACATTTTGCCTCTTCTAGGCTGGCGACATCGGCCGGCATGTGCACCACCATCAAACTTTTGTGATGGCGGCTTTCATCGGCACACAGGCTACAAATATCGGTTTCGCTAAACGTATTACACAACCGACAATGCTGAATGTGGCTTAAGGCATGCTGCAATGCCGCCACCAGCTGTTCGGCCCCTTTACGGTCTTGCTGCAATAAATGATAGGCCATGCGCTGGGCCGATTTAGGCCCGATAGAGGGCAATACCCGCAATGCCTGCGTCAACCGCTCTAAAGCCAATGGATTCTTCATGCCTTCTCCTTAACCACAAACAAACACCACCCGCTAATGACTCAACAGGTGGTGTAGGCCATGCCCGACGGCTGCATGCTTATTTAAAGAAATCACCCATGCCTGCTGGCAGGTTCATGCCTTGGGTAAACTGACCCATGCGTTCTTGAGTGGTGGTTTCAACCTTACGCACGGCATCGTTGACGGCAGCAGCAATCAGGTCTTCCAACATTTCTTTGTCGTCTGCATCGGCAGACATCAAGCTTGGATCGATGATGACGCGATTCACGCCATGGTGACAGGTCATCACCACTTTCACCAAGCCCGCACCGGCTTCGCCTTCAACCTCAACGCTGCCTAACTGTGCTTGAGCTTCTTTCATTTTATCCTGCATTTTTTGCGCTTGTTTCATCAAGCCTGAAATACCTGCTTTACCGAACATAGGGAGTACTCCTTCTTTAAATAGGTTTAATCGAGCCATCTATCCAGGTGGCGTCAAATAATTGGTGCAAGGCCTGAGCCTTATCGTCTTGGGCCAGGTCGGCTTCAGCTTGCGCCATCCGCTCATCCTGTTCCCGCTGTTTTTGCATGGTCGGCGTTTCCTGACCATCGGTTAAATGCTCGGTGTCCACTTCATACGGCTCACCGTACGCTTCGGTCAACACTTGCGCTAAGCGTTGCAGCATGTCATCGCTCAATAGCTTACGCGCCTGATCGGTCAAACCCAACACCACCTTACCCGCCACCACGCGCAGTAAAACGGCATTATTGGCAATCATTTGCGAGGCGCCTAGCTGATGCGACAGCTGGCCCAGTATTTCGCGCCAATGCGTGGGTTTAAGCTCTGGCAATAGGGTATTCAACATCGGGGCAGATGACTCAGTTTCAAGCATCACTTCTGAAACATCTAACGGGGCACTGACCATCGGCACGGGCTCGGCCTCAAGCACGGGCGCAGCAGGCTCGATCGGTTCAGCTTCAAGAGGGGCTGCCTCTGCCTCATCCTCTTCCCAAGGCAAAACAGCCTTAGGGGCTTCTGGCTGAGGAGTAGGCTCTGGCTCGGCCTCTGGCTCTGGCGTGAACACAGGTTCTGGCGCCGCCTCCACCTCAGGCTGTGCGACAGGCGCTTTTGGGGGCGGTGGTGCCGATGCCGTCACGGCGGGTGTGGCTTGAGCCACGGCAGCAGGCGCAGCAGCTGACTGCTGCAAGGCCGTGCCTTTAATCTTAAGATTAAGCGGCGTAGCCTTAGCGCTGAGGGGCTGAAACGCCAACATCCGCAGTAAAGTCATGTTAAAACCGGCGGCCTCATCTGGCGCCAAAGGTAAATCTCTTTTGCCATGAATCGCGCATTGATAATATAGCTGTAGCTGCTCAGCACTTAAGGCCTCAGCCAAGGCCAATAAGGTTTCAGCCTCAGGGTCGTCATGACGCAATAGGCTAGGCACGGCCTGAATCAGCGCCAGCTGTTGGCACAGCGCCGCCAGCTCGGCTAACGCACTATCAAAGCCCACTGCGCGCGCACTCATGTCTTGTGCCTGCTGCATCAAAGCCGGGCCATCTTGATTCACCACATGCTGCAATAAGGCAAAGAGATACTGGCGATCAACCGCGCCCAGCATATGCCGAACGTCGGCTTCGCTGACTTGGCCGGAGCCTAAGGCAATGGCTTGATCCAATAGGCTCAGCGCATCGCGCATCGAGCCCATAGCAGCACGGCCCAATAGATTCAAGGCAGCCTCTTCGGCCGGCACGCCCTCAACCGTCAGCACATGAGCCAAACGTTCGGTCACCTGCTGCGGCGTTAGGTTGCGCAGCACAAACTGTAAACAGCGGCTCAAAACCGTAATCGGCACTTTTTGCGGATCGGTGGTGGCCAGAATGAATTTAACGTGACTAGGCGGCTCTTCCAAGGTCTTCAACATGGCGTTAAAGGCACTCTTGGACAGCATGTGCACCTCATCGATGATGTACACTTTATATTGGCCAGCAGTCGGCGCGTATTGAGCGTTTTCTAAGACTTCCCGAATATTGTCGATGCCCGTATTGGATGCCGCGTCAATTTCTAAAAGGTCGACGTAGCGGCCCGCATCAATCTGCGTACAGCTGGCGCAGCTGCCGCACGGCTCTCCGTCAACGCTTTGGGTACAGTTCAGGCTTTTGGCCAAAATGCGCGCAATGGTGGTTTTACCCACGCCTCGTGTACCGGTCAACAAATAAGCGTGATGCAGCCGCCCTTTCGCCAAGGCGTTTTGTAAGGCCTTGACCACATGCTCTTGCCCCACCAAATCGTCAAACCGCTTGGGCCGCCACTTGCGGGCCAATACTTGATATGCCGCCATATTTATCCTACTGAACTTTGCGCCAAATAACCGGCTTTGATTAAGTCTGCCAACTCTTGCACTGCCTTCACATACAGGCGGCTATGGTTGTAATGCCAGACCGTATAGAAGTTGTTCAGGCCAATATAATATTCAAACACGCCTGGCGCCACTTCTAGGTTAAACAGCATGGCCTTCACCGAATCCTTAACGGGATAATCGGGCACAATGCCAATCTTTTTCATCTCAGCCACAGTGTGGTTCAGCGCCGTTTTCTCTTCCGCCATAGCGGCCACGGCAGCAATGTCAGGATTCTCGCTCAAATGTACGGGCACCACCATCACTTGGTTTTCCGCCCAACCGTGTTTTTTCAAATAATTGGCCACAGAAGCGATGGTGTCGCCTGGGTTTTGCCAAATGTCGCGATGCTTGTCGCCATCGTAATCGACCGCCCACTGGCGATAGCTTGACGGCATAAACTGCGGCATTCCCATGGCCCCGGCGTAGCTGCCTTTAAAGGAAAAGGGATCATCGCCCTCTTCTTTAGCCAGGGTTAAAAACTGATCTAATTCTTGCTGGAAGAATTCACCACGACGCGGGTAGTTAAAGGCTAAGGTGGTTAAGGAATCGGCCAGACGAAACGAGCCCATCACGGTGCCGTAATTGGTTTCGATGCCCAAAATGGCAACGATGGTTTCTGGAGCCACCTGATATTTTTTGGCAATATCGGTCAATAAGGCTGAATTGCGCTGCCAAAACCGTACCCCTTCTTGAATTTTTTTCGGGCCTAAGTTGTTTTTCTTGAACTCATACCAAGGCCGAGAAGTGCCTGGTCGATCCATGGCGGCGATGATGCTGGGCTTATGTACCGCTTGGGTAAAAAAGCTTTCTAATTCTGCACGGGTGTATTCTTTACTGTTTACTTTTTTATCGATAAAGCTCTGTACTTCAGGCTTGTCTAACAGCGTGGCATCGGCCCAAGCCGATGTGCTTAAGAGAGCGGCCATGGCCACTGTCCATAATGAATTTAATTTCATAGAATCCCCCGGATGAATGCCTGACAGTTTAACAAAGAAATGCGGCATCACAAAATCCCTTTTCGCCTATTCTCCCTCTAGGCAAGATTTAAACGCCATTTTAAACGCCCAAAAAAACAAAACCCGTTTACACGCGGTAAACGGGTTTCGTCAACAGATGAATCTGTGGGTGTGACTTACTCAGCAGCAGGCACAACGTTTACTTTAACGTTGGCTACAGCGTCGTGGTGTAAAGCAATTTCAAGTTCGTATTCGCCAACGGCTTTCAAAGGACCGTTAGGCAAGCGTACGTCTGAACGTTTAGCTTCAACACCAAAAGCGATGATCGCATCAGCAATGTCAGCATTGGTTACAGAACCGAACAAGCGGCCATCCACACCGGCTTTTTGAGCCACGGTGATTTCAGCGCCTTCTAGTTTTGCTTGACGCACTTGTGCATCAGCCAAAATAGCAGCCTGTTTGGCTTCTAACTCAGCGCGACGAGCTTCGAACTCAGCCAAGTTAGCTTCGGTAGCACGACGTGCTTTACCTTGAGGGATCAAGAAGTTACGTGCAAAACCATTTTTCACGTTAACCACATCGCCTAAGTCACCTAAGTTAGCAACTCTTTCAAGCAGAATAATTTGCATTTTTTAGCTCCTAGGTTACTTGTGTTGGTCGGTGTATGGCAACAAAGCCAAGAAACGAGCACGTTTAACCGCGGTAGACAACTGACGTTGGTAGCCAGCTTTAGTACCGGTGATGCGTGCAGGAATGATTTTACCGTTTTCAGCGATGAAATCTTTTAGTAAATCTACTGATTTGTAGTCTACTACTTTAATGCCTTCTGCTGAAAAACGGCAGAATTTTTTACGTTTAAATGAATGACGAGCCATTGTCGTTAACCTTTGTGTAATTCGATTGTTTGTATGTGCAGCACCAGCCTGGGGTTACGTAAGCTTTTATGAGTTAAAAAGCCAGTGACGTTGACCACGCTGTCTTGGGCGTATTGCCAATCTTTCGCTGCATCTCCAAATAACTTTGCTTGGACTTCACAGTTTACCGCTCGATCCTGCCCGGCTTCTTGCTGATACGATTGATGTTTTAACAACATCTCCAATACCGGCAAACCTGCTGGGGTATAACGTAGCGATTCAAGCTGTGAGATTTGCGCGCAAAGCGTAAGTTGATTGATCAAGCTTACGCTTCAACCTTTGCTTCTTCAGCAACAGGCGCGTTGTCTAGCAAGTTTTTCGCTTTTTCTTCCTTCATCATAGGAGAAGCTTCAGTGATCGCGTGTTTCATTTTCACGGTCAAGTAGCGCAAAACGGCATCGTTAAATTTAAATGCAGTTTCGATTTCTTCCACAACGGCAGAATCACACTCAATGTTCATCAACACATAGTGTGCTTTATGAATTTTGTCGATTGGGTAAGCCAATTGACGACGGCCCCAATCTTCTAAACGATGAATAACGCCATTGGCGTCAGTCACCATAGCTTTGTAACGTTCTACCATTGCTAACACTTGTTCGCTTTGGTCCGGGTGAACGATAAATACGATCTCATAATGACGCATGTTGTCTCCTTGTGGCTAATAAATCCTTTTGCCATGCGCTTTTGCAAAAGGCAAGGGTTTAGAAAGGTGCGAATTATACGCACATTTAATGATTCTAGCAAGGCAGAACCTTGGTTTATTTACTTTTAATACTATTAAGGGGTTAGGGGAATTTTTTTTGCCCTAGCCTGTCCTAGTATAGATACGGTCGAGAACCGGCTCATAAGCAGCAACAACCGACAAACAACTGAATCCACAAGCATAATACTTGAATTTTAGCCGTTTGGCACCAATTAAAGCGCATTGTGCACTCATACCGCAGCCAGGCGGGTCTTTTTTGACAAGCGTGCCGTTTGCGCCCATGCTTGCTGTTTTGACCCATCCTACTTTGAGTGCTTTATGAGTAAACCGAACAAACAGCCCATTTCTGTACTGGTCGTCATCCACACGGCCCAGGCAGAAGTCTTACTCATCGAGCGCAAAGACAAACCTGGCTTTTGGCAATCGGTTACCGGCAGCAAGGAAGGCCAAGAGGCCTTAATGGATACGGCCAAGCGTGAGGTTATGGAAGAAACGGGCATCGACACCAGCGTGTATCTGCCCCAAGATTGGCAGCACCAGAACGTGTATGAAATTTATCCACACTGGCGCCATCGCTATGCACCGGGCGTGACCGAAAACACGGAGCACGTTTTTTCACTGTGCGTCCCCAAAAGCGTACCCATCACGCTGGCGCCAGCAGAACATTTACAGTATCAATGGTTGGCCATAGAAGACGCCGCCGAACGGGTTTTTTCCCCTTCTAACCGCGAGGCCATACTCATGTTAAAACATAAGGGACAACATGACTCAACAACCGATTACGATTGCAACCTATAATATTCACAAAGGCATGTCGGCCTTGAATCGACAAATGCAGGTACAGCAAATCGCCAGCGCTTTAGAGACGCTGTCGCCCGACCTTTTGTTTTTACAGGAGGTGCAAGGCGCCAACCTCAAACGGGCGCAAAAATTCAACTATTTTCCCGAGCTGTCGCAATACGATTATTTCGCCCGCGAAATGGGCCTGAATGCATCTTATGGCCTCAATGCCCACTACCACACCCATAAGCACCACGGTAATGCGCTGCTGAGCCGCTATAAAATCAAAGAAAAAACCAACCTCAACATTACCCTACACAAGCACGAACAGCGTGGCGTTTTACACTGCGAGGTTCTGCCGCAGGGCTGGGATCGCCCCATCGTGGCCTTATGCGCCCACTTTAACCTGCGCCAAAAAGACCGGGCGGTACAGTATGCCGTATTGAGCGACTACATTAAACACAAGGTCGACCCTCAATTGCCGCTTATTTTGGCCGGTGACTTTAACGACTGGCGCCATCAGGCGAGTGAACAGCTGATGCCGTTATTGGACTTAGAAGAAGCCTTTATGACTAAGCACGGCGCCTACCCCAAAAGCTTTCCCGCGCGTGCGCCCATGCTGAGCTTGGATCGGATTTATATTCGCAACTTACAAATCGTTGACGCTCAGGTCCATAAGGGTCTGCCGTGGCAACGGCTATCCGACCACCTACCGCTCAGCGCCACCTTGCTGCCGGCCTAGGCTTTCTATACCTAAAAAAGCGCCTGAAGCTCTGCTTCAGGCGCTTTTTTTAATCACTTAAACGTGAGCATTAAACCCATCGATTAACACCGGACACGTTGCGGTTTTAATCACCTGGATGCACACCGATGGATCAAACAAACGGCTCAGCGGCGACAGCTGCCTGTGCCCCATCACAATTAAAGACGCCCCAATGTTTTGCGCTTGGGCCACAATCAACGCCGCTGGATCACCGCCCACCACATGGCCTTTCGCATTCAAGCCCAGCGCATTCGCTGCCGCCAACACCTCGTTCAACAAGCGCACCGCAGCGCCTTGCTCCGTGGTGGCGGCACTGTTATCAACCGCCTCTAGCGTCAGCGTATAGGCCGCATCGCTAACGTATAGAATGTGCGTCTGCGTCTCTGGCCGAGCCAGTTTACGGGCTAAAACCAATAAGGCATGGGTATCTGGGGTACCGTCAATGGCTATCAAAATAGACGTCAACATGAGCGTGTCCTTTCAAAGGTATAATGACTCATGATGCCCGATAAACTGGGCCCAAGACATGCCTTGAAACGCATTAATATAATGCATTAAATACACCTGACAACGGTAGCCATATGAAACACCCAGACCTCAACCTAATGATCGCCCTAGACATTTTGCTAGAAGAAGGCAGCGTCAGCAAAGCCGCCCAGCGCATGCACTTAAGCGCGCCAGCCATGAGCCGCACCCTCACCCGCATTCGCACCGCCTTTAATGACCCGATCTTGGTACGTGCTGGCCGCACCCTGGTGCCCACGCCTCGCGCCCTATCGATTCAGGCCCAGCTACACACTCTGGTGCATGAGTCGATTAATTTATTCGACGCCAATCGACCGCTAGAACTCAAACAGCTCAATAAAACCTTTACCCTCAGGGCCAACGAAAGCTTTTTAGGTGCTTTTGAAACCGACATTTTGGCCCAAATTCAGGCAGTGGCGCCTCTGGTTCAGCTGCGTTTCGTGGCCGAAAGCGACGTCGACGATGCAGCCTTAAGAGAGGGTCGCATCGAGTTATTTATTGGCGCACGACAGGCCTTCGACCCAGAAATTAAAGTCCAGCGCCTGTTCGACTCCCACCAAATAGGCTTAGCCCGTAGTGACCACCCGATTTTCGATCAAGCCATCACCCCTGAGCGCTACGCCGCCTACGATCACATCAGCATTTCACGCCGTGGCCGCGCTCATGGGCCCATCGACATGGCCCTCGAAGAACTGGGCCTGACGCGACGCATCCCCTTAATCAAGCCTAATTTTTTATCCGCAGCCTTTTCTTTACGCCACAGCGATTTTCTGATGACCTGCCCAGAAGAGCTACTGCCGCTCTTACGCGCCACGCTGCCGCTACGCAGCTTTCCCATCCCGCTGCCGCTCAAGCCGGTACAGGTAACCCAAGCATGGCATCCTCGTTTTGACAATGTGCCCGCCCACCAGTGGTTCAGGCAAATGATCAAAACGCTGTGCATCCAATTTGAACAACAACCGCCATCATGCTAACGGCAAATGCGTTTGCTGCATTGATAAGTTGTCTATAAGTCAGTTTTTCTCCTCAGGACGACCGCCTACACTTCGGTTTGATTTAAATCAACCAAAGAGGTCGTATGAGTACTTTATCTGTCTCCACTGCGCCGCCACTAAAACCCACTGCGCCAGCCAACCCGTTTAGCGGACGCCTCATCTGTGGCTTAGTAGGGGTTTTATTGGCGGTGTTGATGGCCAGCATCAACGAGAGCGTCACCAAGATTGCCATGCCCGACATTCAGGGGGCATTGTTCATCACGCCGGATGAGGCCACTTGGCTCACCACGCTGTACACGGCTATGTCGGTCTCGGCCATGGCCTTCACACCCTGGTTTGCCAACACCTTCTCCATTCGCCTGTTCGCGTCGTGGGCCATCGGCCTATTCATGCTGTTTGGCCTATTAAGCCCCTTCGCACCCAACTACGAAACCCTATTGGCACTGCGCATGCTGCAAGGCCTAACCGGTGGTAGCTTACCGCCCTTATTGATGACCTGCGCCCTGCGTTTTTTGCCGCCGAACATCAAGCTATACGGCTTAGGCTGCTACGCCTTAACCGCCACCTTTGGCCCAACCATCGCCACGCCGTTGGCTGCCTTTTGGCTAGAGTCGTTTGGCTGGGCCTGGTCGTTCTGGCAGGCCATCCCCTTCAGTTTTTTAGCCCTGGTGTTCGTGGCCTACGGCCTACCACAAGACCCGCTTCGTTTAGAGCGTTTCCAGCAATTTAACTGGCTGGGCATGCTCTTAGGGCTACCGGCCATCAGCATGCTGTGCACGGGGCTATTGCAAGGGGAGCGCTTAGACTGGTTTCACAGCCCTTTAATCACCTTCTTATTGTTGGGCAGCGCCCTATTGATGGTGCTGTTTTTAATCAACGAATGGTTTCATCCCCTGCCGTTTTTTAAAATTCAGCTCTTGAAAAACCGCAACCTCACCTTTGCCTTAATCAGCTTAGGAGGCGTGTTGTTCGTGCTATTGGCCGCCAGCAGCATCCCTGCCAGCTATCTGGGCCACATTCAAGGCTACCGTGCCTTACAAACTGCGCCAATGATGCTGGTGGTGTCTTTGCCACAGCTGATCGCCCTGCCCTTAGTGGCTGCGCTTTGCAACATCCCCCGCGTCGATTGCCGCTGGGTATTGGCCTTAGGCTTCATCATGCTGGCCTACAGCTGCTACTTGGGTAGCCAGCTGACGTCGGAATGGATTAACCGCGACTTTTATTGGCTCCAGGCGGTGCAAATTTTTGCCCAGCCGATGGCGGTGATCCCCCTACTCATGCTTTCGACCGGCAAACTGCAACCCATTGATGGCCCTTTTGCCTCTGCCTGGTTTAACACCGTTAAAGGCTTCTCCACCGTTTTGGCTACGGCCGTCCTCGGGGTATTGGCACGCACCCGCCTGCATCACCATTCCACTAGCTTGGTCGATCAGGTTGGACAAGCCCAAACCACCGAACACAGCGCCCTTTTGGCCCAAAAGATTCACGTTCAAGCCAGCGTTTTAAGCTCAGCCGACCTATATTGGCTGGTGGCCTTAGTGGCGCTGGCGTTTATTTTATTAATTGTGATCATGCCCACACGCATTTATCCCCCTAGAGCTGTCCCACAGCCATAGGACAAGAAGAGGTTATCATGTCAGAAACAGTACAAAACCGCAGTCGATTCATTATTCTAGCCATTTTGGTGGCGGCCATCCTAGCCTATGGCCTGTACGCCTTAGTATTCACCAACAGCGCCAGACAAAGCACCAACAATGCCTACGTGAAAGCCGACTTCACCCATATTGCGCCCAAAGTCGCAGGCTTCATCAACAAAGTGTTGGTCGAAGACAACCAAAGCGTTAAAGCCGGTGATTTAATTGCCCAAATCGACGACCACGACTTTCAGGTCGCCCTCCAAGCTGCTACGGCCAACTTGACCGTAGCTGAAGCGCAGGCAGCACAAAGCCTGGCTCAGCTTACCGAGCAAAAATCCATCATCCAACAGGCCCATGCCGCCGTACAGGTAGCTCAGGCCGAACAGGCTTTTGCCCAGCAAGAGCTCAAGCGACATCAGCACTTGGCTGACGAAGGCGCAGGTTCGAGACAAGATGCCCAACAGGCTCAAGCGCAGATCCAAATCAGTCAGGCCAATCTATTGAAGGCCCAAGCTGTACTGGCCGCCGCTAAAAATCAGGTTGAAGTTTTAAACGCGAAAGTCACTGCCGCTCAAGGCGCCAAGCTACAGGCCGAAGCCCAAGTGGCGCGCGCCCAGCTGGATCTGTCTTACACCCAAATCATCAGCCCCATTGATGGCGTGATCGGCCACCGTACCGCCCGCATTGGCAACTACGTCAGCGCCGGCACCCAGCTGATGGCCATTGTGCCCACTAACGGCCTTTATGTGGTGGCCAATTTTCAGGAAACCCAGCTAGCCAAAGTACAGCCCCACCAAAAAGTGATTCTCAAAGTAGACACCTTCGATCAAGACCTTTACGGCGAAGTCGACAGCATCTCGCCCGCCACCGGCGTGACCTTTGCCGCCATTGCGCCTGAAAACGCCACCGGCAACTTCACTAAAATCACCCAGCGCATTCCGGTCAAGATCCGCCTTAATCCTGACCAACCCTTGCTATTGGCTTTACGTGCTGGCATGTCGGTCGAAGCCAAGATCGACACCAGCAGTCGCCAGGAGGCCAAATAATGACGCCTCTACGCACCACCCTATACACGCTGCTGTGCTGCGCCACCTCCGCCTGTACCGTGGGGCCGGACTTCAGCAAGCCGTCGTTTGACCTCAGCGCCCAAGAGTGGCGAGCACAGCCACAAGACGTCACTAGCCGCGGCGTGCCCGCCTCGTTTGAACACGATTGGTGGCGTTTATTTAACGACCCCTTAATGAACCAGCTGATTCAAGAAGCCATCGACCACAATCTGGATCTCAAGATCGCCGCCAGCCGCTTGGCCCAAAGCATGATTTCGGGCCAAGTCGTCGGCAGCGCCCGCCTACCCAATCTGGGCCTCAATGCTGGCTATGACCGCAAGTGCAACACTCAAGAAGGGCTGAGCGACCCTTCAGGCAATCAGGGCAAAGCCGCTTACGATCTTTGGCAATCCGGCCTCAGCGCCTCATGGGAGCTGGATTTATGGGGTAAAATTCGACGTCAGGTTGAAGTGGCTGACGCCCAGATCGACATGGCCGAACACGATCGTCACGCCGTCCAGCTGGCCATCATCACCACCACCGCCGAACAGTATCTACGCTTGCGGGGCACTCAGGCCACGCTGGCCATCACCGAGCAAAACCTAGTCAGCGCCCGCGAAGCCTTGCGCCTCACCCAGATTCGTCTTCAGGCTGGCGCCGCCACTCGTCTGGCCGTGGCTCAGGCCCAGACGCACGTGGCCAGCACCGAAGCGCAGCTGCCCGCGCTTCAGGCGCAACAAACGGCGTTGATCAACGATTTAAGCCTGCTTTTGGCCAAGCAGCCTTATGAGCTGGCTAACCTATTACAGGTGCGGCGAGCCATACCCACACCGCCGGCACAGATTCCGACCGGCCTACCTTCCGAGCTGGCCGAGCGTCGGCCCGACATTCAGCACGCCAGCGCGGCGCTGCATGCTGCCACCGCCAGTATTGGCGTGGCCAAGGCCAATTTTTATCCCAGCATTAACCTTACCGGCAACATCGGCCTCCAGAGCCTCAACTTCAATCAGCTGGGCAGCTGGGACGCGCGCCATTTCTCGGTAGGCCCCAGTCTGTACTTACCACTGTTTCAAGGCGGTGCCTTAACCGGCACCCTCAAACTGCGTCAAGAACAGCAGCAAGAAGCCGCCATTCACTATCAGCGTACGGTATTGCAAGCCTGGCATGAGGTCGAAAACAGCCTGGTACAGCTATATGCCAGCCAAAAGCAGCATGACGCGCTCTCTCAAGCCGTTCAGCACAGCCAGCAAGCCTTAGGCTACGCCACCCAACAGTACAAACAAGGCATGGTAGATTACTTAAACGTATTGAACGCACAGCAAAGCGTTTTAGCCAGCCAGCGCCAGCAGGTGGCCAGCACCACAGCTACGTCTCTGGCCGTGATCAGCCTATACAAATCGCTAGGCGGCGGTTGGCAGGTCGAGGCCACGCCCACTCAACCATAGTCCTTTAGCCCACGCAAAAGCGGCAGCATGATGACCATGCTGCCGCTTTTGCGTGACTGACTGTTTACTGCCCCGCTTCGGCACGCTCCTGCATGACGCGCTTCACCGTGACACGCGGAAAGGTAAAGAACACCGCCATCAACACCACGCACACCAAGCCAAACGCCAGGCTACCAAAATGCACAAACAGCATTTTGACTACTTCGATGATGCCAGCGTACAGCAGCATCACCATGATGCCCATGGCCGCGGCCACCGTCCCCTTAGACACGTCTGAAGACATCAACGCAAAACGATACAGCACCGCAAAACAAAGGCCTTCGCCAAAGGCAACCAAACTCATCCCCGTCAGCATAAACCATAGAATATACGGTTTAGCAACAAAGCCCAGCAGCACAATCAAAGCACCGATCAGCATGATGGGCGTACCGATCTGAATGGTGCGCCCTAAAGGCAGCCGATCAACCCAACGCATCACGCAAATATTGCCTAAGATCAAACCAAAAAACACCGGCAGCTGGCTCAAGCCATAGTCCATGCTGCTCAAGCCCAAGTCCGTTACCAGCATCACCGGCGACAGCGCCACCCACAGCATCAGCGGCAGGCCAATAATGGGCCCCGTCATGGCTAAGGCCAAAAAGCGACGATTGCTGTACACCCGCCCATAGTCTTTCACGATGGCCCACAGTGCAGTAGGGTTTTTATTGGGCAGATCAACCGTCTCTGGCATGTATTTTTTCAGGCCAAAAAAGGCCACAAACGCCAGCGCCGCAATGCCGACAAAACCCCAATGCCATGAAATGTGTTCAATCATGAAAGCGCCCAAAATCGGGCCCAAGAGCGGCGCCAACAGCGACACATTCGCCATTAAAGCCATCACCTTGACGGCAATACGCTCTTCAAATGCCTCTTGAATGGTGGCATAGCCCACCGCCGTGATCACGGTTAAACCGGTGCCCTGTAAAAAGCGCATGAAAATAAAGCTTTCAATCGTTTGGGTCAGCAAAATCCCCAGACAGGTGACGACAAAAAACACCACGCCGATTAAAAACACCCGCCGCCGACCCACGCGATCAGAGAGCGGCCCCAGCAGCCAAGCCACCGCCGCACCACCTAATAGATAAGCTGACATAGATGAAGGCGCCCACGACGCATCCACACCAAAGTCACGCGTTACCGACAGCATCGCCGGCTGTACTAAGTCATTACCAATATAAACCGCAAATTCAAACAACACTAAAGCCAAAGGAAACATCAACGCGGCGCGCGTCAGCGCCATGTGCTTATTACTCATATACCACCTAGTTTATTATTAAGGACAGCGTCAGAACGGCGCTGCCTGTGCCTTACTTCTAATCAAAAAAACCGGTTTCTGAACGCCGTTTTAAATACGCCTCATCATCAAACGTATGCACATGTTGTGGGGCGAACGTCACCAAAATCGCGCTTAAGAGGCCGGTTAAAAACGCCTCCGCCCAAGCGATCAGAAAATACACGGGGAAGGCTTCACTCCACAAGTAGCGCTCAGAATACTCAGGGCGCGTGGCCAACAGCCCCACCACCATCACCCCAACCACCATCATGCTTAAGGCACCAGCCAAAAAACCATTGCCCAAAATAAACACAAAGATGTGTTTGGGCAGCCATTTTTGCGCCGCCCACAATAAGCCATAGCTCACCACCACGCTCGGCAATGCGGTACTGCTAAAGCTCAGGCCCAAGGCCCAAAAATCCTCGGGGCTTAAAAACAGGCCGGTGTACAGCACGCTGGCAATGGCCATCAGCCACAGCGCCACCGCTGGCCCCAAAGTTAAAGTCAACAAGGTGCCGCCCAAAAGATGGTAGGTGACCCCCGCCTTCACGCCTGCGTGCAGGCTCCACAATAGACACAGCCACAGCAGCCCCACACCCAGCGGCAATAAGCGCTGTTCGCTTTGGCGCAGCCGCCAGCCCGATGCCAGCAACACCAGCACCATCACCGCCCAACCTAAAAGCAGCTGGGGTTCGGAGAAATTCACCTTCAAAAAATTCATGTCACCTTCACCATTAATCAATACAGACCAACACCACAATCAGCGGTTAAATCAATCCGACAGATAGCCGCTGATGCAACCACGCCAAGCGATACAAAATGCTGGCCGTCGCACCCCAAACGTCATAGCCGTTATAGGGCAAAGCCAAAACGTTAAACGAGCCTCTTGGACGATGAATCATGCGGTGTTGATAATGAGTGCGATCCAGCATCCACGCCAAAGGAATGGTAAACACGTCGTCCACCTCTTCATTGGCACGCCAGGTTTGCGTCGGTTCCAACAATCCCAAAACAGGCGTCACGTCGTAGCCGGTTAGGGTTTGAAATACGGGCATACTGCCAATTACGCTGACGGCCGAGGGCGCAATGTGCAACTCTTCTTCGGTTTCACGCAGGGCGGTGTTGATTAAGTCTTGATCGCTTAAATCGCGCTTACCACCAGGCAGGCACACTTCCCCAGCGTGGCTTTTTAATAAGGTACTGCGCACCGTTAACAAGACATGCCAGCCATCTTCCTTGGGCACAAAGGGCATCAAGACCGCCGAATCAATCGGCGCCAGACTCGGATCGAGGCGATTGTGACGAATGTCTTGGTCGGGATAGTTCGGCTCGGCACACGCTTCGCGCAAAAACTGCCGCAACTGTTGTTCACTCATGCTCATGGATTCCTTTCATGACCATTCATCAAAATTAATCATTCTGACAACAGTATAGCAAGCTTAAGCGCCCTCATTGCGCTTAAGCCGGATGGACTACTTGAAGCCTATCCCTAAACAGGGCAAACTGCCTATACTTTCAGAACCAGCAACGTAAGGATGTTTCAGGTGGCGCAAGACGATGGCTATGCACACAACGACCTACTTTTGGCATGGCACCAATGGCTAGACCAGCGAACCGATGAATGGCAAAGCCATTTAACCAACCAAACCGCCCAGCATTTACCAGACTGGCCAACCTTGGCGCAGCAATATGAAGACTTTTGGCGCCAGAATCTGGCCCACTTAAGCCCCAACAGCGCGCCCACAGTAGACACTCACGCGACCGTATCCCCGCATTTTAACGCACCCGAATGGGGGACTCACCCTTATTTTGCCCAAATCAAAGCGTTTTACACCCAAACCCATGATTTTGTGGTGCAACACGCACAGTCTATGGCCACAGCGCTTGACTTACGCCCAGAACAAGCGGCTCAGCTAGAGCTGTTAAACCAGCACTTTTTGGCCGCCCTACACCCGGCTAATCATTTACTGCACAATCCAGAGGCTTTAAAGCTGGCCTGCGACAGCCACGGTGACAGCCTAAAAAAAGGCCTCGACAACCTCAAACATGACCTCAAGAAAGGCCGCATCAGCTTGGCCAATGACAAAGCCTTTCAGGTCGGCCACAACATCGCCACCAGCGCGGGCAGCGTGGTGTTTAAAAACCATTTAATTGAGCTCATCCACTACCAGCCCACCCAAGGGCAAACGCACACCACGCCAGTATTGTTGATTCCACCTTGTGTGAATAAATTTTACATCATGGATTTGGAAGACAAAAAATCCATGGTGCGCTATTTGCTGGATCAAGGCCTGTCGGTGTTTTTAATTTCATGGAAAAATGCCGACGACACGCTCAAACACGCCAGCTGGGACAACTACGTGGACGACGGCGTGATTCAGGCCATCCGCGTGTGCCAAGACATCAGCCAAGAGCCCCAGATCAATACCCTAGGCTTCTGCATTGGCGGCGTTTTACTCAGCACGGCGCTGTGCGTCCTCAAGGCACGTGGCCACGACTGGGTACAGCACACCGTCTTCATGGCCTCGATGACCGACCACAGCGACACGGGCCCCATTCAGCCCTTCATTACCGAATCCTTGGTGCAAAAGCGTGAAGAGCAAGCCCTCAACGGCGGCCTCATCAGCGGCCTAGCGCTCAATGCGGCCTTTTCAGCCTTACGCCCAAGCGAGTTAATCTGGCGCTACGTGCAATACAATTATCTGAAAGGCCACACGCCTAAATCCTTTGACCTGCTGTTTTGGAACGGCGATCCAGCCGATCTGCCCTTGCCGATGCACACCTTCTTCTTGCGCCATTGCTACCGTAATAATGCCCTCGCTCAGCCAAGCAGCATGCAGGTGTGCGGCGTGCCTATAGATTTAGGGACGCTGACCCAGCCCATGTACATCATGGCCGCTAAGGAGGACCACATCGCGCCCTGGACCTCTATTTATCAAGGTCTGAGACTGTTTCGCAGCAGTCCCAACATCCGCTTCGTCTTGGGTGCCGCAGGCCACATTGCCGGCACCATAAACCCGGCCATCGACAACCGACGTCAATTTTGGCACGGCGAAACTTTGCCACAGTCGGCGCAAACATGGTTTAATCAAGCAAAGAGTGAACAAGGCAGCTGGTGGCAAGATTTAAGTATTTGGCTAACCGCCCGCTCAGGCCCCTTACGGCCCGCCCCAACGGCGTTGGGCAGCCGCAACTGGCCGCCTTTGTATCCGGCACCAGGACAATACGTCCACGAGAAAGCCAATCCTTTATTGCTGTACCAAAATACTTAAGCAAACGCCGTACAGCAGCACCTCAAACCCAATGCAGTCCGTCATCGTCTTAGGAGAAAACATGAACGAAGTGGTTATTGTGGCCGCCAAACGCACCGCGGTTGGCCAATTTTCCGGCAGCCTTGCCAATATCCCCGCCACCGATTTAGGGGCAGAAGTCATCAAAGCCTTGCTGGCAGACAGCAAGGTTGCGCCAGCCGATGTCGATGAAGTCATCATCGGCCAAGTGCTGACCGCCGGCGTGGGCCAAAACCCCGCCCGCCAAACCATTTTAAAAGCAGGCCTCGGCATCGACACCCCTGCTTTAACCATTAACCAAGTGTGCGGCTCTGGCCTCAAAACCACCCACCTTGCGGCCCAGGCCATTGCCTGCGGCGACGCCGACATCGTGATTGCCGGCGGCCAAGAGTCTATGTCGCTCAGCCCCCACTTGATCCCCAAGATGCGCACAGGCCAACGCGTAGGCGACGCCCAAATCATCGACAGCATGATGTTTGACGGCCTCACCGACGCCTACGCCCACTATCCGATGGGCATCACGGCTGAAAACATTGCTGAAAAATACCAAATCAGCCGCGAAGCACAAGATGCTTTTGCGCTGGCTTCGCAGCAAAAAGCCTCGGCCGCCCAAAAGGCAGGCAAATTTAGCGACGAAATTGTGCCCATCAACATCCCACAACGCAAAGGCGACCCGATTGTGTTTGACGCCGATGAATTCATCCGCCACGACGCCAGCGCCGAATCCATTGCCAAAGCCCGCCCTGCCTTCAAAAAAGACGGCAGCGTCACCGCAGCAAGCTCTTCAGGTCTAAACGATGGCGCTGCCGCCGTACTTTTGATGTCTAAAGCCAAAGCGCAAGCCTTAGGCCTCACGCCTTTAGCCACGATTAAAGGCTATGCCTCTAGCGGCGTTGACCCAGCCATCATGGGCATGGGCCCGGTGACTGCGGTACAAAAAGCCTTGGCCAAAGCCCAATGGGACTTAGCCGACGTTGACCTTATTGAGGCCAATGAGGCATTTGCCGCTCAGGCCTTAGGCGTGTCGGGTGAGCTTAAGTGGGACATGAATAAAGTCAACGTCAACGGCGGCGCCATCGCCATCGGCCACCCCATCGGCGCTTCAGGCTGCCGTATTCTGGTGACTTTGCTACACGAAATGAAACGCCAAAATGCCAAAAAAGGCTTGGCTACCTTATGTATTGGCGGCGGCATGGGCGTGGCCCTAGCGGTTGAACGCGAATAGGCCAAACGCCAGCCAAACCTAAGCCACTGCTTCGCAGTGGCTTTTTTATCGCCCTCCTTTGCCCTAGGCCAAGGCTGGGTTTAGCAAAGTTTCTGAAAAGAGCGTAAAATGCATGGTTAAGATTTTTCTTGATTCATCTTTTAAGATAGGCAAACAATGAATTTTTCTAACCGCAACATTCCCAATACCCGCATGCGCCGCATGCGTAAAGACGAGTTTTCTCGTCGTTTGATGCGTGAGCACACCCTGAGCACCAATGATTTGATCTACCCCGTTTTTGTCTTAGAAGGCCAAAACCAAGAGCAAGAAGTCCCTTCTATGCCAGGCGTGATGCGTCAAAGCATCGACAAACTGCTGTTTACCGCCGAAGAGGCCGTGAATTTAGGCATTCCTGCCCTCGCGCTATTCCCGGTTGTCACCCAAAATAAAAGCCTGACCGCTGAAGAAGCCTATAATCCTGAAGGCCTGATTCCCAGCACCATCCGCGCCCTACGCGAACGCTTTCCTGAGCTTGGCATCATCACCGATGGGGCGCTTGACCCTTACACCACCCACGGCCAAGACGGCCTCATCGACGCCAACGGCTACGTGCTTAACGATGAAACCGTAGAAGTGCTGGTGAAGCAAGCCTTGTCACACGCCGACGCCGGTGCTCAGGTAATCGCCCCTTCTGACATGATGGACGGCCGCATTGGCGCCATCCGTGAAGCCCTAGAAGACCACGGCCACATCCACACCCGCATCATGGCCTATTCGGCTAAATACGCTTCGGCTTTCTATGGTCCGTTCCGGGACGCCATCGGCAGCGCCAGCGCCATCAAAGGCGGCAATAAATTTAGCTACCAAATGGATCCGGCCAACAGCAATGAGGCGCTACAAGAAGTGGCTTTAGACTTACAAGAAGGTGCCGACATGGTCATGGTGAAACCAGGCCTGCCTTACCTAGACGTAATCCGTCGCGTTAAAGACGAATTCCAAGTACCGACCTACGCCTACCAAGTCTCAGGTGAATACGCCATGCTGCAAGCGGCGATTCAAAACGGCTGGTTAGACGCAGACGCCACCATCATGGAAAGCCTCATCGCCTTTAAGCGTGCAGGTGCCGACGGTATTTTGACCTATTACGCTCTACACGCAGCGCGTTTACTCAAAGCACAGGCTTAAACCTCAGCCTACTGCCAACAGCGACCTTAGGGTCGCTGTTTTATTTTGAGCGCCCCTATTTCACCAGCTTTTGCCACCAAAAAATCAGCGTCACCACCACGCCAAAAATCATCACGCCCTGAAAATAATCCATGGCCGCCATGATGGTCGCCTGCTGTAGCAGCATTTGCTGTAGCTGACTCAAGGCCGCCAACGGCGCACTGCCGTCGATGAGGTTACGGCCTAATGCACTGCTCAAAGACGACCAGGCCTCCATAAATTCAGGCCGATCGGGCCGATAAAACGTGCCTAAGCTACTGAAATGCAGCGTCGTTCGCCATTGCATGAATACCGTCCCCAAAGTGACTCCTAAAGACAGAGCCAGTTGGGCAATCATATTGCGTAGCTGCATGGCGTGTGAAAATAAAACCTCATCTTGCTGTAGGCTGCGAAAGCCTAAGGCCGTAATCGGCGACATCACCAAAATAAGAAACAAACCATTGGCCATCAGCGCTGGCAAAATATGCACCGCCAGCGAAGCCTGCGGCGTGAGGCTAGACAAACACCAGCCGTAAAACACCACGCACAGCCCGCCTGGAATCAGGTATTTTTTTAAGGTTGGCGACTTCACCACCGTTTTGGAAAACACAATCCACGCCAGTAAAGACATGCTTAAGCCAATAGACATATACAGGCCGATGGGCGACCAGGCAAAATTAAAGCCTTTTTGCAGCAGCATCGGCAAAATGTAGTTGCTGGCCGCATTCATGATGAAAAAAGCACAGGAAAATAAGGTGCTGATCAAAAACAGCCGATTTTGCAGCACCGGCCGCACCTGCATCAAGGCACGCTGATTGCTTTGATGCAGGCCCTTTAAAAACAGGCTCAAGCAAATCAGCGCCACCGCCACCATGGCCAACAGCACCATGGCATGGCTATAAAAATTATAGCTGGAACGACGAAATACATAGAAAAATGCGAAGCCGCCAAAGAGCAGCAGCAAAATCAAGATGGGGTGGCTGTGGGTCAGCCGCTCTGCTTCTGGCACAATATAGGTAGGCAAGCACAGTGACGCAAACAGCCACGCCACCAAGGCACAGCCGATCAGAATCAAAAACAGCATATTCCAACTGTCGTTCGACACCACCAGCGCCGCCAAAAATGGCGCACTCGCCATCCCCAGTGTCATGCTCACCACAAACACCTTAATGCCCACAAAGCGGGTGGCCCCTGGCGGCAACAGCAGCGTCAGCAGGCGGGCACTGGTCATAAAAGAGGCGCCGCCCAAGGCCATGATCGAGCGGCCAGCCAAGAAGGTGGCAAACGAATGACTGAAATAGCACACCACCGCCCCCAGCATCGAAAATGCCAAGCTGATTTGAATGTAGCGCCGCCAGCCAATACGCTCGACCAGCCAATGCTGTTGCGCAATCATGATGATGGCGATACAGGCATAGACGGCATTGATCAAGCCAAACTCTTCTGGGCTCACGCCAATCTCGCCCATGATGGGGTTGGCCGAAAACGCGATCATCCCAGCCTGTAAATACTCAATGATGTTTAGACAAAAAATCGTCACCAAGAGCTTGCCCAGCAGCCGTTGCGAAATGCGGATGGGCATGGTCTAGCCCCTAGGCTGTGCAAGGTTGGCCTGAATGATGGCGGCTATGAGTTCATTCGCTTGGGCCAATTCATCGGCAAATACTTCAGTCGCATAGGTCTGAGGCTGGGCCGTCACCGCGCTCAGGCTTTGATCAGGACCACGTTGGCGCGTCGACACGCTTACCTTCATCGACAAGCCAATCCGTAGCGGATGCTGCAACACCTCTTGTCTATCCAAGCCGATGCGCACCGGCACCCGTTGCACCACTTTAATCCAGTTACCGGTGGCGTTTTGTGCGGGCAACAGAGCAAAAGCACTGCCGGTACCGGCATCTAAGCCCAGCACCGTACCGTGATAAACCACTTGCCGCCCGTAAACATCCGCCACTAGCTGCACCGGCTGGCCCTGACGAATGTGCTGTAGCTGTGACTCTTTAAAGTTGGCACTGACCCAAACTTGATCCAGCGGCACAATGGCCATAAGGCTAGTGCCTGCGGCCACATGTTGCCCCACCTGCACATTACGCTTAGTCACCATCCCCGCCACCGGCGCCGCAATCTGCATGCGCGCTTCGTTAATGTAGGCTTCTCGCAGCGCCGCCACAGCCCCCTCAACGTTTGGATGAGTGGTGATGGACGCATGGTCGACCAAAGCACGGCCCGCTTTCAATTGATTCTGCGCCGCCACCACGGCCGCCTCAGCGCCAGCTAAAGCTTGCTGGGCACCTTGCAGCTCTTCAACCGCAATGGCGCCGCTTTGTGCCAAGCCACGACGGCGCTGATATTCGGTGCGTGCACGCGCCAGCTCGCTTTGGCGCTGCGCCAACAGCGCCTGCAGCTGGTCTTTAGAGGCAAACTGACCGCGCACCGCCCTAACCGACTGCGCCAAAGCGGCCTGAGCCTTAGCCAAGGCCAACTGGGCATCAATGGGGTTTAACGCCACCAGCGGCTGGCCTGAGCGCACTTGATCGGTCGTGTCGGCCTTAATGCCCACCACCGTTCCGGCTACCTGCGCCGTCACCAGCACCACATTACCTTCTACGTAGGCATCCTCTGTCACCGCCTCATACTGCCCCCACAATAGCCACCAAATGCCCAGCAACAGCGCCACCAGCAGTACCACGCACAAAATGGCATAGGTGAGCCGATTGCGCTTGGTCATGAGTCGATATTTAAGGGCACGCTGTAGCCGCTCACGCTGGCTGCGATTAGGTCGTCTTAAGGGTTCTGTGGGTGCATCAGTTTGATCGGTATCGATGGGGGATGGGCGCTGCGTCATGAATTACTTCTTTAACTGTTTTGTCATCAAAAAAACATGATAAAACTTTTTAGACTTTTCTACCATTGAATAATCAACAAATAATTAACAATTAATATCAATGATTTAATAATAAACAATCACAGTTTTCACAAACTATATAAACAACCCACTATGGTTTTATAAAGGCTTCTGGCTCCGGCTTCAAGCGCCACCAGCGTCGCGTACTCACCATCGGTCGTATCGTCAGCATCGATCCTAACTCAAGGCGTAAGGCGCCGCTTAAATCGGTTCGGTACAAAGCCACGCCCTCATCCGCCAATCGCGCTGCTACCTCAGCATGCGGATGACCGTAACGATTCGCCCAGCCAGCAGACGCTACAGCGACTTCAGGCGCAACACGGCGCAAGAATTCGGGCGTCGTCGAACTACGGCTGCCGTGATGGCCTAAGATCAACGCCTGACTCCATAAATCATCACCATAGGCAGCCACCAAGAAAGCCTCACCTTGTGCTTCTAAGTCACCGCTGATCAATAGAGCTTGAGTACCGGCGATGACCCGCAGCACACAGCTGGCCTCATTACCGCTGGCCGCCAGCCCCGGCGTCAACCACTCAAAGTACACCTCGTCCACCGTCCATGCGCCACCAGCGGTGCAGTGTTGCAGCGACGGCTGCGCGGCATAAGCCGTCGGCACGCCGGCCCAGATACGCAGCGGTGCCAATCCCTCGCTCAAGCGTTGCCAGCCGGCATCGTGATCGCGATGATCGTGAGACAGCACCAATGCATCCAAGCGCCGCACCCCTAAAGCGCGCACATTCTGCAAGACTGTATCAGCCCGAGCCTCTGGCCCCGTATCAAACAGCAAGGTGTGGCTACGGGTTTGCAGCAAAGCGCTCAAACCTTGGCCTACATCCCATACCGTTACCCGCAACGCACCCACGGTAGGACGTTCAGGCACATAGGCCAAGGGCAAAAGCCAACACAGGCCGATTAAGCTCTGTACCGGTAGGCCGCGCGGCAGCAGCCACAGCATCGTCCCCAGCGCCGCACTGCCCCACAACGGCCACGGCAGCTGCGGTATAGACCATGTCCAAGCCCACGGCTGCACCCGCAGCAACAGCTTAAGGCTGCCATCAGCCAAGGCAATGGCCCATGCCAAAGGCGCATCAAAGGGTAATAACTGGCCAATTAAGGCCAAAGGAATCAACACCAACGTGGTCCACGGAATCGCCACCAGATTAACCAAAAAACTGATGCTGGGCAGCTCGCCAAAGAAATACGCCACCGGCACCAAAGCCGCCACTGTTGCCGTCCACTGTAAACGCAACAGGCTTTGCCACGCCTTTACTGGGCGCAAGCGTCGACGCGCACTATTGACCCACAATAGCGCCCCCACTAACAAAAACGACAGCCAAAAGCCAATACTGAGCGCGGCGCCAGGATGAAGCAATAAAACCAGCACCACGGCCGCCCACCACACCACCCACACCGACACATAAAAGCGCGCCTGCCACAGCACCAAAGCCACCGCCAGCATCAGCACGCTGCGCTGCGTCGGCACCGCAAAGCCCGACGCCCCCGCATACACCAATGCCGCCAATAAACCCACGGAGCCGGCATATAGACGGCTATTGCCGCGTGGATGACGCCAATAGCGCAGCACCAGCTGCATCAAGGCTGCGGCAAAGCCACCGACTAAAGTCACATGCAGGCCCGAAATACTGACTAAATGATTCAAACCCGTTACGCGAAACAGCTGCCACAGCTCAGGAGTGAGCCCTTGCCGCTGACCGAGGCTCAAAGCACTCACCAGCGCCGCCCCCGCTTCGCGCCCCTGCCCTAAACGCGCGACTCTCGCCTGAGCTTGCGCACGAATGGCTGCGCTCCAGCTGCTCAAATCGTGCTGTTGGCGCAGCCACTGCCGCTGCCCGCGACTAATGCGCCCACCGCCATCAATGCCCTGCCCCACGGCCATCAGGCCCGGCTCATGACCACGAGGATTGAGCCGACCAACAGGTGCCTGTAAGCGCACATTGAGCCGCCACACGCTGCCTAGGGGCCAGTTTTGATCGCTGGCATCTTGCAAAGACAACACCCGCGGCCGCCACATAACCCCGCCTAAGCCTGCGGTTGCATCCTCATCCACTGCCAGCACCCTCACCCGCAGCTGCTGTGTCCCAATGCTCTGCGGCGCCACCTCTAGGATGCGTACCGTGAGCGAGCGCTCCTCGCCCACCCAGCCCCACGGTACGCGAGCTTGCTGCGTCGTAGCCACCCACGCATCGCTATAAGCCAAGCAACCGAACATCAAGGCCAGGCGCAATGCCCATCGCGGACGCCCGTGCCATAACAGCAGCAGGCCGCCCAAAGCTATGCTCAGCCAAATCGGCAGCAGCCCCGGCCACCGCAGCGGCAACATCAAGGCCCCGACCATGACCATTAAGGTGCCCATAGCGATCGCTCTTTCACAATGATCTGATCATCAAGCCTAACACAAACATGACAAATCAATAAACGTGGGCGCAAAAAAACCCGCCAAAGCGGGTTTTTTAAATCATTGACTCAAGGTCAATTATTTAACTTGACGACGTACTTGGGTACGGATCAACAAGTCTACGCGACGATCAGGTTCGATACAGTCGATTTGAACTTGACGTTTCTTAGCAGCAGAAACTTTGCTGCCTAGTTTCGCTACTTCAGCTTTACACTGTTCAGTCATCTTAGCTTGGGTTTTACCGAAGCCTTCAGCAACTACTTTTTCAGCAGGCACGCCGTTGTTTACTAAGTAGTTACGAACAGCGTTTGCACGCTCTTCAGACAATTTTTGGTTGTAAGCATCAGCGCCCATAAAGTCAGTGTGACCTTGAACACGTACGCTTTCAACTTCAGTGTTACGCAAACGTTGAACCAATGGGTTCAAAGTTTCTAAAGCTTCGTTACGCAAAGTTGCGCGGTCAAAGCCAAACAGGAAGTTAGCAGACAAACGAACGGTTTCGTCAACGTATTGAGGAGCAACCGCAGCTACTGCGTCGCCACATTCAACCAAGCCGTCTACAGATTTGTTTAGGTAAGTATTTTCCCAGCACTCGCCATAGCTATTACGTACCACTGAATCTTCAGTTAAGTCGCCAGTGTAGCCTTTCTTAGTAGCAAAAGATTCGGCATAAACGCTTGAAGAAGCGGCTAAAGCAATAAGCAATGCGCTTAATTTAAGCTGTTTGGTCATGTTATTCCCTCATTCAAAAAAATGTGACGCAACAAATACATTAATCATACTTGAACGTGAAGCAATCACAATAATAATAGTAGTCGCTAAGCGATATCTTAAAAACCTTGTTTGAACTATAGAAAGCTCAAGGCTTGCTGTCAATAGTTTCGCAAATAAAGCCTCTAGCCTATCGCTTAAAAGTAAACGTCTTCCA
>JAGNTR010000078.1 GCA_017987415.1 Neisseriaceae bacterium
CAATGATTTTTAAGTCAAACTCTTTTTCGAGCTGGCGACTGAGGCGAAAGCCAATATTGCCGCCGCCGGCGATCATGACTTTTTTAGCGTGTTTTGGGTCTTTGCGGACTTCTTTTAAAATCAGTTCGATGTCTTTGCGCGACGCAATGAAAAACACCTCGTCACCGTCAATAATGGTGGTGTTGGCGTCGGGAATGATGAGCCTATCGTTGCGATACACGGCACAGACGTGGCAGTCGGCGTCGGCCGGCAGGTCGTGTTTGAGCTGATTGAGCGGCTTGCCCACGATGAGGCCGCCGTTTTGGGCACGAATGGCCACCATTTGGGCCAGACCATTGGCAAAATTCAAGACTTGCAGGGCGCCAGGGTAGGCGAACAGCTCATAAAGATGGTCGGTGACCAGCTGCTCGGGGCAAATGGATTCGTTGACGTCAAACAGCGCTAAGGTGTCTTGCTCTGAGTATTCGAGGTAATCGCTTTGGCGAACGCGGGCGATGCGCGTCGGGATGTTAAACAAGGTTTGGGCCAGCTTACAGGCCACCAAGTTGGTTTCGTCACTGCGGGTTAGGGCCAGCAGTAAGTCGGAGTCGTCGGCGCCGGCTTCAGCCAGAATGCGCGGCGAGGCGGCGTTACCGACTAGGGTTTGGATGTCCAGTTTGGCGCTCATGTCTTTCAAGGCCTCTTCGGAAATGTCCACGACGGTGACGTCGTTTTGCGAGAACTCGGCCAGGTTGTGCGCCACGGTTGAGCCCACTTGGCCGGCCCCTAAAATTAAAATCTTCACTGATTGGTGTACTCGTATCAAGCCATGGTTAGGCCTCATTTTAAAACGGATTGCATTAATATGCACGTTTAACCATGTTCTGGCGTGCTTGGGGCCAGATTCTTGTCACCAGCAGGGTCACAAAAAAAGGTCAGTTGTTCCTTTAAGCCCTGTTTATGGACGTTTAAATGCCGCCTTTTCTGTAGTATCATGCCGTGATTGCGTTCGGGCTTGGGCCGGCATGACCTCCCAATACTTGAGCCACAGCAAGCCATAACAATGGTTTCCACCAGGAAACACAGAACCTTATCTACCAAAAGGGCACGTGATGACCATCATCAAACAAGAAGATTTCATTCAAAGCATTGCTGACGGATTTCAATTCATCAGCTTTTACCATCCTAAAGACTACATTGAAGCCTTGACCAAAGCGTGGGAAAAAGAAGAAAACCCAGCCGCTAAAGACGCCATGACCCAAATTTTGGTGAATAGCCGTATGTGTGCTGAAGGCCATCGTCCGATTTGCCAAGATACCGGCATCGCGGTGATCTTCTTGAAGGTGGGCATGCAGGTGCAGTGGGATGCAGAAATGTCGATCCAGGAAATGGCCAATGAAGGCGTGCGTCGCGCATATTTAAACGCCGATAATAAGCTACGCGCCTCGGTTTTGTCTGATCCTGCGGGCAAGCGTCAAAACACCAAGGACAATACCCCAGCCGTGATTCACATGGAAATCGTGGCCGGTGACAAAGTAGAAGTGACCTGTGCGGCCAAAGGCGGTGGCTCAGAAAACAAATCCAAGTTGGCAATGTTGAATCCATCCGACTCCATCGTGGATTGGGTTTTGAAAACCATTCCGACTATGGGTGCGGGCTGGTGTCCGCCAGGTATTTTAGGCATCGGCATCGGCGGCACGCCTGAAAAAGCCATGCTGTTGGCGAAAGAGTCATTAATGAGCCACGTTGACATCCAAGACGTGCAGGCGAAAAAAGACGCGGGCGAAACCTTGACCACGATTGAAGCCTTGCGTTTAGAACTGTTGGAAAAAGTTAACGGCCTAGGCATTGGTGCTCAAGGCTTGGGTGGTTTGACCACGGTATTGGACGTGAAAATTTTGGATTATCCTACCCATGCAGCCAGCCTGCCTGTGGCGATGATCCCTAACTGTGCGGCGACCCGTCACGTTCATTTTGAGCTCGACGGCACCGGCCCTGCCAGTTTGGAAGCGCCCAATACAGATGATTGGCCAGACATTACCTATGATCCAAGCAACGGCAAGCGCGTGAATCTAGATACCTTGACCAAGGAAGAAGTGGCCAGCTGGCAGCCTGGCGATGTGGTGTTGCTGAACGGTAAAATTTTGACCGGTCGTGATGCTGCGCATAAGCGCATGATCGACATGTTGAATAATGGCGAATCCTTGCCGGTGGATTTTAAAAATCGCGTGATTTACTACGTTGGCCCGGTCGACCCGGTAGGCGACGAAGTGGTTGGCCCTGCTGGCCCCACCACGGCGACGCGGATGGATAAGTTTACCCGCCAAATGCTGGAACAAACTGGTTTATTGGGCATGATCGGTAAAGCTGAGCGTGGCCCGGTGGCGATTGAAGCGATTAAAGACAATAAGGCCGTGTATTTGATGGCGGTGGGCGGTTCGGCTTACCTAGTGTCTAAAGCGGTGAAGGCTTCTAAAGTGGTGGCGTTTGAAGATTTGGGCATGGAAGCGATTTATGAGTTTGAAGTCAAAGACATGCCGGTGACGGTGGCTGTTGATGCTCAAGGCACATCCGTACACGCTACGGCGCCTAAAATATGGCAGCAAAAAATCGGCATCATTCCTGTGACTGCTGAATAAGCCTTAACAGCCTAAACGCACCGCGTTTAGGCTGTTTTTCTGTGTCGTGAAGGTCTATAATGGAGGGGATTCGTGCATTAGGGCCGAGGATGTATTGTCATCAGCCTTGGTTGCATAACCATCTCGAAGGAGGCCCAGCATGAGCTTACCCCAAACCTTATACGTACTCAGCAGCGTGCGCACCAATAATTTTAACGACCCTGAAATCATGGCCAAAATCAGTGGTGCTTGGGCTTTGGCGATGGCTGAGCCGATTGAGGGTGCCGTTTATTATGGCGTCTACCACCATTACGAAAACGATTTCGAGGGTGATTACGACGTCAGCGTGGCGGTGGATTTACCCGGCCACAGCAGTGAAGTTTTGGCCATCCCAGAGCAAGACTACGTTTATTTTGAGGTGGATGCGGGCAATCCGCAGGGTGTGATCGAAATGTGGCAACACATTTGGCGCCAGCCGCTAGAGCGCACTTATTTATTTGATTATGAAGAGTACTTTATTGATGGCCGCATTCGCATTGCCGTCGGTATTGAGAAGTAGTCGTATTGGCCGCAAGCGTGGCCACTACGGAATCATGGCCGAGGTTTAATTTAGCCGGCGTTTGGTTTATGATTCAAGGTTAGAACGCCTTTAACGTTCACACAACCCAACCAACAATTTAAGAAAAAAGGAATCCATAATGTTAGAAGCTTACCGCGCCCATGTGGCGGAGCGTGCCGCTTTGGGTATTGTTCCATTACCCTTATCTGCACAGCAAACAGAACAATTGGTTGAATTACTCAAAAACCCACCGGCTGCAGAAGGCGAGTTTTTGGTTGATTTGATCAGCAATCGCGTGCCACCTGGGGTAGACGATGCGGCTAAAGTAAAAGCTTCATTTTTGGCTGCCGTTGCGGAAGGCACTGCCACCAGCCCTTTGATCAGCCCAGAAAAAGCCACTGAGCTCTTGGGCACCATGTTGGGTGGCTACAACATCCACGCCTTGGTTGAATTGTTGGATAATCCAGCCTTAGCGCCCATTGCGGCCGAAGGTTTGAAACATACTTTGCTGATGTTTGATGCCTTCCACGATGTGGAAGAAAAAATGAACAAGGGCAACGCCGTGGCTAAAGAGGTGATTGAGTCTTGGGCCAACGCAGAATGGTTTACCGCGCGCGAAAAAGTAGCGGAAAAAATCACTGTGACCGTGTTCAAAGTGACCGGCGAAACCAATACCGACGACCTGTCTCCCGCCCCTGATGCGTGGAGCCGTCCTGACATTCCTTTACACGCCTTGGCGATGTTGAAAAACCCGCGCGATGGCATTACCCCAGATCAGCCTGGTTCTGTGGGCCCGATCAAACTATTGGAAGAATTAACCGCTAAAGGCAATGTGGTCGCCTATGTGGGCGACGTGGTGGGTACCGGCTCTAGCCGTAAATCAGCCACTAACTCAGTGGTGTGGTTCACCGGTAAAGACATTCCGTTCGTGCCGAATAAGCGTTTTGGTGGCGTGTGCCTGGGCGGTAAAATTGCCCCGATTTTCTTCAATACCCAAGAAGACTCTGGCGCTTTGCCGATTGAAGTCGATGTAAGCCAGTTTAATATGGGCGACGTCATCGACATCTTCCCATACGAAGGCAAAATTGAAAAAGACGGCCAAGTGGCCGCTGAGTTTGCCTTGAAGTCTGAAGTGTTGTTGGATGAAGTACAAGCGGGTGGCCGTATTAACCTAATCATCGGCCGTGGCCTAACCGCCAAAGCCCGTCAAGCTTTGGGCTTGGCTGCTTCTACCGCTTTCCGTTTGCCTAAGGCCGTGGCTGAATCTAAAGCCGGCTTCTCTTTGGCGCAAAAAATGGTGGGCCGCGCCTGTGGTCTGCCTGAAGGCGAAGGCGTACGCCCAGGTACTTACTGTGAGCCACGCATGACGACTGTTGGTTCGCAAGACACCACTGGCCCAATGACGCGTGATGAACTGAAAGACTTGGCTTGCCTAGGTTTCAGCTCAGACTTAGTGATGCAATCATTCTGTCACACCGCTGCCTATCCAAAACCAGTAGACGTGAAAACCCACAAAGAATTGCCAGAATTCATCTCTACTCGTGGCGGCGTGGCCTTGCGCCCAGGCGACGGCGTGATTCACTCATGGTTAAACCGCTTATTGTTGCCTGATACCGTTGGTACCGGCGGCGACAGCCACACCCGTTTCCCCATTGGCATTTCGTTCCCAGCTGGCTCTGGCCTGGTGGCGTTTGCGGCAGCGACAGGCGTGATGCCTTTGGACATGCCTGAGTCGGTGTTGGTACGCTTTAAAGGTGAGTTGCAGCCTGGCGTGACCTTGCGTGACTTGGTGAACGCGATTCCTTTATACGGCATCAAGCAAGGCCTGTTGACTGTGGCTAAAGCCGGTAAGATCAACGCCTTCTCTGGCCGCATCTTGGAAATTGAAGGTTTGCCTGACCTTAAAGTTGAGCAAGCGTTTGAATTGTCTGATGCGTCTGCTGAGCGTTCTGCCGCTGGCTGTACCGTTCATTTGAACAAAGAGCCCATCATCGAATACATGACTTCTAACATCACCTTGATGAAGAACATGATTGCCGATGGTTATGAGGATGCCCGTACCTTAGAGCGTCGAATTAAATCCATGGAAGCTTGGTTGGCCAACCCAGAATTGTTGAAAGCCGACGACGATGCGCAATACGCAGAAATCATCGAAATCGACATGAACGACATCAAAGAGCCGATCGTGGCCTGCCCGAACGACCCTGATGACGTGAAATTCATGAGTGAAGTGTCTGGCACCAAGATTGACGAAGTGTTCATCGGTAGCTGCATGACCAATATCGGTCACTTCCGCGCCGCTGGTAAGCTGCTAGAGCAGTCGTCTGACATTCCTGTGCGTTTGTGGGTGGCCCCACCGACCAAAATGGATGCGCAGCAACTCAGCGAAGAAGGCTATTACGGTATTTTAGGCCGCGCTGGCGCCCGTATGGAAATGCCAGGCTGTTCTTTGTGCATGGGTAACCAAGCTCAGGTACGCGAAGGCGCAACCGTGATGTCTACTTCAACCCGTAACTTCCCGAACCGCTTGGGTAAAAATACCTTTGTGTATTTAGGCTCTGCGGAGTTGGCTGCGATTTGTTCTAAATTAGGCCGAATCCCTACCGTGGAAGAGTATCGTGAGAACATTGGCATCATCAATGATAAGGGTGCAGAAGTGTACCGTTACATGAATTTCAATGAAATTGATCGTTACCAATCGGTTGCAGATGAAGTCAACGTTTAATTAGTCCGTAAGGGTTAAAAAAAGCCTCGTGAAACCTCACGAGGCTTTTTCTTTATTCATAAAAAAGAGGTACAATAAGACCTTTGATTTAGAACCAATGGGCTGACTATCTATGATGTGGTTTCTGTTATTCATTTTGCTGATGCTGATCGGTGTGTTGATTTGGTTCCATCGAAAAAGCGCTCAAGAGTGGGAGCGCGAGCTGGCCTATTTAATGCGTCATGAGCAAGATGGGCAAAACCAGAGTGGGTCCGACCCTTTACTGGCAGAGTCAAACTATCGTCAGGTGGCGGTGAGCCCCATGCTCAGCAACGCGCGTGACGTTGCTAAAAGCAAGCAAAAAGCCATGGAAACCCGTGAGCTGGCCGAACAGCTAAAAGAAACCAGCCTGCCCACGCCGAAGCGCCGTGGTGCACAGCAGGCGGGCAGCGATGAGCTGTTGCCGATGTTTGACAGTGAAGAGCCCGAGTCAGACGCCGGCGAAGGCCGCGTGGACGATGAAGATCGCAGCGATTTTGCTTTAACCGAAGCCGATATGGTGGCTCACGGTGCTGCCATTGAACAGGCCGATGCAGCTGATCATGCCGTCTATTTAGATCATATTCCCCAAGCCCCGAGTAAGCCCGTTGAAGTGATCACCCTAGCCACGGCCACTGAGCTGGCGGCTAAAGTCGCTGCGGTGAAAAAAAAGCCAGCGCCCATTGTGGTTGAGTCGCCGCGTGAAACCATACGCTTGGTGACCCAAAAACAGATTGAACCTGTGGCGGCGCCGCAGGTGAGTCAACAGGCTTACCAAGCCACTGAGCCGACTCAGGCTCAAACCTATACTGTAGCCAAAGAGGGCGATGCACTGCCCGTCATCGGTCTCGACGACATTCGGGTGAATTTACTCAAGCAACGAGAAACGCGCCGCCGTCAGCAGGCGGAGGATCAGGCCGAACAGCATAAAGTCTTGCCCGTCATTGAAGTAGAAGAGGCCTTTGCCAATTTGGCTCATGCCAAAGTGCCATACAGTCGCGGTGCGCCAGTGGCGAAGCAAATGGTGACTCGCAGCAGCGTGATTCCTTCTTCGGCCCGAGTGATTGGCCCTCATGCCGTGGCACAAACGCCGCAAGCACCGGCAGCGGAGCCTGCGGGGCCGATTTCTTCGCGCTTTACTCCATTTGAACATGCGCCCTATACGCCACCAGCGGCTAAGCAGGTGGCGACTAAGCCGACGCCAACGGCCGCCCCGGTTGAGCGTTTACAGGCTGCTGCTGTGGCGCCCAAGCCTTTGGCCAGTTTGCTACAGGTGGCGGCTCTTGATGAGGCGGCAGTAACGGCTGTAGATGAGCCTTTGGCGCCAAGCGTTGAGGTGCATCGCAGCGTGATCGCCGGTGATGATTTGGTGGTGGATGCACCGACTTGGCGCATCGAAGATAGACTGATTGCCGAATCTGAGCAGCCTTTAATTATTGTGCCTGAGGCAGATGTCGCGGCAACCGAGGCTGCGCAGGCTGTGTTAGAGGAGCCTGTAAGCGAGGCGCCAACACAAGCTAAGCCGATTTTAAAAGAAGCAACGGCTTTGTCCTTTGAGGTGTTGGATGAGGTGGTTAGCGTCTTAGCGCCAGAGCCAGAGCCAGAGCCAGAGCCAGAGCCAGAGCCAGAGCCAGAGCCAGAGCCAGAGCCAGAGCCCGTTATTTTGGCGGCTCATGACTTTATGGCCGGCGTGGCCTTGGCAGATGCGGCAGAAGCATCATTGGCGAGTGTTGCGCCTAACCGTATGGCTGAGCCAGAGATGTCGAATGAGTTTGAGCCACTTGACGATGAGGTTGATGAGCCTCAGCCGGAAGACGTATACGTTGAAGCCGAGCTAGCCGATGTGCCGTGGGTAGATGACGTGCCCGAAGTAGATGTGGAAGCTGAAGTAGTGGGTTTGACGGATCTTGATGTGGACGATGATTCTGATGCAGGTTCACCAGCGTTAAGTGTGGTCGACAGAGCTGATGATGAAGCCGCAGCTCTAGCAACCAGCACGAGCGCTGATACGGGCACGGCGTCCTTTCATCAGCCAGCAGCCTTGGCCGAAGAACTGGTGGCCTCATTTGCTGAAGGCGATGAAGAAGCCGACGATTACGTTGACGATGAACGTCCAAGCGCTCTGGCAGAAGCCGATGCCGCGCCGTCATGGGCGCCTAAACGTGAAGTGGTGGTGCAGCCGGCGGCCCCAAAGTGGGACTTTCCTCTGCCTGACTTGTCATTGTTGAACGGTTTACCGGACGATCAAGGTCAGCCCATCAGTGAGGATTATTTGATTGAGAGCGGCATCGTCATCGAAGAGAAGTTGGCTGAATTCCGGGTGAAGGTAAAAGTCGTGGATTCTTATGCCGGTCCTGTGGTGACGCGGCATGAGATTGAGCCAGAAGCCGGCGTTCGCGGTAGCCAAGTGGTGAACTTGGAAAAAGACTTGGCGCGTGCGCTAGGCTTTGCTGCGATTCGCGTGGTCGAGACTATTCCAGGCAAAACCTGTATGGGCTTGGAGCTGCCTAATCCTCGCCGTAAAACCATTCGTTTGGCGGAAATTTTTTCAGCCCCAGCGTTTCAGGAGTCTGGCTCTAAGTTGACTTTAGCCTTGGGCCAAGACATCACCGGTCAGCCGATTGTGACCAATCTGGCCAAGGCGCCGCACTTATTGGTGGCGGGTACCACTGGTTCGGGTAAGTCTGTGGGCGTGAACGCAATGATTTTATCGCTGCTGTTTAAGGCCACGCCTGAAGAAGTGCGCTTGATCATGATTGATCCCAAAATGCTGGAATTAAGCATTTATGAAGGCATTCCGCATTTATTGGCGCCAGTGGTGACCGACATGCGCCTAGCCGCCAATGCTTTAACTTGGTGTGTGAACGAGATGGAAAAACGCTATCGCCTGATGAGCCACATGGGCGTGCGCAATCTGGCTGGCTTTAACGCCAAGATCAAAGAGGCTAAGGCGAATGGTCAAACCTTGGCCGATCCGTTCTCCTTGACGCCAGAAACGCCTAATCCTCTTGAGCCATTGCCGTTCATCGTGGTGGTGGTGGACGAATTTGCCGACTTGATGATGACGGCGGGTAAAAAGATTGAAGAGCTGATCGCACGTCTGGCCCAAAAAGCCCGTGCTGCTGGCATTCATTTGATTTTGGCGACCCAGCGCCCCTCGGTGGATGTGATTACCGGCTTGATTAAGGCCAATATTCCAACCCGTATCGCGTTTCAGGTGTCGAGTAAGGTCGACAGTCGCACCATTTTGGATCAGATGGGTGCTGAAAGCCTCTTGGGCATGGGCGACATGCTGTTCTTGCCGCCGGGTACGGCCTATCCGCAACGTATTCATGGGGCTTTTGTGGCCGATGAAGAGGTGCATCATGTGGTGGAGTATCTGAAGCAATACGGTGAGCCACAGTATGTAGACGACATCCTCAGCGCAGGCGTTGAAGAAGGTGACTTGTTCAGTAACGGTAATAGTCGCAGCAATAACGGCGATGAGGACCCTCTATACGACGAGGCTGTGGCCTTGGTGATCCGAACCCAGCGCGCGTCGATCTCGTCGGTACAGCGTCAGCTGCGCATCGGCTATAACCGTGCCGCGCGTTTGGTCGAGCAGATGGAGCAAGACAGCGTGGTGTCGGCGCCAGAGAACAACGGCAATCGATCGGTATTGGTGGCGGGTCAGCCAACAGAGTAGGCCTGATTAATAGGCATTAAAAAAGCGTTCAGTTTTGGCTGAACGCTTTTTTTGTGGGCGGCCTCTAGGGCGCGGCCTTGAGTAGGCAAGGATCTAAGGTGGGCTTTTTGCCTTCAAGAATGTTTTCCAGTTGACCTGATAGCTTAAGGGCAAGGTGGTAGTATTGCGCTTGTTCTTCTTGGTTGAGGACGCTGGCGAAGATGTCTTTCAGCAGCTGATGTTGCTGTGGCAGGTGTCGTTCTAAAAAGGCCAAGCCTTTTGGGGTGAGGATGGCAAAGGTCTTGCGCTTATCGGCGTGACACTGTTCACGCGTGATGAAGCCCTTTTCCTGCAGGCTGTCTAAGATGCGGGTGGCGTTGGTTTTTGAGAATTGTAGGGCAGCGGCTAGATCGCTAGGGGAAATAGCGTAGTTAGGGCACATCAACATCACCGACATCGAGAGGGACTCGGTTTGATTCAAAACGTCTTCCATCAGCTGAAACACAATCACGTCCAGCTGAGCTTTAATGTGGCACTGTAGGCGAATGAGCTTAATGAGCTCAGTTGGCGTATCTGGAATCAGATCGCGAATATTGTTAATCGCCTGCTCTGTCATGATGAACTTGGGGGTGTGTTCTGACAGATCAAATTTGGTTTTGCTCATTGCATCTCTTTAGTTATACAAACGGATAATATGTTGAATTGGTTATTTTACGCAAAAAGAATCAAAAAATCATCCGTTTAATTGTTTTTATTGGGGCTATTGCTCGATTTGGCCATTTGTTTTTGTTGGGCTTTGTGTTTCTTTAATGATAGCCCTTTTGACAGCAGGGCGAAAGCCCCCGCTAGGCCAATGAAGATTAATGGGTAGGTTAATAGCTTAGGCCACATAAAGATTAAGAGGGAAATCAGCAGTAAAATCAAGCCTAAACTTAAAAAAGCCCAGGATTCTGTTTCGCTGACTTCACGCTTGCCGCGAATGACGGAATGCAAGGTTTCGCCCAGATGTATGGCCTGGCGTACGCCGGCTTTAGAGGAGGCACGGGCAGAATAGGCCGTTCGTTCGCGCGCAGTGGCGGGCTCTGGCTTATTGGCCCGATTAAGCACGACTTCAGTGGCATTGTCTAGATCGGCCAGAAAACGCTGTTGAAAAGCGCTGGCGCTGTCGGCGTCTTCGATGGCAACGTCAATTTCTCGATTGGCCAGCCAGCTGGAAATATTTAAATTGGTTGAGCCCACTCGGGCCCAAGCACTGTCTACCACCGCCATTTTGGCGTGGATCATGGGCCCATTCCATTCAAATACCCTGATGCCGGCTTCTAATAGCGGCCGATACAGCGTACGCGAGACGGTGCCAATCCATTTGATGTCGGATGTACGCGGCACCAGTAGGCGCACGTCGACGCCGGCAAGTGCCGCCCGCTTAAGGGCGTCCATATAGATGCCGGTGGGCATGAAGTAGGCATCGGTTAGCCACAGATTTTTTTTCGCGAGGCTGATGACCATCAGGTCTAGCCGCATCATGTGTGCCGTGGTCGGTGTGGTGGCGATGAGGCGGGCTCTGGCTGGGCCTGCAGGCAGATGGGGCGCAGGTGGCGGCTGCAAAAGGGCGCTGGGTGGCGTGACTTGCTCGCTGGCGAGGGTGTCTAAGAAGGCCGCCATGACGTCGGCCACAATTGGTCCACGCAGCCGTACGCCCATGTCGCGCCAAGGGGCGATGCCTTTTAGTGGCTGGCCTTCCCATTTGTTGGAGATGCACAGACCGCTGATGAAGGCGAGGCTTTGGTCGATGAGCAAAACCTTGCGGTGGTTGCGTGATAATAAGCTAAAGCCATTGCTCAAGGTGAGGCGATTGTAAGCGTGTACCGTTGCCCCGGCCTTAATCAGTGGTTTGAAAAAGCCACGATAATGCTGTTTGAGTGAGCCAAACCAATCATAGACCAGCACCACGGTGACGCCGGCCTGGGCCTTCTCGATCAAAAGGTCGCGCACGCGGGTGCCATAAACGTCGTGATCGAAAATATACATCTCGATGCAGATGCTGTCTTGGGCTTGCTTGAGGGCGTTGAGCCAAGCAGGGAAGTTTTCGGTACTGTCGTGCAGGCAGTCTATTTCATTGTCGTTGGAGAGGCTGGCGCCCGCAAAGCGCGACATGACCTGCTGATACACCTGGCTGATGGCGTCGTGGCTGTCGTGGCTTAAAGGGCTAGGCAGGGACATGGTGGGTACCGAAGCTGTGAAGTATGGACTCTATTATAGAAGATAATACAAATATTGAAAATGGATGGTTTGTAAGGTGGATGGGGGTCGTAGATACCATCTTCCCAGTCAAGGCCTAATGATGAGGCCAACACATTTCATTAGGCGGCAATAACCCTCCATGGACTAATCCATGGTTTTAAATGTTTGCTTCTATTATCTAAGCCGCCTGATAC
>JAGNTR010000198.1 GCA_017987415.1 Neisseriaceae bacterium
CGTAGTCGATCAAAGCGCGAGTGATGCCGTGACGGATCGCACCGGCTTGGCCAGTTTCACCACCACCAACAACGTTTACTTTGATGTCGAAAGATTCTAGGTTTTCAGTCAAAGCCAAAGGCTGACGTGCAATCATGCGGCTGGTTTCGCGGCCGAAGAATTCGTCAATTGGGCGACCATTAACAACAATAGCGCCAGTGCCTTTAAGCATGAACACACGTGCTACTGAGCTTTTACGACGGCCTGTGCCGTAGTTATATTTACCGTTCATTTGTGTGTCCTTATTAAATGTCTAAAACTTTAGGTTGTTGCGCAGTGTGAGGATGCTCTTCACCAGCGTATACCTTAAGTTTTTTGATCATGGCGTAACCTAAAGGACCTTTAGGAAGCATACCTTTAACCGCTTTTTCTAAAACGCGCTCAGGGAATTTCTCTTGCATTTCGTTAAAGTTACGCTCGTAGATACCACCAGGGTAGCCAGAGTGACGGTAGTAAATCTTGTTTAGGTTTTTGTTACCGGTAACGCGCAGTTTGTCGGCGTTAATCACAACGATGTAATCACCAGTATCCACGTGAGGTGTGAATTCTGGCTTATGTTTGCCGCGCAAACGGCGAGCAATTTCTGCAGCAACACGACCCAAGACTTTGTCTTGAGCGTCCACTACAAACCAATCGCGTTGTACTTCATGCGGTTTAGCTGAAAAGGTTTTCATGGAATGATCCATCTATTAAATACTAGAAAGTTGTCGATTTTAGAGTAGTTTGCACACCCTGTCAATTGCTGTTTCGGGCGATAGGCGCTTAATTTGAATGGATTTAGCAATATTTTGCGCGTCAGGAGGATACATTGTGGTTGTGGACGTTAAAAGCTGGATTTGTTAGCGGCTTCGTAAAGTGTTTTTTTGTGTGGTTTTTATGTATTTGTTATAGCTAGTATAACGGTAATCCTCTAGGTGCATGGCTTTAATTGGCTGAATATGATAACTGTTTATAAAGGCATGCCGAGTCTGGCTCATACTGATTCTTTATAAAGGCGAAAGGGTTCAGTTGCCGCCTGAGTTTGCTGCCCTTCTGTTTGTGTCATCAATGAGCAAAACTTCATACGCATAAAAGGAGCATTACCATGGCCAAGGAATACATTGTACCGGAAATTTGGGCGTCTACCCCTGAAATGACGGCTATTCGGCAGCAGATTCATCAGCACCCAGAATTGGGTTATGAAGAGTTCTTAACCAGTGACTTGGTGGCGGAAAAGCTGACTCAGTGGGGCTATACCGTCCACCGTGGCCTAGGCGGTACAGGCGTGGTGGGGCAGTTGCTGAACGGGGCAGGCCCACGCTTGGGCCTACGGGCCGATATGGATGCGCTGCCGATTACCGAGGCTACCGGTCTGCCTTATGCCAGCGTACACGAGGGTCAAATGCATGCCTGTGGTCATGATGGGCATACGGCCAGCCTGCTGGCGGCTGCTAAGTACTTAGCCGAACACAAGCTGTTTAGCGGTACGCTGAACCTCATTTTTCAGCCCGCGGAAGAAGGCATGGGCGGCGCCAAAAAAATGATGGACGACGGTTTGTTTGCTTTGTTTCCTTGCGACGCCATTTTTGGCTATCACAATATGCCAGGGTTTCCTGAAGGGCATTTTGGTTTTCGAGCCGGGCCAATGATGGCTTCGTCCGACAACGTGGCCATTCGGATTCAAGGCCAGGGTGGTCATGGTGCCATGCCGCATTTATCGATTGACCCCGTAGTGGTAGCTGCCAGCATTGTCATGGCTTTGCAAAGTATTGTGGCGCGCAATGTTAATCCATTGGATACCGCAGTGATCACGGTGGGCAGCATTCAGGCGGGTAAGACCAATAATGTGGTGCCCGACCATGCCGACATGAAGCTGAGCGTGCGCGCTTTAAACCCAGAAGTGCGTACGCTCTTGGAAGAGCGCATTAAAACGGTGGTGCAGCAGCAGGCCGCTAGCTTTGGGGCCAGCGCCGTGATTGATTATGATCACACCTATCCAGTCTTGGTGAACGATGTAGCCTGCACAGACTTGGCTCGTGAAGTTGCAGTGGCCCATTTTGGCGCCGAGGCTTTGATTCCTGATTTACAGCCTTTGACCGGCAGCGAGGACTTTGCGTTTTATCTCGAAGCGTGCCCAGGTGCCTATTTGTTGATCGGTAATGGCCGTGAGGGCACGCATGGCTGTTCGGTTCACAATCCTGGCTATGATTTTAACGATGCGCTGTTGCCGATTGCGGCCACCTACTGGGTGCGCTTGGTCGAGCGGTTTTTGCCCGTGGCCTAGGTTCATACATCATAAGGGAGAAGGCTGATGGCCACTTTAGCCAAGCATCATGATCGTAAAACGCGCGTCAAGACCATTGCTGGCATTACCATCGGTAACGCCATTGAGTTTTACGATTTTGCTATTTACAGCGTGTTTGCCGTATTGATTGGCACGCTATACTTTCCAGGTGAGAGTGACTTTGTCAAACTCATGTTGACGTTTGCCACCTTCGGCGTGGGATTCTTGACGCGGCCTTTAGGGGCTTTGGTCATTGGGCTGTATGCCGATCGGCATGGGCGCCGCCCCGCCATGTTTTTGACGCTGATGCTGATGGGCGTGGGCACGCTGATTTTTGTGGTGACGCCGACTTATGCGCAAATTGGCATGGCGGCGCCGATCTTGATCGTGCTGGGGCGTTTGATTCAAGGATTTGCCATTGGCGGAGAACTAGGGGCGTCGACCACGATGTTGATGGAGTATGCCGACGACCATAGTCGAGGTTTTTACGGCAGTTGGCAGCTGTTTGGTCAAGCCTTAAGCACGATGTTGGGCGCTCTGGTGGGCTTAGTGCTGGGGAGTCTTTTGAGTGATGCTCAGTTGGCCAGTTGGGGCTGGCGCTTGGCCATGTTCTTGGGTTTGGCCGTGGTGCCGTTTGCCTTATACATTCGGCGTTCTTTGCCAGAAACCCGGCCGGCGGATGGGCATAAAGAACACAGCAGCCTAGGCGTTTTATTTCGCGACCACTCGCGCCTATTGCTGGCTGGCGTACTCATCACCATGGGCGGTACCGTGGCTAATTTTATTGTGTTGAACTATATGATGAATTACGCCATCAGCGTGTTAAAGCTGCCGTTTTCTAGCAGTATCTGGGCGGCTTTTCTGGCCGCTGGCGTTCAGCTGTTGTTGATTCCGTTTGCTGGCATGCTCAGCGATCGAGTGGGGCGTAAAAAAGTGGTGTTTTGGGCGCGCGTGCCGTTGATTTTGTTGATCTATCCTATGTTTGCGTGGATTAGCGATACCGCAACGGTGGCGGTTTTGCTGTGGGCGGTGCTGATTTTGTCCATTTTTTTGGCGCTCAACAGTGGGCCTAGCGTGGTGCTATGTGCGGAAATTTTTCCTGCTCACGTCCGTGCAACGGGCTTGTCCCTAGTGTATAGCTTGGGTGTGATGCTGTTTGGTGGGTTTGCGCAGATGATTGCCACGGGCTTGATCCAATTAACCGGTAGCCCGAATGCGCCAGCGTTTTATTTAATCGTCACCGGTGTGTTAAGCCTCGGTGGGCTACTTTTAGTGCGAGAGACGGCTGGTCGGCCGCTGTCGTAGGCCATATAAAAAACCA
>JAGNTR010000199.1 GCA_017987415.1 Neisseriaceae bacterium
TGGGTCGTGACCCACGTTGTCTGTGTTTTTAGCTGAGGTGAGGCCTTAAGGCCGTGAGTAGGCGGTGCTTTATCCACCCTACGCGGAACGTTGATTAATTAATCGAGGAAAGTTAATGCGCTTATTAAATCTATTGATTGCCCTTGGCCTATGCCTGTTTTTGATCTTTGTGTTTTCTGGCGCCGGCGCTTTTAGCTTGGCCGCGTTCAACCCTTTAGAAGCGATTTATGGCGTGGCGTTTACCTTTGCGTTTGGCTTTGGCGTGCCTGAATGGCTGGCGTTTGCCTTAGCGGTGGGGCTTATTTTTGGGCTGCCGCTGGCGCTCTGGTTGGGCCTCAATCGCTGGTTTGGCCGCGGCTAAAAAAACACGGGCAACACCAAAAAAGGCTTGCTGCGCGCTTTAACAGCATGCAGCAAGCCTTTTCTTTTAAGCCTTAATCCCTTATTTTCGATCTTGCCAGTTTTTCAACTTAGACGTGTGGCCAATGCCTGGGTTAAAGGTATTGGTTGGATCGAGCGCACGATAATGCTGTTTTAAGCTAGGCTTGGCCACGTACAGGTGGCCAACGTTATGCTCGGCTGGGTATTCAGCGCCTCTATCGTCTAGCAAAGCCCACATTTGATGTTCCATGGCCAAGGGGTCAACGCCTTTTTTGACGATGTAGTCTTGGTGAAACACGTGGCAAAAAAAGTGGCCGTAATACAGCTTGTGCACGATGACGTCGTCCATAGCCTTGGGTAAGGTTTCCACCCACTCTTGGTCGTTACGCCGTAAGGCAATATCGAGGGCCACGATGTCTTCCACTTCGCTGCGGTGGGTGTTGCGATAGCGAATGGCGGCGCCGGCCACGGCAAAGCGATGCAAAAAGGCTTTTCGCCCCTCTTCTTCGGTACACAAGAAGAAATCACCGCTCTGACGCGAGGAAAAATAATCCGCCAAGATTTGGCTGACCTGGTCCACGTCTTGCTCTTCGATGCGAATCACCAAATGGTGTTCATACAAATCCCTAAACTGATTCATCCGCGCCGGCAGATGGTTGGGCAGGCATTTGGTGAATAGCTGCAAGACTTTATCCGTCAGCCCGCGCACGCCAAATTTTTCCAGCCAGCCGTCGACCTTGTCTTTGGCCGCAAATGCTTTAGGCACGTTAACCGTGCCGTATTTTTCGATGAACCAAAACGTGTCTTTACCGTATTTAGCACCGATGTCGTAGGCGACACGATGAATGTATTCGCCCGCAATCGGCAGCCGTGGCAGTTCGGTGAGCAAGGCCCGGCGAATCGCGGTTAGGTCTTCTTGCGCGTTGCTGCCGATGTAGAGCACCTGACTGGGCACTTTACTGAAGGTGTCTAAACGCACGGCAAACACACACACTTTGCCAGCGGAGCCTGAAGCTTCAAACAGGCGCGTAGGGTCGGCGTTAAAACGTGCCGGCGTATCGGCGTCAACTTGCGCCACGTCGTGGCTGTAATGTTGATCCGAGGCGCAGCGGTGCGCAGGCGCCTCAACGTCGCTGGGCGCATACTGCTGATCGGCCAAGCGGGTCAAGATTTCTTCAGGGCTGTCGCCCAAATCCACGCCCAGATGATTCACCAGAGCGAGGCTGCCGTCATCGTTGACGCGTGCATACAGCGCCAGCTCGGTATAGGCAGGACCGCGGCGCACCAAGGCGCCGCCGGAGTTATTGCACACGCCGCCTAAAACCGAAGCGCCGATGCAGGATGAGCCGATCACCGAATGCGGTTCACGACCATAGGGTGCAAGGGTTCTTTCTAAAGCATCGAGGGTGGCACCAGGCAGGCAGATCACCTGTGCACCGTCTTGGATGACTTGAATACCGGCCAAGCGACGGGTGCTGATCAACACCACGGGGCGATCGTAGTCGGCGCCAAACGGGGTAGAGCCACCGGTTAGCCCGGTATTGGCGGCCTGCATGATGACCACGCAGTTGGCCGCGACCGCGGCTTGCAAAACACGCCACTGCTCTAATAATGTTCCCGGCACCACCACGGCCAACACCTCACCGCCGCCATAGCGGTGGCCTTGGCGGTAATGGCGCGTTTGGGTATCGCTCTGTAACACATGGGCTGAGCCCACAATTTCAATCAACTGCTGGACGACGTTCATCGTCTCGGTGTGAGCATGCATTGCCCTCTCCTTTAAGCACTCAGCCTTAGGTACATCACAGTACCTAAGGCTGGGCGGGTTCATGGCCGCCTAGCGGCAGGCTAACTGTTTAGTTCGGAATCATCCACGGTAATAGATAAGCCTGTACCGTCACGATGACGCCAATCATCACCGTAAACGCAAGGCTGTGCTTTAAGGTAAAGCGGAATAAATCGCTTTCACGCCCCACCAAACCCACGGCAGCACACGCAATGGCAATAGACTGCGGCGAAATCATTTTACCGGTCACGCCACCTGAGGTGTTCGCCGCCACCAGCAACACTTCTGGGATGCCGATTTGCTGCGCCGTCGTCGCCTGTAAGGCTGAGAACAAGGCATTGGCCGAGGTATCTGAACCGGTTAGGAACACGCCCAACCAGCCAAGGAACGGCGAGAAGAAGGTAAAGGCTTTACCTGTGTGCGCCAAGGCCAAGGCCAAAGTAGCCGACAGGCCTGAGTAGTTGGCAATAAACGCAAAAGCCAACACCATGCCAATAGAGTAAATCGACACTTTCAATTCATTCAGCGTTTCCACAAAGGTTTGCACCGCGGCCTTAGGACGCATTTTCAACACCACGATGGTGATTAAGCCTGCAAAGAAAATGGCCGTACCGGTGGCCGAAAACCAATCAAACTTATACACGGCCCCGTAGTTTACGACTTCACTCACGATAGGCGGCATTTTTTGCACCGCATTGTGTAAAAACGGCACGGGCACAGACAACACCCAATTGCTTAAGGCGCCGCCAGAAGCGAACAACACTTTGAACGGCTGAATACTCCAAATCGTCACCATCAAGGTTAAGATCGCAAACGGTGACCACGCCACCATCACTTGTTTGGTTGAATACTTAGGTGTATTGGCTAGGTCAATGGAGGCTTTGGCGCCGTCTTCTTGCTCAAAGCGGAAGATGTGCTTCGGTTTCCATACTTTTAAGAATAGGGTTAAAGAAATCAGCGTCGCAATGGCGGCGGTAATGTCCGGTAGTTCTGGGCCAACGAAGTTAGACGTGGCGTATTGCGCCAGAGCAAACGACAGGCTGCTGACCAAAACGGCGGGCCAGGTTTCTTTGATGCCGCGCACGCCATCCATAATGCCCATGATCCAAAACAGCACGATCGGCACCATAAACGGCAGCTGACGGCCCACCATTTGGCTGACGGCCATGACTTCTACGCCCGATACTTCACCCGCCACAATGATGGGAATGCCCATGGCGCCAAACGCCACGGGGGCGGTGTTGACGATCAAACACAGGCCGGCGGCGTATAAGGGCTTAAAACCAAGGCCAACCAACAGCGCAGCGGTAATCGCCACCGGTGCACCAAAGCCCGCAGCGCCCTCTAAGAAGGTACCAAAAGCAAAGCCCACCAACAGCATTTGTAAGCGCTGGTCTTCCGTAATCGACAAAATACTGGCGCGGATGATGTCAAAATGCC
>JAGNTR010000200.1 GCA_017987415.1 Neisseriaceae bacterium
CAAACGGGCCGTTGATGCTGGCGCTGACGTAGACGCCCTCTTCGCTGGTGGCGCTTAAGGTGAGTTGGTTGGCGTGGCCGCTGAGGTGTAAGTCGACGCCGATTTTACGCTCACTGGATTTCTTGGTTAAAGCCTGCTGCCAGTTGTGGTCAAGGTTGCGGTTTAATGGATGCTCAGGGCGCAGCTTGGCGAAGTCGGCCAGCATTTCATTTGGATAGACGCGGTAGTGTAGCGGGCTGATTTCTTTGACTTCATTGGCCCGAAAGCCCACGATGTCGCGCTTGATCATCACGTTGAGGCCATCGCCATTGGTTAACGGGTCGGTGGTTTTGACTTCTAAATGGTCTTTGTGTACGCGCACCACTTCACCGACCGGTAGGCCGATGAATTTGGGCGAATCAAAGGCCCCAATGTCAATTTTACGGTCTTGCACAAAATAGTCGGTGCTGCCGCGGTGGAAGGTCTTGTCGGTTGAGGGCACGAAAAAGTGTTCGGTTAGGCCGCTGGACGCACGGGCTAAATCGGGGCGATCCAATAAGATGCCGTCGAGGATCTGGCGATAATGGGCAGTGATGTTTTTAACGTAGTTCATGTCTTTATAACGCCCTTCAATTTTGAAGGAGCGTACGCCGGCATTGACTAAGGCCAACATGTTTTGGCTTTGATCGTTGTCTTTCATCGACAGTAAGTGTTTGTCGAAGGCCACTACGCGGCCTTGGTCGTCTTTTAAAGTGTAGGGCAGGCGACAGGCTTGGGAACAGTCACCGCGGTTGGCGCTGCGGCCGGTTTGGGCGTGAGAGATATTGCACTGGCCAGAATAGGCCACGCACAGCGCACCGTGAATAAAGAATTCAATGGTGGCGTCAACCTGACTGCTGATGGCTTGAATCTCTTGTAAATTTAATTCGCGCGCCAACACCAGTTGGGAAAACCCAACCTGGGATAAGAATTTGGCCTTATCTACGCCGCGAATGTCGCACTGAGTGCTGGCGTGTAGCTCAATCGGCGGAATGTCTAGAGCCAGAATCCCCATGTCTTGCACAATTAATGCGTCTACGCCGGCTTCGTAAAGGTCGATGATGAGTTCGCGCGCAGGCTCTAGCTCATTGTCGTGCAAAATGGTGTTGAGGGTCACAAACACGCGGGCGTGAAATAAGTGCGCAAAGCTGACCAAGTCGGCAATGTCTTTGAGCTCGTTGCTGGCGTTGTGGCGTGCGCCAAAGCTGGGGCCGCCAATGTAAACGGCGTCGGCGCCGTGGAGAATGGCTTCTTTAGCGATGGTGACGTCGCGAGCGGGGCTAAGTAATTCAAGCTGGTGAGCGGGCAAAGACATGGACAAAACTCGTAAAGATAAAGAATAAGGGGGGTATTGTAGACAATATTGGCCGCCTAGGGCAAAAACCACGCGGATTTGTCTGCTAGAAGCGCGCGGAAGTGTGGGGTTTATGGTGTTTTTATGACGACAGAACAAATGCTTAGCAGGGTTTTGAACGGGCGGTTTCTACTTTTTGTTGCGGCCTGAAGCCGACTGGTTTAGGCTTGCCTTGAGGCAGACGATGCCGACACACACAGGCCAAGTGGCCAAATAAAATAATCATCAGGATGAGGATCATATGGCATTGATGGATGAAGCAACAAAACGCGCTTGGCTGGATGGCCATCCGCTGTTACAGGCGTTGGTCGATTTAACCGAAACGGAATGGTTTAACCCTAATGTAGCGCCAGCGGCAGTGGGCTTGGCCAAGGTAGGCTTGAGTGCGGCCGACGTGGCCGATGCCAGCGCGCGCTTAAAGCGGTTTGCGCCCTATTTGGCCGAAGTATTTCCCGATACCCGTGCCCAGGCAGGGGTGGTCGAATCTCCACTGCTGGCGGTTTCAGCATTGCAGCACCAGTTGGGCGAGCGCTATAGTCAAAATATGGCCGGTCAGCTATGGCTTAAGCGTGACAGCCACTTGCCGATCAGTGGCTCAATTAAGGCGCGCGGCGGTATTTATGAAGTCTTGAAACAGGCCGAAACCTTAGCCTTGGCATCGGGCAAGCTGGATTTAACCGATGATTATCGCGTCTTAAACAGTGATGAGTGGCGTGCTTTTTTTAGCCAGTACAGCATTGCCGTAGGGTCTACCGGTAACTTAGGGCTGTCCATCGGCATCATGAGTGCCCAATTAGGCTTTAAGGTCAGCGTGCACATGTCTGCCGATGCGCGCCAATGGAAGAAAGACAAGCTACGCGCCCACGGCGTGAACGTGGTCGAATATGCGGCGGATTACTCCAAAGCCGTGGAGATGGGCCGTGCCGAAGCCGATAATAATCCTTATTGCCACTTCATCGACGACGAGCACTCAACCGATTTATTCTTGGGCTACGCCGTGGCGGCCGAGCGTCTGGCGGGGCAGCTACAGGCCATGGCCGTCAAAGTGGACGCTGAGCATCCTTTGTTTGTGTATTTACCCTGTGGTGTGGGCGGTGGCCCTGGTGGCATCGCCTTTGGTTTGAAGCTGCTGTTTGGTGACCATGTTCATTGTGTTTTTGCTGAGCCAACGCACGCGCCGTGCATGATGTTGGGGGTGTACACCGATCTGCATGAGCAAATCAGCGTGCAAGATTTGGGCATCGATCAAACCACGGTGGCCGATGGTTTGGCCGTGGGCCGCGCTTCGGGCTTTGTCGGGCGGGCGATGGGGCCGTTATTGGATGGCTATTACACCATTGCCGACGACGAGCTGTTCCGCTTGATTGCCTTGGCTAATCAGACCGAAGGCGTGGAGATGGAGCCTTCAGCCGCAGCAGGGCTGGCGGGCATGGCTCGAGTATTGGGTGATGCTGATTATATAGCCCGTTTAGGCTATGGTCAGCAGCAGTTGGCTCATGCCACCCATATTGCTTGGGTGACCGGTGGCAGTATGGTGCCAGCGGCAGAAATGCAGGCTTATTTGGCTCAGGGGCGTGACCTGCTCTAGGAGAGAGTCTGATGCTCAACGTTAAACCCCTGCATGGTCATGCCTAGCAGGGGTTTTTTATGGCCTTTATGGATCTAGATGGCTGCTTAATGTTTAGGCGTTTGGGCTGTGTTGAGTAAGCGGTTTTGTTTACTTAGCCCAAGGCCGTATCCAACAGCATCATCACCACAAAGCCGATCATTAAGCCTGTGGTGGCAAAACGTTCGTGGCCTTTACGGTGAGATTCAGGGATGACTTCGTGGCTGATCACAAACAGCATGGCGCCTGCGGCAAAGCCTAAACTCCAAGGCAGGATGGACGGAAATAAATACACCACGGTGGCGCCCAAGACGGCGCCAATGGGTTCGATTAGGCCAGATAAAATGCCGATGCCCACGCAAGTACTGCGCTTATAGCCGGCGTTTAAGAGCGCCAGCGCGACCACCAAACCTTCTGGAATGTCTTGGATGGCAATACCGGTCGCTAAGGTGCTGCCAGCGACGTTGCCCACGCCGGCAAACCCAACCCCAATGGCCAGGCCTTCGGGGAAGTTGTGTAAGGTGATGGCAAACACGAATAGCCAGGTGCGCTTGAGCAGCATGGCATCGGAGGGCGTATGGTGGCTGTCGCCAATGAATAAGTGCTCATGGGG
>JAGNTR010000079.1 GCA_017987415.1 Neisseriaceae bacterium
CGTGAAGAAATCGACATTTTGCGCGGCTTTTTTAAACTCATCAGTAAAAAGACTCAACCATGAATTTTGCCCAAGACGCGCTGTGGTGGCGGCTGACCGATCAGGCCGTGCGTGATTTAGCTTCGTTACTAACCGCGCCGCCGTTGTGGCACAGCGGTGCAGAGCTGTCGCACCGAGCGCTGATTGGCGAACAAGGGTTTCGATTTTTATTGGCGTTGAATGATGCGCCTAAGGTCTTGCACGATTTTTTAGCGCAAGAAGCGCCGTATGGCCATCGCCTCGGTTTTTACGCCGAAAGCCTGCTGGCCTTTTGGTTTAGTCATGCCCCACATTTTGCGCTATTGGGCCGTAATTTGGCCCTGTACGACAACCTTGTCAGCCGTACCCAGACTTTGGGTTCGGTAGATTTTCTGGTGACGCTCAACGATGAGCCGCTGCACATTGAATTGACGTGTAAATACTATGGTAATCCAGAGGCCACCTTAGACGGCTTTGTGGGCCTCAATCAGCAAGACAAAATGGCCAATAAGATGCACAAGTTAACCCAGCAGCTGGCCTGGTCTGGCCACGAGGCATTTGCGCCGATTCACGCCGCGATTTGGCCCCATGCTGGCCCAGTGCGAAGCGCCTCGATTGTGCGGGGCGTGGGCTTCACCCCAGAGGGGGTATTGTTAAACGCACCGGCGCCGATTAATCCTTATGGCTGGGCGGGCCATTATGTGAGCGATTGGGCGGCCTTGCCTGAAGCGCTACAGGGCGGGCGTTGGGTGCTGCTGCGCAATATGTTGCGCTTGAGCCCGGCGCGGGTCGCTTTGGCCGACAGCCAGCCGTTCTCGGCCTTGACGACGGAAGTGGAAGAGGGGGTGGTGGCGTTTTTGCAGGAACGAATTGATGGCTATTGGCATGAAAGTGCACGCGTCATGAAGACGGCATTGGCTTGATTTTTGGCAAAAGCAGGCCTAATCTCGGCCGCGCAATGGGCTGAAAACCATTGTGATTTTGTTCGTTGGCATGTTACACTTGAAAATTATTTTTTTGTCTCTATCTAGTCTGTCATCAGCTGGGTATGGGTTTAATAAACGCAGTTATTTTTAATGCTTGTCGGTATTGAGCGATTCAAGACGAGCGTTTTGTCACGTAAAGATAAGGGTTTAACATGGAAGTTAAGGTAGAAAACTTAGAAGGTTTAGAACGCAAATTAACATTGGCTTTGGCTTGGGACGAAGTAAACGAACAAGTAACTGCCCGTTTAAAACAAATGCAAAAAAAGGCCAAAGTACAAGGTTTTCGCCCAGGTAAAGCGCCTTTGAAAATGGTTGAGTCTATGTACGGCCAAGGCGCTCGTGAAGAAGTGTTGAACGAAAAATTGCAACGTGATTTCTACGACGTTGTGGTGGGTGAGAAAATCCGCGTTGCCGGCTACCCACGCTTTGACGCCCAAGAAACTCAAGATGACGAAAAAGTATTCAAAGTAGACGCCGTATTTGAAGTATACCCAGAAATCACCGTGGGTGATTTGTCTGCTAAAGAAGTTGAAAAAGTTGTGGCCAAAGTAGGCGATGCTGAAATCGATCAAACCATCGAAATCCTACGCAAACAACGCACTCGTTACAACCACGTTGAGCGTGCAGCCCAAGACGGCGACCGCATCATCATCGATTTCGTGGGTAAAATTGACGGCGAAGCCTTTGACGGCGGCAGCTCTGAGAACTTCCCATTCGTATTAGGCCAAGGCCAAATGTTGCCAGAATTCGAAGCAGGCCTAGTAGGCATGAAAGCTGGAGAATCTAAAGACGTTGAAGTGAGCTTCCCTGAAGACTACCACGGCAAAGACGTGGCCGGTAAAACCGCCGTGTTCACTTTGACCATGCAAAATGTATCTGAAGCCGCTTTGCCAGAAGTAGACGCTGACTTCGCTAAAGCCCTAGGCATCGAAGACGGTGACGTGGCTAAAATGCGCGCTGAAGTTGAGAAAAACGTGGCGCGTGAAGTGAAACGCCGCACCGAAGACAAAACCAAAGAAAACGTGATGCAAGCATTGCTAGACGTGACTGAAATCACGGTGCCTAAAGCATTGGTGGCTGAAGAAACCTCTCGCCTTATGGGTGAAATGCGTCAAAACTTCATCAACCAAGGCATGGACGCCAGCAGCTTGCCTGACTTCCCAGTAGAAATGTTTGCCGCTCAAGCTGAGCGTCGCGTGTCTTTGGGCTTGATCTTGGCACAATTGGTTGAAGACAATAAATTAGAGCCAAAACCAGAACAGGTTGAAGCCGTCATCGCCGAATTTGCTGAAAGCTACGAAGATCCAAGCGAAGTGATCGAATGGTATAAAGCAGACGCACAACGCATGCAAGGTCCTAGCTCTTTGGCCGTTGAAGCCAACGTGGTGGCCTTTGTATTGGGTCAAGCCAAAGCCGTTGAAAAAGAAATGAGCTTTGACGACATCATGGCCGCACAGCAAGGCGCCATGTAAGTTTAGCACGAGTTAATTGTACGCAAGCCGCCCTTAGGGGCGGCTTTTTTGTGGGCGCTGCAGGCGCTGGCGCCGCAGATGAAAATAAGTTAGTCTATGTTTAAGGCTGATTAAATGGCTGTTTTGTTTCAAGGTTTTCCAGTGTGTTGACATCGTAATGACCTCAGGAGAAAGAGTATGGCAAAATTGACCGCATTATCTAACTTCATTAATGGCCGCTTAACGCCATCCCACAGTACAGAAACCTTTGAGCTGGTGAGTCCCGTCACCGGTAAGGTCAACGGGCTGTCGCCCGAATCCAATCAAAAAGATCTTGATCAGGCATTTAAGGCTGCGCAAAAAGCCTTTCTTATTTGGGGGCAAACCACGCCGGCTGAGCGCCAAAAGGCGCTGTTGGCCATTGCCGACAGCATTGAAGCCAACGCCAAGGCCTTGGTGGAGGCGCAGTGTCGCAATACCGGCCAGCTCAAGCACTTGGTGGCCTCAGAAGAAATCGCCGTGTCGGCCGACCAAATCCGCTTTTTTGCCGGTGCTGCTCGAGTATTGGAGGGGCGGGCCAGCGCTGAATACATGACGGGCCTGACATCGACCATTCGGCGTGAGCCGCTAGGCGTGGTGGCGCAGGTCACGCCGTGGAACTATCCCTTTATGATGGCGGTGTGGAAGATCATCCCCGCCATTGCTGCCGGCAATACGGTGGTCTTAAAGCCCAGTGACACAACGCCCGAAAGCACGCTGTTGTTGGCGCAAATCATCGCCGAACATGTGCCTAAAGGCACGGTCAACATTGTGTTGGGTTCGGCCTTAACCGGTGCAGCGTTGGTGAGCCATCCTGTGCCGGCCTTGGTGTCGATTACCGGTTCGGTGCGTGCCGGGATGGCGGTGGCCGCCGCGGCGGCGCAAAACGTCACTAAGACCCATCTAGAGTTGGGCGGCAAGGCACCCGTGGTGGTGTTTGACGATGTGGACATTGCCAAGGCGGCAGAAGCCATTGCCACCGCCGGTTTTTTTAATGCGGGTCAAGACTGTACGGCAGCGACCAGGGTGTTGGTGGCCGAGAATATCCATGATCGCTTTGTGAAGGCTTTGGTGAAGCAGGCCAAAAGCATCCACTGCGGTTTGCCAACCGATAAGACGGCGCTGTATGGCGCACTTAACAATAGCCGTCAGTTAGCGGCCGTTGAAGCGGTGATGGCGGCGCTGAAGCCGCACGCTAAAATTGAGGTAGGCGGTAAGCGGGTGGGCAAAAGCGGGTTTTATTTTGCCCCGACGGTGATTTCCGGCTTGCAGCAGCAAGACGATGCCGTGCAAAAGGAAATTTTTGGGCCAGTGATCACGGTGCAGTCGTTTCAGGATGAGGCCGATGCCTTAGCCAAGGCTAATGGCGTGGCCTACGGTTTGGCCGCCAGCGTTTGGACCCGCGATCATGGCCGCGCCATGCGCTTGTCTAAAGCCTTAGACTTCGGGACGGTTTGGCTCAATACCCACATTCCCTTAGTGGCCGAAATGCCGCATGGGGGCTTTAAGCATTCCGGCTACGGTAAGGATTTATCAATGTATGGGCTGGAAGAATACACCCGCATCAAGCATGTGATGAGTGCTTTGGACTAAAGCCTAGGCCTTTAATCATTGGCCAGATGGCCAGAGGAGTCGGCAATGAAACCACATGATATTTTGGCCTTGGTGTATCAGGCCGAGCAGGCGTTGTTTACCCAGCATGATGTACGCAGCCTCACCACTTATTTTTCGCCACAGTTTGTGGAACACTCACCTTTGGTTGGGCCTGATCCGCTTGAGGGCTTACGGCAGCTGGTAGTGGATGCCGGTCCTGAACTGCGTCACCAAGTCGTCAGGGCCTTTGTTGATGGCGAATACGTGGTGCTGCACGGGCGCTATCTGGGTTTGGCGCCAGAGCCTATGGTGGGGTTCGACATTTATCGAGTGCAAGATGGCCGCATTACCGAGCATTGGGACAGTTTGGTGGCAGAGGCGGCGCCTAACGGCAGTGGCCGCACCCAGCTCGACGGCGACACTCAGGTGGATCCAGAGGCACCGACTGAGGCCAATCGTGAGCTGGTGACGGTGTTTTTTAAAGAGGTATTGATGAATCAGCGCTATGATCGCATTCCTCACTACGCTAATGGCCCCCAGTTTGAGCAGCACAGTCCTGATATTGCCGATGGCGCTAAGGCCATGCAGGCATTCTTGACTGAGTTAGCCAGCGTCGGTAAGCCGTTGATGTATGAAACCTTGCATCGAACCTTGGCGGCGGGGCAGTTTGTGCTGACCCATTCTGAAGGCTATCACGATGGCCAACGCATGACGTATTGTGAGCTGTGGCAGGTTAAAAACCGTAAGATTGCAGCCTTATGGGACGCCATCTCGCCGCTGTGAAGCCGCGAGCGTATGGGCTGACGGGCCGCCATCATTTTGATGGCGGTTTTTTCATGGCTGCGCTAAGCTAGGCCTTGCCCGCTGATCTGGCGTGAGGGAATGGTTGGGTTGGCCTATAGCCTTATCATTTTTTTTATTTTTAAGGTAAAATAAGCGTCTTTTATCTGCGTGCGCTTCGCTTTGGCGTTTGCATTTTAGACAAATGGCCTTATATAGCTAACAACGTATTGAAATGAAATGAACGCAAGGTTGTGGACGCCATTCGTTCGCAATCAATGAACAGTCACAACAGGAGACGGTATGCATACCCCTAACATTGAATCACTTGGCTTGGTGCCAATGGTGGTAGAACAAAGCGGTCGTGGTGAGCGCGCTTATGATATTTACTCTCGCTTATTGAAAGAACGCATTGTGTTTTTGGTTGGGCCTGTAACCGATGAGACCGCCAACTTGGTGGTGGCGCAGCTGCTGTTCTTGGAAAGTGAAAATCCAGACAAAGACATTTCTTTGTACATTAACTCACCTGGTGGCTCTGTGAGCGCAGGGATGTCTATTTTTGATACCATGAATTTCATCAAGCCAGACGTGTCGACCTTATGCCTAGGCCAAGCGGCCAGCATGGGCGCCTTCTTGTTGTCGGCCGGTAAAAAGGGCAAACGCTTTGCCTTACCGAATAGCCGCGTGATGATTCACCAACCGTTGATCGGTGGCGGCTTGTCAGGCCAAGCGTCTGACATTGAAATTCACGCCAATGAGTTGATCAAATTAAAACGTAAATTAAACCAATTAATGGCCGATCATGCCGGTCGCCCCGTGGAAGACTTAGAGCGCGACACTGATCGTGATAACTTCATGTCGGCACAAGAAGCCTGTGACTATGGCTTAGTAGACAAAGTATTGGCCAGCAAAATGGATGTGATTGCCTAACTATGACAAAAAAACTTCAATACTGCTCGTTTTGCGGTAAATCTGAAAACGAAGTTCAAAATTTAATTCAGGGTAAAGACAGCTGCATTTGTAACGAATGTATTTCTGCATGTAGCGTTTTGTTTAATCAAGACGCCGAAGGCGCCCCTAAAGCAGCGGCTAAGGCCGGCGTGGGCGTGGCCGCTGTGGAAGAAGCTGAAGTAGACTTCGCCAGCCTGCCGACGCCAGAGCAAATCGTGGGCAGCTTGGATGAGCACGTCATCGGCCAAACCGATGCTAAGAAAGCCTTGGCGGTCGCCGTGTACAACCACTATAAGCGCTTGCATCATCCTGACGCCAAAAAAAGCGGCGTGGAGCTGTCGAAAAGTAACATCTTGCTGATCGGCCCCACTGGCTCGGGTAAAACCCTGCTGGCCCAAACCTTAGCGCGTAAGCTAGACGTACCGTTTGTGATGGCCGATGCCACCACGTTGACTGAAGCGGGCTACGTGGGCGAAGACGTGGAACAAATCATCACCAAGCTGTTGGCCACCTGCGATTTTAACGTTGATAAGGCGCAGCGCGGCATTGTCTATATTGACGAGATTGATAAAATTTCGCGCAAGAGTGACAACCCTTCGATTACCCGAGACGTGTCGGGTGAGGGTGTGCAGCAGGCTTTATTGAAGCTGATCGAAGGCACGGTGGCTTCGGTGCCGCCTCAAGGTGGGCGTAAGCACCCGAACCAAGAATTTATTCAGGTCGACACCACCAATATCTTATTCATCTGTGGCGGTGCGTTTGCTGGCCTAGACAAGGTGATTCGTCGTCGTTCAGAAAAGGGCGGTATTGGCTTTGGTGCCGAAATCGTCAGCAAAGACGAACGGGCAGACATCAGCGCCTTGTTTAAAACCGTTGAGCCTGAAGATTTGATTCAGTTCGGTTTGATTCCAGAGTTAATCGGTCGTTTGCCGGTCTTGACGACTTTGGCCGAGCTGGATGAAGAAGCACTGGTGAACATCTTGACCCAGCCTAAGAATGCGCTAGTGAAGCAGTATCAAGCGCTGTTCGCCATGGATGGGGTTGAGCTAGAGATCTTGCCTTCGGCCTTGAAAGCCGTGGCTAAGCTGGCCATGGCGCGTAAAACCGGTGCCCGTGGTCTGCGTTCGATTTTAGAGCGCTCGCTGATGAATACCATGTATGCCTTGCCAACGTTGAAAAACGTGAAAAAAGTAGTGATTAATGAGCAAGTCATCAATGAAGGTGTTGAACCTGAAATCGTTTATGAGTAGTCTATAGCCATAGGTTGCTGCATACGCAAGGTAAGGTTAAAGGCCGTCTATGATTAGACGGCCTTTTTTATGGATTTACACTGGGGTGCTTGAAATATTTTGTTTTGAGCCCATGTAAAGCATCAAACATACTAATTAAGGTACTTAAATGGCGAAAAAACAACCTGACAATATCAACATTATGACGCTGCCTATGCTGCCGCTGCGTGATGTGGTGGTGTACCCACACATGGTGATTCCTTTGTTTGTGGGTCGTGAAAAGTCGATTGCGGCGCTAGAAGAAGCCATGGCACAGTCGTTGCCGGTGTTCTTGTTGGCCCAGCGTCAAGCCAGTTCGGAAGATCCGAGTGCCGAAGAATTGTACGAGTTGGGCACCTTGGCGACGGTTCTGCAAATGCTGAAGCTGCCCGACGGCACCGTTAAGGTGTTGGTCGAAGGCTTGCAGCGCGCCGAAGTCAAAGGCATTGACAAAAATGACGACTATTTTGTGGCCCACGTTGAACCTGTTGACCTCGATGAGGAAGACAGTCAAGAAATTGAGGCCTTGCGCCGCGCTTTGCTGACTCAGTTTGATCAGTTTGTGAAGCTGAATAAAAAAATCCCGGCAGAAGTGCTGTCGACCATCACCAGCATTGTGCCCAACGGTCAGCTGGCCGACACCATTGCTGCCCACCTACAGCTGAAGCTAGAACAGCGCCAAGAAGTGTTGGAAGTGGTGGACGTGGCCAAGCGCCTAGAACATCTATTGCAGCAGCTGGAAGAAGAAATAGACATCCTCCAAGTGGAAAAACGCATCCGCGGTCGCGTGAAGCGCCAAATGGAAAAATCGCAGCGTGAATACTATTTGAACGAGCAGGTGAAGGCGATTCAAAAAGAATTGGGCGACGATGAAGGACAGGGCGAATTAGACGCCTTGGAAGAGAAAATCAATAGCCGTGGTTTGAGTAAAGAAGCCAAAGAAAAAACCATGGCTGAGTTGAAAAAACTCAAAATGATGCCGGCTATGTCGGCAGAAGCCACCGTGGTGCGCAACTACATCGACACCGTCGTGGATTTGCCATGGAAAAAGAAAAGCAAGGTCAATAAAGACATTGCCGAGGCTCAGCTGGTGTTAGACGCCGACCATTATGGTTTGGATAAAATCAAAGAACGCATTTTAGAATATTTGGCGGTGCAAAAGCGCGTCGACAAGCTTAAAGGCCCGATCTTGTGCCTAGTGGGGCCGCCAGGGGTGGGTAAAACCTCTTTGGGTGAGTCGATTGCCCGCGCCACGGGGCGTAAGTTTGTGCGCATGGCCTTAGGCGGCGTGCGGGATGAAAGCGAAATTCGCGGCCACCGCCGTACCTATATTGGCTCTATGCCGGGCAAAATTTTGCAAAACATGACTAAGGTGGGCGTGAAAAACCCCTTATTCTTGTTGGACGAGATCGACAAAATGGGCCAAGATTTCCGTGGTGATCCTGCCAGCGCCTTGCTTGAGGTACTGGATCCAGAACAAAACCACGCCTTTGTCGATCACTACGCCGAGGTTGATTACGACTTATCGGACGTGATGTTCATCGCCACGTCTAACTCAATGGACATTCCGCCGGCGCTGCTGGACCGAATGGAAGTGATTCGTCTGTCGGGCTATACCGAAGACGAAAAGGTGAATATCGCCATGCGCTATTTGGTACCGAAGCAGTTGGGCGCCAATGGCGTGAAGGCAGACGAAGCCGTCATCACCGAAGAAGCGGTGCGCGACATCGTGCGCTACTACACGCGTGAAGCGGGCGTGCGTTCATTGGATCGTGAAGTGGCCAAAATTTGCCGTAAGATTGTGACCCAGCAGCTGTTGGCCGAAGAGTTGGCCAGCGCCAAAGCTAAGGATGCCAAGGCGAAAGCTGGTAAAACCAAGGCCAGCGCCGCTAAGGTAAAAGCGGTGAAGGTGACGGCTAAAAACCTGCATGACTTCTTGGGCGTGCGTCGCTTTGATTTTGGCGTGGCTGAAGATGAAAACCGCGTCGGTCAGGTGACCGGCTTGGCCTGGACAGAAGTGGGTGGTGAACTCTTGACCATTGAGGCCGCGGCCTTAAAAGGCAAGGGACAGATTGTGCGCACCGGTAAGCTAGGCGACGTGATGCAAGAGTCCATTACCGCTGCTTTAAGCGTGGTGCGTTCACGCGCCGAACGTTTGGGCATCGCGCCAGACTTTTATGAAAAGCACGACATCCACGTGCACGTGCCAGAAGGCGCGACGCCTAAGGATGGCCCGAGCGCAGGCTCAGGCATGACGGTGGCGCTGGTGTCGGCCCTAACCGGCATTCCGGTACGCGCCGATGTCGCCATGACCGGTGAAATCACTTTACGTGGCGAAGTATTGCCTATTGGCGGCCTCAAAGAGAAGCTGTTGGCGGCCATCCGTGGCGGCATTAAACACGTGTTGATTCCGAAGGACAATATGAAGGATTTGGAAGACATTCCAAAAAACGTTCAGACTGAATTAACCATTCATCCGGTCAAATGGATTGATGAAGTGTTGCTGTTAAGCCTCGAGCGTCAGCCAGAACCTTGGGTGACAACGGAGATTGTCGACAATAATGGCGGCGAATCAGTGTTAAAAAGTGTTGTATCTGAGACACCAAAACATTGAAAATAAGCCATATTTTGGCCTAAAACCGTGGTTTTTACGGTTAAGACGGGTAAAGCAGCGTTGTGGCGCTTGACACTGGAATTTCAGACTTGTTATAAAAGCTTTGGCACGGCGAGAAACGGTTTTGGAGAACACGATTCTCGCTTCCCCATTGTTTAATAATAGAAAAGGATTTTCTGTGAACAAGTCTGAATTAATTGATGCAATTGCACAAGAAGCTGGGCTTTCAAAAGTTGCTGCGGGGAAAGCCTTAGATGGAACGATTAAAGCCGTGACTGAAGCTTTGAAAAAAGACAACACGGTGACTTTGGTTGGTTTTGGTACGTTCTACGTAGGCAATCGTGCTAAACGCAGCGGTCGCAATCCTAAAACCGGTGCCGCGATTACGATTCCTGCGGCTCGCTTGCCAAAATTCCGTGCAGGTAAAGCATTGAAAGACGCGCTGTAGGTCTAAAATTAAGTTTTCGAAGGAAAAGGTGGACTGAATGTTCACCTTTTTTTTGTATTTGACGGTAAAATGACCGTTCTTGTGATCAACCAATATTGAATAGATATCGCTATGTTTGATGCTGTAAGAAAATTTAACACACCAGCCAAAATCCTATTGGGTTTTGTGGCGCTGACGTTTGTGGGGTTTGGTGCCACATCTTTAACCGGGGGCGAGCCTTATATTGCCAAAGTGGGCGACCAAGCCGTGACCGAAGGGGACATTCGCCAGGCTTTAGAACGCCTAGGTGAGGTCGGTACGCCTGAAGTGAAGGAAGGCATATACGCGAGCTTATTGCGCCGCGCCTACCTAATTGCAGGCGCCGAGAAAATGGGCGTGACGGTGTCGATCGAACAAATCAAGCAGGCCATCGTACAGGAAGAAACCTTCCGCGATGAAAATGGCTTTAACGAAGAGCTGTATCAGAATTATTTGCAGCAGCAACGCATGACCGAAACCCAGTTGATCGAACAGCTGCGTAAAGAGTTTGCCTTGAATTCTGTATTGAGCATGGTGCAGGCCGGCCAGATTGTCAGCGATGCCCAAGCCAGCCAAGTGGCCAATATTTGGAATGCTCGCTACACCTTACGTACCGCCGTGATTGATCCGCGTGCGTTTGCCGCCGAGGTGGCCGTAGACGACGCTAAGCTAAACGCCTACTACACCGAACACAAAGCGCAGTATGTCTTGCCTTTAGCGGTGAAAATGAGCAGCGTGGCCTTGACGCCTGAGTCGGTACAAAGCAAGGTCAGCGTCAGCGATGAAGAGCTGAAAAAATACTACGATGAACATGTGAACCAAATGTTCCAACCGGAGCGTCGCGTGTCGCACATTCTGTTGGCGTTTGCCGATGAAACGCCAGAAGCTAAAGCCGCAGCCAAGAAAAAGGCTGAAGCGGTGTTGAAAGAAGCCAAGGCCAATCCAAGCCAGTTTGCGGCTTTGGCTCAAAAGCATTCTGATGATCCTGGTTCGGCTGCCAACGGCGGCGACCTAGATTACTTCGGTAAAAACGGCATGATGGTGAAGCCGTTTGAGGATGCCGCATTTAGCTTGGCCAAAGGCCAAGTCAGCGATTTGGTGGAAACTCAGTTTGGCTACCACATCTTATTGGTGACCGACATCAAGCAGGCGCCTAGCTTTGACGGTTTAAAAGCCGAATTGACCCAAAAACTACGTCAGGAAAAAGCGCAAAAGCTGGTGCACGCAGAGCGTGAACAGCTGTCTGAGCTGGCCTTTAATAACAACAAGGATTTAAAACCCGTGGCTGAAAAGCTGGGCCTGACGGTACGTACGGAAGACGCTTGGTTAACAGAAGCTGAAGCCAAGGCTCAGGGCATGCCTGAAGCGTTGATTACGGCCTTGTTCTCTGATGACGTGGTCAAGCAGAAGTTTAACTCTGAGCCGATTGATTTGCCTGATGGCTCTGTAGTGGTGGTGCGTGCGCAAGACGTACGGCCTAAGACGGAGCAAACCTTGGCTCAGGTGAAAGACCAAGTGCGTGCGGCTTATGTGGCGCAAGAGGCTGAAAAACTAGCTGCAGCGCGTGCGGTTGACGTGGCCAAGCGTTTACAAAAGGGTGAAACGGTGGCCTTGAACTGGATGCCGGC
>JAGNTR010000080.1 GCA_017987415.1 Neisseriaceae bacterium
GAGCTGGTGAAATCACCTCATCGCCCCATTCCTCAACGCACAGAGCGCGGTCCACCAACGCCATGGCCATGGTTTTGCGTTCGCAATAGCCAAAACCCAAGCCATAACCACGGGTAAATTGAGCATCACCATCGTCGGTTTCTACAAACTGGTTCACCATTTCGCACTCGGTGATTTGGATGGTGCCAATCGGGATCTCGAAGCCCAGTTCTTCCGGCGCCAGCCACACCATCATGTCGCCGATGCGGATTTCGCCCAAGAAGGGATGAGTACGGCCATAGCCACGCTGGGTGGAATAGGCCAAAGACAGTAAAAAGCCTTCGTCGCCACGGGCCAAGAGCTGTAGGCGCTGGGCACGGTTGCTCGGATATTGCATGGGCTCGCGGGTGATGTCGCTTTCGGGCGCATGGCGGGCGGCGTCTGGCGCCATCACCAAACCTTCTTGCACCAATAAATCTAAAACATGTGGGCAAGCCGCCAAAGCCTGCTCTGTCTCAACCTTTGCCTCGTCTGTCGCCACCGAACCTTCAGCCGCCAAGGCAAAATCCAATAAACGATGAGTGTAATCAAAGGTCGGGCCCAAGAGCTGGCCGCCCGGCACGTCTTTGTAGACGGCAGACACGCGCCGCAATAGGCTCATGTGGGCCGTTTCCAGAGGCAGCGTCGCGCCAAAGCGCGGCAAGGTGGTGCGATAGGCACGCAGTAGGAAAATCGCCTCCACCAGATCGCCGGCGCTTTGCTTGATCGCGAGGGCCGCTAGCTCTGGGTCGTAGAGCGAGCCTTCCGTCATCACACGGGCCACGCCCATCGGCAGCTGTTGCTCAATTTGGGCCAAAGACAATTCGCTCACCTGCGCCTGACCGCGACGATAGCGCCCCAACATTTGGTGGGCGGCGGCAATCGCCTTCTCGCCCCCTTTTACCGCTACATACATACCGACTCCTCCGAAGGTGTCACCACCGTAGTGCGAGGCAAACCCATGACCGCCTCAGGAAACGTGAACAAGAAATCAACGCCGCGCGGAAAGGCAATCAGCTTTTGCCGCAGCGCCCAAAAGGCCGCAGGCATCGGCAGCGCCACGTCGCGCTGGTTTAAAATACCGGGGCCACGCCACACGCTGTCGACGCTGCTGGCCGTTGTCGGCAGCTGAATGATGACGGTCGCCGACAGGTCGGGATAGCGCTCATTGCCCAGCGCAAAATCGTGGCTGGGCGCAGCCAAAAACGCCGCTAAGTCATACACGGCAAACTGCCCCTGAACCTGCTCGGTCGCCATGGGACAGCCGCAATGAAACACCAGATTTTGGGTCAATTCAGGCGTGTGTAGGCCGTCGGCCAGCCACAGCGGTGTATCCTGATCCAACAGCGTCAACAAAAGCGCCGTAGTGCTGGGGTACAGGCCGGGGAGCTGGGCGCTGGCGTCTAGCGCCACCGCCACGCCAGGCTCGCTCAAAGCGGTTAGGGTTTGCCGAAACACCTGCTGCGCGGCTTGAACTGGGTCGTTAAAACCCTTCACTAAATGCTGTTGCATCAATCCTCTCCTCTGACCAAAGTGAAGAAATCAACCTTGGTGGCGGCAACCTGCTGTTGCTGCTGCTTGATTTTTTTCTGCTGGGCGCCGCTTAATGGCGCCAATAACGTATTGGCCCAATGGTCGTGCTGTGGGCTTTGCAAGTGGGCATCGGCCAAGGCCAATAGCCTCGCCTGCTCTTTACTGCGCCCCACCACGTAGCCATAGCCCACTTCGCCGCTGTCTAGGCGCACCACACAGCGGGTGACCGTGACCTCGCCCAGATTAAACACCTGGCCTTCGCCAGCGGTTTGGCCCTTCACCATGGCCATGCCTACCTCTGGTGCGCGCAATACTTCGTACGGTGCGGCGCTTAATGCCTGGTCATACTGGCTTAACGCCTCTTTTTCCTGCGTCAACACCGCCAACCACTGCTGCCGTTTGGCCACTAAGGTTGCTTGGGGTTGTGATTCTGAACTCTGTTGCATAACGTTACCTATTCACGAATAACCGACTGATTAAATGAATTTTTTACGTAAATACTGTGACAGAACGTCGATTAAAGAAACCGTCACAATAATCATCAAAATAATGGCCGAGGTTTCAGGGAAGCTAAAGCCACGTATGCTCTCCCACAACAGCACGCCAATGCCGCCCGCGCCAACCATGCCCACCACAGTGGCCGAACGCACGTTGGATTCAAACCGATACAGCGAGTAGGAAATCCACAGGGGCAAGACTTGAGGAATCACCCCAAAATAAATCTCTTGTAGCTTGGTCGCACCAGTCGAGCGCACCCCTTCCACTGGCCCCGGCTCAATCGCCTCTACCGCTTCGGCAAACAGCTTGGCCAAAGAGCCCGTAGTGTGTAAAAACAGAGCCAACACACCAGGGAACGGCCCTAGGCCTACAGCCGCCACAAAAATCATCGCAAACACCATTTCGTTGATCGAACGGGTGGCGTCCATCAGGCGACGCACGATTTGCTGCACCCAGATCGGCGCCATATTGGCCGCACACAAGAGGCCTAGCGGCACGGCAAACACAATTCCTAATAAGGTGCCCCAAATGGCGATGTATAAGGTCACCACGATTTCGTCTAGGTATTCACGCCAGTGGGTGAAATCGGGCGGGAAAAAATCGCCCACCATCACCCACATATTGTCGGCGTCGGTGATCAGCTTCAGCGGGGCCATTTCGCTGCCCTGCCAGGACAGCGTCAATACCGCTAAAACCAAGCCCGTTAACAGCAAGTTGAACCATTTTTTAAAGCGATTTGGGGCAGAATTCAAAGTCAATGCATCCATTTATTTGGCTTTCTTTCCCATTTCTTGCTTAAACGCTTCCAGTTCACGCACCGCATTCAGCTGGCTGTTGTCTGAAGGTTGGAATTTAGACCAGCTCAACTTGGTTAAAATGGCTTTTTGTTCTGGGGTGGCGCCGTAGCTCAAGAAGAAATCCTTCACCTTGGTTTTCAGCTCTGGCGCCATGTCGGTGCGCCACACCAATGGATCTGAATCAATCTTGGGGGATTCCCACAACACTTTTAATTTGGCAATGATCTGCGGCTGACGCTCTTGCATCATTTCCCAGCCATTGCTGTTAAAGGTGGCCACGTCTAGCTGCTTATTGGCCACGGCCATGGCGTTGCTTTCGTGGTTGGCGTTTAAGGTTCGCTTGAAAATATCGGCGGCGTTGACGTTGTTTTTGCCGAATAAATAATAGGCCGGCACCAGATAGCCTGAGGTCGAATTAGGGTCGCCGTTGCCAAAGGTCAGCTCACCCGCCTTCGCCAACATGTCTTTCTCTGAAGTTAACTCACTGTCTTTATTGGCAATCACCAAACTGGTGTAGCCCGTACTGCCATCGCTGTACACCACTTGCGCAAACACTTCGCCATCGGCGCGATCAACCGCTTCCATCGCCGATTTATTGCCGTACCAGGCCATGTCCACCTTGCCAAAACGCATGGCTTGAATCACGCCCGCATAATCAGAGGCAAAAAAAGGATTCACCTTCATGCCGGTGGCCTTACTCAAATCGGCCAAAAGCGGGGCCCAGTCTTGCTTTAGGTTTTGCGACGACTCGGTATTGATGATGCCGAAATTCAATTCGGTTTTCGCCGCAGCCTCAGCCGGCTCAGACTTGGCTTCTGCACTACTGCCCTGGTCTTGAGGGGCACAGGCCATCAAGGTCAAGGCCGACAAAGACACCAAACCCAAAGATTTTAAAGTTGCCGTAACGCTTGTAAACATAACCATTCTCACTTTATGAAATTAACTTAATTGGAAATTCAATGCGGTTTCTGCGGGCTTGACCACGGGTGCCAAGGCCATGTCGTCTTGCCCATACAGCGCCTCTAAAAAGCTTGGCTGCATGCTGGCCATGTCGCCGTAATATTTCACTCGACCCTTCTTCAAAGCCGCGGTGACGTCACAATATTGACGGGCGTAATCCACTTGATGCAGCGTCACGATGACGGTTTTGCCATCGACTCGATTGATGTCGCGTAAGGTCTGCATCACCGTCTTTGCCGCCTCAGGGTCTAAAGACGCAATCGGCTCATCCGCCAAAATAATGTCGGCTTCTTGCATCAACACCTTGGCAATCGCCACCCGCTGCTGTTGGCCGCCAGACAGCGTCGAAGCGCGCTGCTGCGCCAGCTCGGCCAAACCCACGCGTGCCAGGCAGGCCAAAGCCTTTTGCTTTTCTTCCTTGGTGAACCAGCGCAGAAAGCTGCGCGTATTGGATAAGCGCCCCAAGGCCCCAATCAATACGTTGTCCAGCACCGATAAGCGCGACACCAAATTAAACTGTTGGAAAATAAAACCGATTTTGGCGCGGTGGCGACGCGCATCTTTCGCCATACGGCCTTGGTCTTGAATCACCGCTTGATTGACCGTCACCTTGCCGGTGCTGGCCACGGTTAAGCCATTAATGTGGCGCAATAGGGTTGACTTACCTGAGCCAGAAGGCCCCAGTAAAGCCGTCATTTGCCCGGTGGGAATGTCTAAATCAACGTCAAATAAAACCTGCTTACGGGCAAAGTTCTTATTGAGTGATTGAATTGAAATAGCGGTCATTGGCTGCCTCCTGAACTCAGTGAAAGCGTCAATATAGATAAGAACTATTTCATTCCAGTGAAAGTTATGTGAAATTTTTATTAAAAAACAAGGGATTATTATTATTTAGAGTACACAATCAAAGGTTTACCGCAAAATCCACGGCTGGCGCAGCACCCTTCTGATTGAGGACAATGCCCCAAATAAGCTCAATCAGCCCTAGCTAGCTGTTGTATTCTGGAACAATGTGCCATCGTCCACGGCATAGACACGCTGAATCATCTAGACGGCCTTTACGGCTTAGCCTATGATCCTGTTCATAATAGTAGTCATTATCATTTAACCTATAGGAATCAATATGTCTAAGTTCTGGATGTTGTCTTTGGCTGTGCTTGGTACCACCCCCGTATTGGCGCAAGACCTCGTGGTGTATTCTTCTCGTGCAGAACAGCTGTTACAGCCCATCGTGGCCAAATACAAGCAAGAAACGGGCGTCAACGTTAAATTGGTTTCTGATAAAGAAGGCCCGCTGATGGAAAAAATGCGTGCCGAAGGCAAAAACTCTCCAGCCGACGTATTGATTACCGTTGATGGCGGCAACCTATGGCAAGCCAGCCAAATGGGCCTGCTTCAACCCATCCAGTCAAAAGTGCTCAATGGCAATGTGCCCTCACACCTACGTGACCCTAAAAATGAATGGTTTGGCCTATCGGTTCGTGCCCGCACCATTTTCTACAACACCGACAAGGTGAAGCCTGAACAGCTGTCTTCTTATGCCGATTTGGCCAATAGCCAATGGCAGGGCAAGCTCTGTTTACGCACCTCTAAAAAAGTGTATAACCAATCCCTAGTGGCCATGCACATTGCCGACGTTGGCGTGCCCAAAACCGAACAAATGGTGAAGGGCTGGGTTAAAAACCTTGCCACCCCACCATTTGCTGACGACACGGCCCTATTAGAAGCCATCGCCGCTGGCCGTTGCGACGTGGGCATTGCCAATACCTACTATTATGGTCGCCTGATGGAGAAGAAACCCAACCTAGCCGTCGGCATTTTCTGGGCCGACCAAAAAGGCAAAGGCACCCACGTGAACATTTCGGGCGCCGGCGTGGCCAAATACACCAAGAACAAAGCCGAAGCCCAAAAATTCATCGAATGGCTTTCTAGCGATAAGGCCCAAAACCTCTTCGCAGACTTAAACATGGAATATCCGGTCAACCCTAAAATCAAACCCGACGCCAAAGTCGCCAAATGGGGCAGCTTCAAGCAAAACGTCATCAACGTGTCTAATGCTGGCAGCAAGCAAAAGCAAGCCGTAATGCTGATGGACCGAGCAGGCTACCGCTAAGCCGCCTACTCTAGCTTAGCCAAAAAAAAGGCGCTGCAAGCATGCAGCGCCTTTTTTGATGTCTCTTACTCAATCGCAAAAGCAATCACCTGAGCCAACCTGAGGCTTACCCCCACCAGGCCCTCGTGTTGGCTCGGCCAGTCGACTTGAACGTTTTCACCGCTGCCCAAACGCAGGCTATGGCGTACCCGATCACCTTGAAACACGCTGCTCAAGACCTGTGTCGATGCTTCAGATTGCGCCTCATACCGCAGCTCATGCGGCCGCACCAAAACATCCAGCTGAGCGCCCAACGCCAAGCCATGGGGGGCATCATGTTGGTATTCGCCAAAAGCAAAGCGCAGCTGCCGCTCCCCCACCACCTCAGCCCTTAACCAGCTGCCCTGACCTAAGAACTGCGCCACGGTTTTATTTATCGGCTGCTGATACAAAGCCATCGGACGACCCCATTGCTGCAAACGGCCCCGATCAATCAAGCCTATCTGATCAGCAAACGCAAAAGCTTCTTGCTGGTCATGGGTCACCAATATGGCGGTGATGCCTTCTTGCTTGAGCACCAGCCTGACTTCTTGCGCTAAGCTGGTGCGCAAATCGGCGTCTAAATTGGAAAAAGGTTCGTCTAGCAATAATAGCTTAGGCTTCGGCGCCAAAGCCCGCGCCAGCGAAACCCGCTGCTGCTGACCTCCAGAAAGCTGATGCGGATAGGCCGTCGCCTGCGTCCTTAAGCCCACTAAGGCCAACAGCTCATCCACCCTTTGCCTGCGCTGGTCCTTAGACCAAGCGCCAAGGCCAAACGCCACATTGTCGGCCACGCTCAAATGAGGGAATAAAGCATAGTCTTGAAACACCATGCCCACGGCCCGCTGATGTGCGGCCACGTGTCGCTTAGTCTGGGCATCGGCCAATACCTCACCACCGAGGCTGATGCGCCCTTCACACAAGGTTTCAAAACCGGCGATGCTGCGCAGCGCCGTGGTTTTACCGCAGCCAGAGGGCCCCAACAAACAGGCAATTTCGCCCTCGGCCAAGGCTAGGCTTAAGCCATGAATGATTTTTTGATGCCCCAGCTCAACGCTGAGATCTTGTACGCTTAACCACATTAGGCCGATTGCTCCGTCCGAGAAAATAAGAGAATGGGCACAAACCCAGTGATCACAATCAATAAAGAAGGCCAGGCCGCTAAATCATATTGGCCTTCGGTAGTGAAGTTGAAAATACGCACCGCCAAGGTGTCCCAATCAAAAGGACGCATCATCAAGGTGATCGGCATTTCCTTCATCACGTCCACAAACACCATCAGCATGGCCGTGCCCAGCGCCCCTTGTAAGAGCGGCAGATAAACCCGCCGCAACAGGCCCACGCCATGCACGCCCAGCGTGCGTGCCGCCTCTTCTTGATGTGGGGCAATGCGCTCGAGTCCAGCCTCAACCGCGGCGAACGCCACCGCCATAAAGCGTAGGGCATAGGCCAAGAACAGTGCCGCCAGGCTGCCTTTTAACCAAGCCCCGCCCGACTCGCCTAAGCCAAACTGTTCGATCACTAGATGATCCAGCCAGGCAATGGGCACAAACACACCGACGGCCAACACCGTCCCTGGAATGGCATAGCCCAAGGTCGCGATACGGGTCAGCCAAAGGCTCTGCCGCCCAGGATTAGCCCGTTTAGACAAGGCCAAACCGAGCGCTGCCACCAGCACCAAAAAGGCGGCGCCCAAGGCCAACACAAAAGAGTGCCAGGCATATTGCCACAAGTCGGTTTCAAAAGCATTGTCCCACGTCCCGATGGCCCAATAGACTAGCTGCGCCACGGGCAGCACAAAGGCGATCAAAAATAACAACCCACAATAGCCGCTAGCCAACCAAGCGCGCCCACCATGCAGCGGCCGCCGCAGCGCGGCCTGAGCCCGACCGGTTTGGGTAAAGCGACGCTGACGACGGCGATGTTGCTCCAGCAAAAGCAAGACAAACACCAGCAAAATCAACAAAGAAGCCAGCTGCTTGGCCGTTTCTAATGAATAAAAAGCAAACCACGCCTGATAAATCGCCGTGGTAAACGTGTCGTAATTAAAAATGGCGACGGTGCCAAAATCCGCCAAGGTTTCCATCAGCGCCAGCACCATACCGCCCACAATCCAAGGCCTAGCCATGGGCAAAGCCACCTTAAAAAAGGCCTGCCATGGATTCAGACCTAGGCTTGCGCCGACTTCTAAAGCCCGCTGGCCCATGCTGGAAAAGGCGTTGCGCGCCAGCAAATACACATAGGGATAAAACGCCAGGCTCATGACAGCGATCACCCCACCAGCATGGCGTATCTCAGGCAAACCGTTTTGAAACTGCCAGCGTTCGCGTAAATACGTACTGATTGGGCCAGTATAGTCAAACAGCCCCAGCTGGCTAAAGGCCATCACATAAGCCGGCAAGGCCAAAGGCAGCATTAAAGCCCAAAAAAAGAGGCCGCGCCCAGGAAACTGATACACCGCCGTCAGCCAAGCGCTGCTGGTGCCCAATAACACCACGCCCAAGCCAACGCCAAGGAGCAGTAAAAAGGTATTGCTCAATAAGGTGAGCAATTGAAAATCCAACAGGTGTGCCCAAATGGCCTGATCAATTTGTTGATACGACGCCACAATAACCCCAATGGGCAACAGCACCAAACCCACCCACAACCATTGCCACAGCTTACCGAAAAGATGAACCACCATGCTTTACCTGAGTGAACGCGCCCAAAGGCGAAAAAAAGCATTATCCTCAATAAAAGCACCGCTGTAAACGAAGCCAATCGGCATTTAAGACCCACCGATGTAAATAGATCATAAAACCACAAAACCAATGAAATCAAGCCATTCAAAGCCTGCATTTCTGACCAGGCTAATGCCTCCCCTGTTCGCACGCGAACCCCTACCAAGAGGCCAGCAGCGGTTCGCCTCAAAAATCATTTGACTTAAATCAAACAAAGCCGTAGGATTCGTGTAATTCAGTAAATACTGAAATTCCAAAAACAACCAGAAGTCATGAACATCATGGCCGCTGCGGGTGAGTATTGCCCAAAACAAATGCAATGAAAATTAAAACGTGACAAATCAAACCATTAGAATGAAAGAATAACCATGTATGACGAATATGCTTTAATGCTCGCACGCATCCAGTTTGCCTTTACCATTTCTTTTCACATCATCTTTCCGGCCATTACCATTGGGTTAGCCAGTTATTTGGTGATACTAGAAGGCATGTGGTTAAAGTCAAAAAAACAGGTTTACCTCAATCTGTATGACTTTTGGCTCAAGGTTTTTGCGGTTAACTTTGGTATGGGCGTGGTGTCTGGCCTCGTCATGGCCTATCAATTTGGCACCAACTGGGCCGGTTTTTCTAATTTCGCTGGCTCCATCACTGGGCCTTTGTTGACCTATGAAGTGCTCACCGCCTTTTTCTTAGAAGCTGGCTTCTTAGGGGTGATGATTTATGGCCGCCAAAAAGTAGGCCCTGGCCTACATTACTTCGCCACCATCATGGTGGCCACCGGCACCATTATTTCTACCTTTTGGATTTTGGCCTCCAATAGCTGGATGCAAACCCCACAAGGCATTGAAATCGTCAACGGCCAGGTGATTCCCGTGGATTGGTTTGCCGTTATTTTCAATCCATCCTTCCCCTACCGCTTAGTGCACATGACGGTTGCAGCCTTTGTGGCCACCTCATTTTTTGTAGCGGCCTCTTCTGCTTGGCACCTCTTGCGCGGTAACCGCACGCCTGAAGTGAAAAAAATGCTGTCTATGGCCATGTGGATGGCGCTCATCAGCGCCTGTGTTCAAGTAGTGGTCGGTGACCTACACGGCTTAAACACCTTAAAACACCAGCCCGCTAAAATTGCCGCCATGGAAGGCCATTGGGAAAACATCGGCGACGAACCCACGCCTTTGATCCTGTTTGGCATCCCCGACAATGAAGCTGAGCGCACCAAATATAAGGTCGAAATCCCTGCCTTAGGCAGCTTGATTCTGACCCACAGCTTAGACAAGCAAGTGCCGGCACTAAAAGACTTTCCTAAAGACGAGCGCGCCAACTCCTTAGTTGTGTTCTGGACCTTCCGCATCATGGCCGGCCTAGGCTTCTTGATGGTATTGGCCGGTTTTTGGAGCCTATGGTTACGCAAAAAAAATACCCTGTTCGACAACAAGCTCTTTTTACGCTTCATCTTTTTAATGGGCCCTTCTGGCTTGATCGCCATCCTGGCTGGCTGGTTCACCACTGAAGTGGGCCGCCAACCGTGGATTGTGTATGGCCTCATGAAAACCAAAGACGCCGTGACGCTACACCCAGTCGGCCACATGAGCCTATCTTTGGGACTGTTTGTGGTGTCGTATTTCTTACTCTTCGGGATCGGGATTTACTACATGTTGCAAATCGTGCGCAAAGGCCCGAATCAACACAGCGAGCACCTACCTTTTCAACCTCACAACCTATTTTCATCTCAAGATGAGGAGCACTAATCATGAACTACGGTGGCATTGATTTTACTTTGGTTTGGCTGGCCATTATTCTCTTTGGCCTGGCGATGTACGTCATCATGGATGGCTTCGACTTAGGCATCGGCATTCTGTTTCCCTTCTTTAAACACAAAGAAGATAAAGATGTGATGATGAATACCGTCGCCCCCGTTTGGGACGGTAACGAAACCTGGATGGTTTTGGGCGGTGCGGCCTTAATGGGCGTGTTTCCAGTAGCCTATTCGGTGATCTTATCGGCGCTGTATTTGCCTTTGATTTTCATGCTGTTGGCGCTGATCTTTCGGGGCGTGGCCTTTGAGTTTCGCTTTAAAGCCGATGAATCACACACTAAATATTGGGACGCCTCCTTCTTTTTTGGCTCTTTAATCGCCACCTTCTTCCAAGGCGTGGTGCTGGGCGCCATCATTGAAGGCATGCCGGTTGTAGACCGTCAGTTTGCGGGTTCATCGTTCGACTGGGTTGCCCCCTTCCCCTTATTCTCTGGCCTTGGCCTCGTCGTGGCTTACGCCTTACTCGGCGCCACTTGGCTCTTGATCAAAACCGAAGGCGCACTCGAAGCCCAGATTCGTCGCTACAGCTATGTGTTAACCGCCCTCTTCTTGCTGACCATTTTGATCATCAGCATCTGGACACCGCTGGCCCACGACACCATTGCCAGCCGCTGGTTCTCGGCCCCGAACTTCTACTTTTTGATGCCGATTCCCTTCATCGTGGCCTTAGTGGGTATGCTGCTGCTGTACACCATCAAAATCCGCCATTCCCACTATCCATTCTTTATGGTGCTGATCCTGATGCTGTTGGGCTTTGTCGGCCTATTGATTAGCCTGTGGCCCAATATTATTCCCTACGACGTCACCTTCTGGGAGGCCGCCGCACCGATTGAAAGCCAAGTCTTCATGCTGATCGGCACCCTATTAATCTTACCCGTGATTCTGATGTACACCGGCTGGAGCTATTACGTATTCCGCGGTAAGGTCAGACCTGGAGAAGGCGGATACCACTAATGAACTCAACAACGTCACACCCTAACAACAAGCAAGCGGCCAAATCAAGCTGGTTTAAAAAGCTCGCCTGGATGGCGTTGATTTGGCTAGGCAGCATCGCTGTGCTCAGCGTAGTGGCCTATTGCTTCCGCTACCTCATGGGCTTGATTAACTTCACCAGTTAGTTGACTCAGCCGTTTAAAAAGTTGGTTTCATTTCCCCTCAATAGCGCCTAGTGGATGGGCGCTTATTGAGGGATTTTTTTGTCCGATACACGCATACTCAGCACAAACTGCTTCGGCGTCACGCCAAGCTGGCGCTTAAAAAAGGCAATAAAGGCACTGTCACTGGCGAAGGCCAGCA
>JAGNTR010000081.1 GCA_017987415.1 Neisseriaceae bacterium
ACGTATGGTTGGCTGATGCGCAAACGCCTGCGGCGCGCCAGCATTGGCGTGAAACATTACGCAGCATCATCGCGCTACAGCCGGAAGTTGTGGTGCCAGGACATTTCTTACCCGGGGCTGCTCAGAATTTGACATCGGTACGCTTTACCGATGGTTATTTAGCCACGGTGGAGCAGCTGCTGCCACAAACCCAAAATTCTGCAGAGCTGGTTCAAGGGTTGACGCGTGCCTATCCTGATTTTGTCGCAGGTGATGACGTGACCTTGGGCGCTCAAGTACTTAAAGGGGAAATGCAATGGCCGTAAGCTGAGGCCATGATTAAGGGGCAAACGGCCTAGGGTGAACCCTAGGCCGTTTTTTGTTTATGCGGCGAATAGCTGCTGCCACAGCATGGACAGGGCGGAGAGAATCAGGAGTGCGCCTAGGCATTGATTAAACCAACGCAAATGTCGTGGTTGGCTCAGGATGTGACGCATTTTAGCGCCGACAAAGGCCCATGCCAGCAAAGACAGATAACAGACCACAAGGTAGATCATGGCAAAAGTAAAAAGCGGCGTCATGGTGTTCGGCTGACTAAAGAGCGAGACGCCAGAAGCACAGGCAATCCAGGCTTTAGGGTTGAGCCACTGTAATAATGCCCCTTGGCCAAAATTGGGTACGGGCCGTTTAACCGCTTGTATGACAGGCGTGGCGCGCGCGATTTTGATCCCGACATAGACCAAAAAGGCCGTGCCGACGATGGTGAGGCTGGTTAAAAACAGTGGGTGGCCGTTGATCAGCTGCATCAAGCCAAGGCTGACGGTGAGCAATAAGGCAATAAAGCCTAGGGTTGCGCCGCAGATAAACCCTTGCGTGGGCCGAACGCCGTGGCTGGTACCAGAAGACAGGATCACCATATTGACGGGGCCGGGGGTGATGGACATGGTTAGGGCGAAGATGGCCATGGCCAGCATGATGGAGAAAGAAAGCATGGGTTCCTAAGTAGCGTGATGTTGTTATTTTGATGTCAGTGCTGCTGAAGCTTAGCTCATTTTGGGGCGAGACCAAACAAAAATAGAATGGCTGGAAAGTAAATAGTGTGGCTGCACGTCAAAAAGCAACAGCCGTGCAACCTATTAGACTAAGTGTCTGCTGATGAAGATGGTGGCAGGGTGAGTAGATGGGGCATGCGTGAAGTGCTGACCAGCAGCTAGTGAGTGGATCAGGCAAAGGCTGATGGTGGTGACCGTTGGGCAGCTAACCGGCGAGGCCGGTTAGCATGGATGAGCTGAGCGGGTTTGGCTCAGTGCTCGAAGTAGCGTTCAATGGTTTTGCCTAATAGAATCAGCTGGCCGTGGAAGAAGTGGCCTGCCTGAGGAATGATGACGATGGGTAGGTTTTGTGGCTTGGCCCAAGCGGTCACCATGGTTAAGGGCACCACGTCATCGATTTCACCATGAATGATTAAGGTGTCGTCTACTGAGGGTACGTTGGGTGAATGGATTTTATAGGTAGCCACGGCTGGGCCAATCAATAATAGCTTGTCGGCGTGTACGCGATGTACCACCTGTGACGCCACAAAGGCACCAAAAGAAAAGCCAGCAACGGCCAGTTTGGCGCTTTCTTGTGGGTGAGCGGCTTTGGCGTAAGCGACTACGGCGAGGGCATCGTCTACTTCACCTTGGCCATAGTTGTGTTCGCCGTCGCTTTCGCCCACGCCGCGTAGGTTAGGTAAATAGCAATGGTAGCCTAGTTTGCTTAACGCTTTGGCCGCAGTTTGAATGACTTTATTGGTGTTGGTGCCACCTTGAGTGGGATTAGGGTGGTTTAACACCGCCACGCCTTGCGCTTGGCCTTGGGCTGGAATGTAAATGGTTTCTAGGCGGCCGACGGGGCCCTCTACCCAAACGATGTTGTTGGCTCGTAACATATTGGTCCTTTATCTATGCTGTTTTATTGTTATGGTGCGGTGCGTTATTGTGGATCAACCAGAAGGCGGTTGACGATGTTGCCTTTAGTCAAATGCTCGTCCAGAATCTCTTGTACGTCGGCCTCATCAACATAAGTATACCAAGTGGCTTCAGGGTAAATGACCATCACCGGGCCGACTTCACAGCGCCCGAGACAGCCGGCTTTGCTGATGCGGTTTTTACCTTCGCCAATCAGGCCCATGGCTTTGGCCTGACCGCGCATATAGTCCATCATGGCGTCGGCGTTGCAGTCGCCACAGCTTTGGCGGCCATTGGTGCGGGTGTTGTTGCAAATGAACACGTGGCGTTTAAAGAAGCTCATATAAAATCCTATAAGAATAGCGTCTTGCCGTTGTTTAAATTGCTGCTGGTAATGGTATCCAGCATTTGCTTGAAGTCTAAATGGTATTGCTCGGACAAACGTTCGGCACGCAGCGCCAGCTCATTCAGCTTGACGATGGCCGGGGTGTCTTTAAAGGCCATGACCGCAATATTGCCGTGGCTGGCGGCAGGTACTTCTAGCACGAGGCCGTTGAAGACCGACAAGAGTCGTTCGACAAACATCTGATAGCGCTTGTCGCCGCTCCACCAGTTGGTGATGAACACGCCTTGATCGCTTAGGGCTGTTTTGCAATGCTCAAAAAAATCTTCGCTGACTAAGTCGTCTACAATTTGTTCGCCATCGAAGCCGTCCACCATGATGACGTCGGTGCTGGCGCGACAGATCTTAATGTACTCGGCGCCGTCACCTTCGACAATGTTGAATCGTTCGCCTTCGAACGGCAGTTCAAAGAAGGCACGCGCCACGGCGATGACCTGGGGATTAATTTCTACCGCCACAGACTGGGTATCGGGTAAGTATAAATCGATCCAGCGGGTAAATGAGCCGGCGCCCAGACCAATTTGAGTAATGTGCTCAGGGGCATCCATGAACAACAGCCACGCCATCATGGAGCGGCTATAAGACAACACCAGTTCAGCTGGGTCGTCCAAATTCATTGAGCTTTGCACCGTAGCGCTGCCAAGGTGCAAAGAGCGAATATTGCCTTCTTCAGAAATGTCTACTTCAGGCAGGTGGTCTTGGCTAGGCCGTACGCGTCGACGGTAGGGGTTACGCGCCATGGTCACCTCCAGTGGGAATGCGGTTGTCTAAAATGCTGATGGTTTTGGGGGCGGTGGCAAAGCTGTCGTCTTTGTCAAAAGCCGTGTCGCCGCCGCCGGCGGGGATTTCGCCGCGCTGTAGCTGGGCAAAATTAAATAGCTGTGGGTCGGCCAAATGCGACGGTACAACGTTTTGCAAGGCGCTGAACATGGTTTCTAGGCGGCCAGGAAACTGCTTGTCCCAGGTTTGCATTAATTCTTTGATGACCTGGCGCTGTAAGTTAGGCTGTGAGCCGCATAGATTGCACGGAATAATTGGGAATGCCTTCATTTCAGCAAAGCGCACTAAGTCTTTTTCTTTTACGTAGGCCAAAGGGCGAATCACCATGTGCTCACCGTTGTCGGACACCAGTTTAGGCGGCATGGATTTTAATTTACCGCCGTAGAACATGTTCAAGAATAGGGTTTCCAGAATGTCGTCACGGTGGTGGCCTAGAGCGATCTTGCTGCAGCCTAATTCTTTGGCCACGCGATAGAGTACGCCTCGGCGTAGGCGGCTACACAGGCTACAGGTGGTTTTACCTTCAGGAATCACCCGCTTCACAATGCTGTAAGTGTCTTCTTCGATGATGTGGTAAGGCACGCCCAAGCCTTCTAAATAGGTCGGCAAAATGTCGGCAGGAAAGCCAGGTTGCTTTTGGTCTAGGTTGACCGCCACCAGTTCGAAGTTGATGGGTGCTGAGCGCTGTAGGCCCATGAGGATGTCTAATAACGCATAGCTATCCTTGCCGCCGGATAGACACACCATGATTTTGTCGCCTTCTTCAATCATTTTGAAGTCGTTAATGGCGTCGCCCACCTGATGGCGCAGGCGCTTATTCAGCTTGTTGCTTTCGTATTGTTGTTTTTTTTCAATATCTTGCATGGCGTATCGGTCTCGAAGCAGGGGTTAATGTAAACTCATCATTATAAGGCAAAATAGGGCTGTTAGGCCATTAAGTGTATAAGGTACAATGAGGCGGCCATGATGGGCTAAACTTTTTAGGGTTTTGAGCCTCTATCAGAGGGCGCACCAGGCAGGCTTCTGGGCGATATTTTATTGACGGCTTTTATGGGACATACAGTGGCTTCATTAGAGACATGGATAGGCCTACGCTATTTGCGGGCAAAAAAACGAAATGGGTTTGTGTCATTCATCAGCTTGGTGTCGGTGTTGGGCATCGCCTTAGGGGTGATGGCGCTGATTGTGGTGTTGTCGGTGATGAATGGCTTTCAAAAAGAAATTCGCGGCCAATTGCTGAATGTGGCCCCCCATGTGGAAGTCGGTTATTTCTCGTATGAAGAACACAATGGCTGGCAAAGCTTGGCCAAGCTGGCTCAGGATCGACCTGAAGTCATCAGCACGGCGCCGTATATTGCCGAGCAAGGTCTGCTGGTTAATTCGGGCGTGGTGCGCGGCGCGCAGATCAAAGGCATTGACCCCGTTGCCGAAAACACCGTAGTCGACTATGGGCAGAATATGCCCATTGGCCAATTCAGTGATTTAAAAGCGGGTGAGTTTGGCATTATTTTGGGCCAAGATTTGGCTCAGGCCTTGGGTGCGAATATGGGTGACAAGGTCACCGTGATCACGCCAGAAGGCAATAATACCCCAGCAGGCATGGTGCCGCGGCTAAAACGCTTTACCGTGGTGGGCTTGGTGAAAACCAAAGTGTTTGAAATGGACAGCACTTTGGCGATGATTCATTTGGCCGATGCCCAAGTTTTATTTCATTATGGCGAAGACGTTTCTGGCGTACGCTTAAAAATTAAAGACCCGCAAAATGCGCCTAGCTTCTTGCGTTCGTTCATGACGCCCGATCGACAAACTCAGATGTGGGCAGAAGACTGGACGGCTAAAAACCGCAGCTATTTTGAGGCAGTGGAACTAGAAAAGCGGATGATGTTCATCATTTTAACCCTGATCATTGCCGTGGCTGCGTTTAACCTGGTGTCGTCGTTGGTGATGGCGGTGAACGAGAAACAGGCCGACATCGCTATTTTGCGCACCGTTGGCCTGTCGCCACGCGGTGTCATGAAAATATTCATGATTCAAGGCGCTATTTCTGGCTTTATGGGTACTTTGGCCGGCGTGTTTTTTGGCGTTTTGACGGCTTATAACGTTGGCTACATTGTGTCTGGCATCGAAAAGCTTTTGGGCCGGCAGCTGATTAATTCGCAGGTGTATTTTTTAGATTATCTACCTTCGGACGTGCGCTTAAGCGACGTGGTGGTGATTGCTGTGGTGTCTTTGGTGCTGTCTTTCTTGGCCACTTTATACCCCAGCTATCGTGCGTCGAAAACCCAACCAGCGGAGGCTTTACGCTATGAGTAATTTGGTATTGCAGTGTGACGCCTTAAGTAAGTCTTATCGCGATGGTGAAGTATCGGTGGACGTGATTCAAAATCTATCCTTATCCGTGTATGAAGGCGAAAGCCTAAGCATTGTGGGCAGCTCTGGCAGCGGTAAGTCAACGCTCTTACATTTACTCGGCGGCTTAGACGCGCCGACGTCAGGCCGTATCAGCCTCAAAGGCCAGGATTATGCCAAGCTGAGCCAGAAAAAACTGGGCGATCTACGCAATCAGTATTTGGGTTTTGTGTATCAATTCCATCACCTATTGCTAGAGTTTTCGGCCCTTGAAAACGTGATGATCCCCTTGCTTATTGGTAAAAAATCTCGCGCTGAAGCGGAAGCTTTAGCGATGGCCATTTTGACTCAGGTCGGTTTGAAAGATAGGGTGAAGCATCGCCCTAGCGAGCTGTCTGGCGGTGAGCGTCAGCGCGCGGCCATTGCTCGGGCGCTGGTGACGCGCCCAGCCTGCATCTTGGCAGACGAACCAACGGGCAATCTAGACCGTAAAAATGCCCAAAACGTGTTGAGTTTGATGCTGGAATTAAAGCAAGAGTATCAGACCAGCCTGGTGGTGGTGACCCACGACGATGAGCTGGCGACCCGTTTTGATCGCGTCTTTACCATGCAAGAGGGCCACTTAGTGGCGGCGCTCAGCTAATGACTGGCGCCGTGGCAGGTGTAACGCCAACTTCGTTCGACGTCGTGCGGGCTGAGCATTCTGTGTATGAAGCCACCGCAGCGGTTTTGGCGCCGATTGCCCCACAAGCATTCGCCACGGTGGCACCATATTTACGCCAGCTGGTGCATGGACTAGATGAAGGGCACACCTGCTTGTCTTTGGCGCCTTGGCAAGCCCAAGCGTTGAGCGACGCCATGCCCTTGGTTAGCACCACGCCCGAAGTGGTGGCGCCCTTGCTGCTGTGGCGCCAGCGCTTAAGCTTTATGCGCCAATGGCAGGAAGAGGCCGAATTAGCCCAGCGGCTATTGGCATTGAGCCAACAGCCTGCGCTGGCGTTTCATCCGGCAGAAGCGCAGCTGGTGTTGACGGCGCTGTTTGGCGCAGACAACCACGATCGCCAAAAGCAGGCGGCGGCTTTGTCTTTATTGCAGGCATTCTTATTGATCAGCGGTGGTCCCGGTACCGGTAAAACCACCACCGTGGCCAAAATTGTGGCGACGCTATTGTTGGTGTTGAAGCAAAAAATCAGCATTGCTTTGGCTGCTCCTACCGGCAAGGCCGCTGCCCATATGGCTGCGGCTTTTCAAAAGGCCTTTGCCAGCCTACAAGGCCAGCTTGACTGGGTCATGCAGGATGAGCTGTTGTCTTTTGTGCCCTTGGTTGAAGGACTACAGGGCCAGACTTTGCATCGCCTCCTAAAATTGAATCCGCTGACGCAGCAGGCGCGCTACCATCAAGATCAGCCTTTGCCCTATGATTTAATCATCGTCGACGAAGCCTCTATGATCGACAGCGGCATGATGCGGCAGCTGTTGGCCGCCACCGCACCGAACAGCCGCCTTATTTTGTTGGGCGACAAAGATCAGCTACCTTCCGTAGGCGCTGGTGCCGTGGTACAGGCGCTGTTTCGGCCAACGGCGTTGTCTGCGACAACGGCGGCACAGCTGAATGCTTATTTACCCAAGCACGGCATACCCAGCGTGGCTGACCCGGGACTTGCACAGTGCGTCTTGGCTTTAACCCATAGCCATCGCTTTGATGCCCAAAGCGGCATTGGCGCCTTGGCGCGAGCTGTGAATGAAGCGCCCGATGACGTGGCGGATATTTTAAATGACTTTCCCGAGCAGCTGCGCCTATTGCCGCAAACGGCGGCCCTATACCCCGATCTATATCAGGCCCAGGCCCAGTATTGGCAGGCCATTCAGGCCAATGATGTGTCCCAAGCGTTTATCCATCAACAAGACGTCATCGTACTCAGTGCCTTAAAGGATGACGCCCTACGGTTTAATGAAACGTATGAAGGCTATTTGGCTAAGCGTGGCCATCGACAGGCACAAGAGGTGTTCTATCCAGGTAAAGTGATCATGATCAGCGCCAACGATTATCCACTTAATCTGTTTAATGGCGACATCGGGATTGTGCTGCTGGATGAAGCGGGCACGCTTAAGGTGTATTTTCCCAGCGCCGAAGGTTTTCGCGCTTTACCGCTCAGTATGTTGCCCGAGCATGAGAGTGCATTTGCGTTTACCGTACATAAAAGCCAAGGATCGGAGTATCAGGCTGTATGGCTGCTACCGCCTAGCTACAGCATTGATGAGCAAGATCAGGCCTATGCTTTGATGAATCGCGCTTTGGTGTATACCGCGATTACGCGCGCCAGAACGACATTTGGTTTTGTGGGCGCACCGTCAGCATTGGTCGCCGCCGCACGCCAGGTGGCCGAGCGTGACAGCCTATTGCCGTTATTGCTGTAGTTTTTGCTGTTGGCTATTGATTGAAAAGAAAAGCCCAAGCAGATGCTTGGGCTTTTTGTCGTTTAAAGCTTACGCGACAGCCAGATGACTCTGCCAATGATGGTGATGTCTTTGCCTAAGTCGTCAATATTGACATCAAACGGCAAGAATAAGGGGTTGTTGCTGCTGATGCGCATGATGTTGCCGGGTAAGGATTGGGTGTGCTTAATCATTCTGTTTTGATTAATGGCCAGCGCATAGAGGCCGTCTCCAGGCTGGTTGTCGGCTAGATTAACCAAAACCTCATCTTGATCTTCAACAATGCCGGTCATGGCATTGCCTTTAACCGTCATCAAGATTAGATCGGCAGGGTCAGCCTGTAGCCTTGAAGATAACCAGTTCTTGGTAAAGAGGGCGTAATTTGATAGGGCTGATTGTCCCTGATGACTGCTGTCTAGAGGGATTCTGACATGAGTGGCCAGAGGGTCTGAAGTGGTTTGACTCGATTTTTTTATGCCCGTCATCAACCAGTCTAAGTCCGCATCGCTTAGTTTAGCCAAGTTAACCATAAAGGTAGTGCTTGGGTCGCGGGTACCGTATTCATAATTTTGCAATGTGGTCAGCGACACCTGAAGCAACTGTGCTAGGTTGGCTCGGGATAGTTTTAAGTGTTGTTCTCTAGTCTCACGTATGCGGTCACCTAGTGACTTTAATGAGGCCTCATGGGTTTCGTTTGTGGTTGTCACTGTGGTATTTTATCCGTTTAAAAAGACTTTATATTTCAATTGCTTGGTTTGATTCTAACGCAAACGTGAGACTCTAACAACAATTAAAACATAATAAGGGTTGTTAATAGTTCTTTTTGTGGTAGTATTGCATGAAACAAGCACCTTATTGTGGTTGATGGCGTGGAGGCCAGTTTAAAAATCAACTGATAGAGGCAAACATTGCGGCCAAAGTGATCTATGGCTTGGCAATATAGAAGCGCTTGTTTTGTAACTATTTAATTTAATGAGTTAAGTGATTAATTTCACTGATTAGCATGCAAATAAAGGCTTGGTTGTCAGGCCCATATTAGCATGCTTGATATTGATTGTCTTATTTATTGCGATAGCTTTTAAGTATTGCGAATTATTTTTAAATAGTTTTAATAAATTTAAATACAAGGCACGGTGACATGCTAAATCGTGATTGAGTCTTTTTGTGGTTGCTTTAAGGCATCACGAGACGAAAGAGCATTGATGATGTGGCTGCTTGTACAACACAGTTGAGGGTTGACAAATGAATAAGGTCTTTAAAATTGTCTGGAGTCAGGCATTAAAAACATGGGTGGTGGCTTCTGAGCTGACTAAGAGCAAAAGCAAAAGTAAATCCACGGTTGATGCCAAGACGGCATGGGCGGTTGTGTCAGCTTTGGCCACTTTGAGTGGGACTGTATACGCGGCCTCAGGCATCGACGGTGGGGCCACGTCTGGTGGTAGTAATGGCACTGCGATTTCTGCCTGTAAAGGCGGCTCGCAAGCGCAGGCGATTGGCAGCAATGCCATTGCGATTGGCTGTGATTCAGAGGCGAATAATAATGATGGAAAGTCAGGCGACACCAATATTCAATTGGTGAACCGTAAAAACCCGGGTAATCCCTATACCGGCACTGAATACCTCATGCAAAATGCCGCCAGCACGGCCATTGGCTATCGAGCCAAAGCCGCTAATGCTTCTATTGCCTTAGGTGATAAAGCGCAAGCGACAGATGTGGGCATTGCCATTGGTTTAGGTGCTGAGTCGTTGGCGAATTCTGCGATTGCGCTAGGCTCAATGGCGCAAGCAAAAGGCAATACTGCGTTTGCGCTTGGGCGTCAATCGGTTGCCGCAGGACATTATGCAACGGCGATTGGTAACGTGGCTTACGCCAAGAGTGACAGCAGCATCGCCATGGGCCATTCTGCCACCGCCGATGGTTATCGTGCCATTGCCATTGGTGGGGCTGATTCGAAAAAAGCGCCCAGTGATGGGGTATCAGACGGTGCAGGTTATCAAGCCAGCACGCAAACCTTAGCCAAAGGCGAGCAAGCCATTGCCGTTGGGAGCGGTGCCAGCGCCACTCAAAATAATGCGCTGGCTTTAGGCTCTGGCGCTGTCGCCAGCCTGGTCGGTGGCGTGGCTATCGGCCAAGATTCGCAGACGACAGCGTCTAATAAACAAGCTTACCTTACCGGTGCGGCCGCACCTAAAGCGGTTGTGTCTATAGGCGCCAAAGGCAGCGAGCGCCGTATGCAGCACGTGTCTGCCGGTGCAGAAGACACCGATGCCGTGAACGTGAGCCAATTGAAAGCGGTACACACGCTGGCAGAAAAAGGCTGGAAAGTCAGCGCCCAAGGGGCGAACACAAGCACAGTGGCGCCTGGTGATGTTGTAGATTTCAGCAATACGGACGGTAATTTAAAGGTGGCGAAAGGTGCTGCTAATCAGAAATTGACCATTGATTTGAATAAAGACATCAAACTAGACAGTTTGACCATTAATAATGGTGGTCCCGTGTTAAATAAAACGGGCATTAACCTCAATAATCAAAAAATCACTAATGTTAAAGAAGGCACGAATGAAGGCGATGCCGTCAACGTATTTCAGCTGGATAAGTCAATTAAAAACCTAAACATTGAGCTGACCGGCAAAGGCCTGAACTTTTTGACCAATGATGGCACCCTCATCCATAGAGATTTAGGCACAACATTGGTGGTTAAGGGCGATGCGATCACCGACGGCACTTATTCAGGCAATAACATCAAAACCATCGCGGGTAAAGAAGGGGCTTTGGCTGTACAAATTGCGGATTCCCCCAAGTTTGGTGAAATTGTCATTAATGATGAAGGCCGTATCAGCGGACTTAAAGCCGGTGTGGCTGGTACTGATGCAGTCAACGTCGATCAGCTAAAAGAGGCTGCAGGTAAAGGCTGGAACGTCACCGCTCAGGGCAAAGACATTAGCGTAGTGGCGCCAGAAAGCACGGTTGACTTTGGTAACGCCGACGGCAACATTGTGGTGAGCAAAGAAGGCAATAACTTAAAGTTTGATTTAGCCAAAGACCTTACCGGCGACAGCTTGACCATCAATAACGGTGGCCCTGTGATTAACCGTACTGGCATCAATCTAAACAATACCAAAATTGTGAATTTGACCGAAGGCACAAATGATGGCGATGCGGTCAACGTGAAGCAGCTGACCAAACAGATCACTAATGTGACCAATAACCTGACTGCTAAAGGCCTAAACTTCTCGGGCAATGAAGGTGGCGCGATTCACCGTGACCTAGGCACTACTTTAGCGATTAAAGGTGCGGCCACAACGGCCGGCGAATACAGCGGCCATAACCTAAAAACGGTGGCCAACGCCGATGGCTCGATGGCGTTGCAAATGGCGGAATCGCCTAAGTTTGGCAACGTCACCATCAATGACGCTGGCCGCATCACGGGCTTAGAAAAAGGGGTTGAAGACACCGATGCCGTAAACGTGAGCCAATTAAAAGATGCGTCTGGTAAGGGCTGGAACGTCACCGCTCAAGGCAAAGACATTAGCTTAGTGGCGCCAGAAAGCACGGTTGACTTTGGCAACGCCGACGGCAACATTGTGGTAACCAAAGAAGGCAATAACTTAAAGTTTGATTTAGCCAAAGACCTCACTGGCGACAGCTTGACCATCAACAACGGTGGCCCGGTGTTGAGTAAGACAGGCTTAAATTTAAACCACACCAAAATCACCAATCTTCAGGCAGGTAGTGAAGATACGGATGGTGTGAACGTTAAACAGTTGAAAGATTTAAAAGCTGAAGGCTTAAACTTTA
>JAGNTR010000082.1 GCA_017987415.1 Neisseriaceae bacterium
CCTTAATAATCATACTGATCAATGGATGGTTTACAGGCCATTTGTAGGGTGGTGCAAAGCGTAGCGTGCCCACCACTCCTAAGGTGCTCAGGTGCCCACATTTACAACCCGCGTGGGTCATGACCCACCCTACGCTTAAGGGCCTACTCTGTAGACGTAAAAAAAGTATAGGGAACGATACGATAAACCATGGCTTACATATTATCCCTAAATGCGGCCTATTTTAGGGCTGAAATTGGCCGCATCATAAAGCAATGGTTAAAAAAGTTGGAACTTCACTAACAGGCTATGACTCGTACTAGAACCTCTTAAACAGAAAATAAAGGACAGATTCATGACTAAACCCCTGTTGAAATGGTTGCCTGCCGTTGCCGTGATGGCAGTATTAACTGGCTGCGCCGCACCTGGTACAGCCGCCGATGCTGATCAAGGTAAAGATGCTGCACCGAAAGAGGTTGCTGTAGACACCACAAAAGACGTGACTTATGCCTGCGGCCAGCAAGGTGATCAAAAACTGGCGGTGAAATATGGCTTTAAGGGCCAAGAAGCCGTGGCGGCGGTTGTGACCTATCAAGATCAAACCACGCCAGTGCTGTTGCGCGATCCCAAGCAAGAAGGCAACGTGTTCCAAGGCAGTGGTATTACCTGGGCGTCTGGTGCCGCGACTTTGGCCAATGTGGCCAGCGTGGACGGTAATATGTTGATGCAAGAAGGCACGCAAGAAGAAGGCGGCAAGTCGACTGAGGTGAGCAACATCATCACCAAGTACTGTAAAGTAGTGGCCAGCTAAGTTTGCTTGCAATGATAAACCGTGTACTGCCTTGTGGGCGGACACGGTTTTTTTATGGGCGAGTGGCGGCTGGCTTACATGGATTGCGCCATGGTTTTGAGGTCCAACCCTGCTGCGCCTAGCCAATAGCCATTGCAATCTTGTGCGTCGGTTAAGGTTAACGGGTGGGCGCCTTGCTCATTGGCTTTGAATTGCTCAATTAGGGCAAGGGTGCTTAGGCCTTGCGGCGACAGCCTCACCACGTCGACGAGGCCGCGCATGCCGTCCAATTCATTGCCGAGGTTATAGCAGTAGCCGCTTTGGGTTTGTAAACCGTTCAACACAAACACCTGTTGGCCTTCTTGCGAGTGTACCGCTCGGCCAGTAGGGTAATGAATACAGCAGGTTTTACACTGATCTTTATCACGATCCTCTGAGCGGGCGGTAAAGCAGCGGGCTGAAATGGCCAGCGGTAGATGGCCATAGCTGAATACCTCCACTTCAAAGCGGCCGCGAATGCTCAGCGTGTCGCACTGATCTAGGGTTTGTGCCAGCCAGCTGCGCGACAGCTCTACCGGCATGCACCAGCGCATCATGCCTTGGCGCAGCAGAATCTTTAAGGTGTAAGCGTTGTAAACGTTGAGCGCAGGCCCTGCAATAAACGGCAGCTTACGTTCGGCAGCCAAATGCACGGCGCTTAGGTCGTTGGCTTCGATGAGAAAGTCACCGTTGTCGATGAGCTGGCGCATTTCTTTGAGTTCAAACGGCGCTTCGATCAACGTCATGGTTGAGAGCACGACTTGCTTACCGGATTGAGCCACGGTTTTGGCCAGCTCAATCCAGTCGCCGGCGCTCAATTCTCGGCGTTTGCTGCACACGTTTTCGCCCAGATAGATGATGTCGGCTGAGCTGTTTTGAGCGGCTTGATAAAAGGCTTCGGTGTCGGCTTTGGGCCAGTAATATAAAATGGGGCCAAGGGCGTATTGCATGAGAGGTTCCTTTATTTCCATTTACGATGGTAGGCGCCCAGCGTGGTTTGGGTGCCTTCGGAGACGGCGCCTAAAGTGGCCATCCATTCGGGTTTGGGCGCGTAGGCCTCAGGGTCGCGTAGGCACGCATCAATGGCTTGACGCCATACTTTAGCAACTTGACCCACGTAGGCGGGGCTGCGCTGACGGCCTTCGATTTTGACCGAGGCGATGTTGGCTTTCAGTAGGTCGGGTAGCAGGGCGAGGGTGTTTAGGCTGGTGGGCTCTTCCAGAGGGTGGTAGAGCTGGCCGTCGACAAAGTAACGGCCTTTACACAAGGTCGGGTAGCCGGCGTTTTCGCCTTCTTGATGGCAGTCAATCAACACGTCGTTGAGGCGGGACTCTAAGCCCTTGGGCGTGTTGGCCCAGCGTACGTATTGAGCAGGTGAACAGGCACCAGCAGTATTGGGCGATTCGCCGGTTAAATAAGAAGATAAGTAGCAACGGCCTTCGGCCATGATGCACAGGCTGCCAAAGGCAAAAACCTCTAGCGGTACAGGGCTGGTTTTGGCCAGCTGGGCGACTTGAAACAGCGACAAGACCCGCGGCAGCACGACGCGGTGTACGGCGAAGTTGCGGTGGTAGAAGTTGATGGCTTCCACATTGGTGGCGGATGCCTGTACGGAAACGTGGCGTTCGATGTGAGGATGACGTTCGGCGGCGTAGTCGAGCATGGCGATGTCGGCCAAGATTAAGGCGTCGGCGCCAATGGCGGCAGCCTGATCGACGGCGCGCTGCCAACGGCCAAAGCCATCGGGGTGGGCGAAGGTGTTGATGGCGACGTGTAGTTTCTTGCCGCGTTGATGCACAAATTCCGAGGCTTCTAAAAGCTTTTTGTCGGTGAAGTTGAGGCCGGCAAAATGGCGGGCGTTGGTGTCGTCTTTAAAGCCGATGTAGACGGCGTCGGCGCCTTGGTTGATGGCCTCTTTTAAGGCCGGCAAATTGCCGGCAGGACAAAGTAATTCCATGGTGACCTCTATGGTGTGATCGAGGCGCTCTGACGGCGCCAAACGATCCTCATCATAATGAGTCCCTGTTGGGGCGTGTTTGACATTAAGCAGAAAAGCATGGCTTGAATGCGGCGGCAAATTTTAAAGTGACCTTTATTTGATTTAAGCCCAAACGTTAAATTGGCAGCGAGTAATAATGAGGGTTTGACCAAAGGAGGAATGAAGATGCTGTCGCAACTACACTGTAATTTGGTGCGCCATGCGCCCAAATGGTTACGTGGGCCGTTGGGCATGACGCCCTTTGGGCTGAAAAAACAGGTATTGACCCATTTGATTTCATGGCAGCTTAACGAAGCTTTGGCCGAGGGTGAATTGGATTTTCTAAGTGAGAAATGGCTGCGCATTGAAGTGCGTGATCTGGGTTTGGCTTGGGCGATGACGTTAAAAAACCAAAAAATTGTCGTGGTGCCTGCCGATTCAGTGGTGGCTGATGTGTTGTTTAGTGGAGAAGCCAATGATTTGATTTTGATCGCGGCGCGCCAGCAAGATCCAGACACCTTGTTCTTTCAACGTCGGCTCTGGGTTGAGGGTGATACTGAGCTGGGGCTATACGTTAAAAATTTGATGGATGCGGTTGATTTAGACGCGATGCCGACGGCGTTACGCGTCGGCATGCAAAAGTTGGCGCAGTTCGTGGCTGCGGGCCAGGCGGCGCCAGCTACGGCCAGCGTGACGGCAAGTTAACGCTTCGATGAGCCACAAAAAAAGCCTAAGCGGTGTTGCTTAGGCTTTTTTGCGGTTGAGGCTTAGGCCTCGAGCTTGGCCACGCGGCCGAGGTGGCGGCCTGCCTGTGGGGTGGCGGCGAGCCAAGTGTCAACCAAAAGCAGGGCTAGGCCTTCGCCGACTACGCGTTGGCCGAGGCAAAGAATGTTGCTGTGGTTGTGTTCGCGGGTGGCTTGAGCCGAGAAGGTGTCGCTGACCACGGCGGCGCGAATACCGGCTACTTTATTGGCCGCAATCGACATGCCGATGCCGGTGCCGCAGCACAAAATACCTAGGTCTGCTTCTTGTGCCAACAGGGCATCGGTGACTTTTTTGGCGTAGTCGGGGTAGTCGACGCTGGCGTCGGCGTCAGTGCCCAGATTGATGACGTCTATGCCTTTGGCGCTGAGGTGCTGCACAATGGCGTGCTTAAGCTGGGTGCCGCCATGATCGTTGGCGATCGCAATTTTCATATGATTCACTCGTGATGATAAAAGAACAAAGGTAAAAAAACCGCGGCCCATTCTGGCGCGGTTTTGGACGACTGGCGGCGAGGCCGCCAGTCTGTGGCTTAATCTGGCCGAACTTGGCTGGCGGCCAAGGTTTTGGCTAGATATTTGCCGGTATAGCTTTTGGCGTTGGCCGCTACTTCTTCAGGGGTGCCGGTGGCGATGATCATGCCGCCGCCGTCGCCGCCCTCTGGGCCTAAGTCGATCACGTAGTCGGCGGTTTTGATGACGTCGAGGTTGTGTTCGATGATGACAATGCTGTTGCCTTTGCCTTTGAGGCGTTGTAAAACGTCCAGCAGCATGGCGATGTCGGCAAAGTGTAGGCCGGTGGTCGGTTCATCCAAAATATAGAGGGTGCGACCAGTGTCGCGCTTAGACAGCTCCAGCGCCAGCTTCACTCGCTGCGCTTCACCGCCAGACAGCGTGGTGGCGCTTTGGCCGAGGCGAATATAGCCTAAACCGACGTCCATTAAGGTTTGAAGCTTACGATTAAGCGTTGGTACGGCTTCGAAGAAGGTCAGAGCGTCTTCGACGGTGAGGTCGAGCACTTCGCTGATGGTTTTGCCTTTGTACTGGATGTCTAAGGTTTCGCGGTTGTAGCGTTTGCCGTGGCACACGTCACAAGGCACGTAAACGTCGGGCAAGAAGTGCATTTCGACCTTAATCATGCCATCACCCTGACAAGCTTCGCAGCGGCCACCCTTAACGTTAAAGCTAAAGCGGCCCACGCTGTAGCCGCGCTCGCGCGACAGCGGCACGCCTGCAAACAGTTCCCGAATCGGGGTGAATAAGCCGGTGTAGGTGGCTGGATTAGAGCGTGGCGTACGGCCAATCGGGCTTTGGTCGACGTTAATGGCTTTGTCTAGATGCTCGAGGCCGTGGATGCTGTCGTAAGGTGCCGATTCTTGGCTGGCGCGGTTAAGCTCTTGCGCTGCGATTTTAGACAAGGTGGCGTTGATGAGGGTGGACTTACCACTGCCAGACACGCCGGTGATGCAGGTAATCAAGCCTAAAGGCAGATCCAGGGTGACGTTTTTAAGGTTATGGCCGCGGGCGCCTTTCAGTATTAAACGACGATCAGGATTGATCGGGGTGCGTACTTTGGGCATGTAAATGGCTTTTTTACCGGATAAGTATTGGCCGGTAATGGAGTCTGCGCTGTTGGCCACGTTTTCAGGCGTGTCGGCAATCAATACGGCACCGCCGTGTTCGCCTGCGCCAGGGCCCATGTCGACCACGTAGTCGGCGGCGCGAATGGCGTCTTCATCGTGCTCCACCACAATCACGCTGTTGCCTAGGTCGCGTAAGCGCATCAAGGTGCCCAAGAGGCGATCGTTGTCGCGCTGGTGTAGACCAATAGACGGTTCGTCTAACACGTACATGACGCCGGTTAGGCCTGAGCCGATTTGGCTGGCCAAGCGAATGCGCTGGGCTTCGCCGCCGGACAAGGTGTCGGCGCTGCGGGACAGGTTGAGGTAGTCTAGGCCCACGTTGATCAGGAAGCTGAGGCGGGCGCTGATTTCTTGCAGGATTTTTTCAGCGATGGCCTGTTTATTGCCTTCTAGCGTGAGGTCTTTAAAAAACGCATGGGTGGTTTTTAGCGGCCAGGCGCTGATGTCTTGAATGCTTTGGTCGGCGACGAATACGTGGCGCGCTTCTGGGCGCAGGCGGGCGCCTAGGCAAACAGGGCAAGCCTGATGGCTTTGGTATTTATACAGCTCTTCGCGCACGGTGGCCGAATCGGTTTCGCGATAGCGTCGCTCAAGATTAGGCAAAATGCCTTCAAACGCATGGCTGCGGTTAAAGTGGGTGCCTTTTTCAGACAAATAGGTAAAGTCGATGACTTCTTTTTTCGAGCCGTTGAGGACAACGTCTTGTACTTCTTTGGTTAAGTCTTCAAAGGGAGTGTTGATGTCGAAGCCGTAGTGACCGGCCAGCGACTGAATCATCTGGAAGTAAAAAGCGTTACGCTTGTCCCAGCCCTTAATCGCGCCAGCGGCTAAAGACAGCTCTGGGTGGGCCACCACGCGGCTGGGGTCGAAGAAGTTGGTGGCGCCGAGGCCATCACATTTCGGACAAGCGCCCATGGGGTTGTTAAAGCTGAATAGACGCGGTTCAAGTTCCAGCAGGCTGTAAGCACATTTCGGACAAGCAAATTTAGCCGAAAACCAGTGTTCGGTGCCGTCGTCCATTTCCATTGCCATGGCGCGGCCTTCACCGTGCTGTAGGGCGGTTTCAAAGCTTTCGGCCAGGCGCTGCTTGGCGTCAGGGCGAACCTTTAAACGGTCGATCACGACTTCAATGGTGTGCTTTTGATTTTTATTGAGGCTGGGCAGGGCGTCTAGCTCATGCACCGTGCCATTAATGCGTACGCGGGCAAAGCCTTGGGCGCGCAAGTCTTCAAATAAATCTAGGTTTTCACCCTTACGGTTGACCACGGCAGGGGCCAAAATCATGATTTTGGTTTCGTCTGGCAGCGCTAAAACATGATCGACCATTTGAGAAATGGTTTGGCTGGCCAGCGGCTCATGGTGTTCTGGGCAGTAGGGCGTACCGGCGCGAGCAAATAAGAGGCGCAGATAGTCGTGAATTTCGGTGACCGTGCCCACGGTGGAGCGTGGATTGTGGCTGGTGGCCTTTTGCTCGATCGAGATCGCGGGGGATAGGCCTTCGATTAAATCAACGTCGGGCTTTTCCATCATTTGTAAGAATTGGCGCGCATAGGAAGACAGGCTTTCTACGTAGCGACGCTGACCTTCTGCATACAGCGTATCAAACGCCAACGAGCTTTTACCACTGCCAGATAAGCCTGTCACCACAATGAGTTTGTGGCGAGGTAGGTCTAAATCGACGTTTTTAAGGTTGTGCGTGCGCGCACCGCGGATCCGAATGTATTCCATGTTTGCTGACACCAATTAAATGAACCTGTTATTATAACTTGTTTTTCGCTTCTCCGTTTGATTGGTCTACATTTGCTTTTGGAATGGTTCTGATCGGACGACTATACCTACTTTTTAGAGAACAGGAATACTGTTATGACTGACGTCGTTACCTTAACGCGCAAGCCCAGTCATACGCCCCACCCATCGGTGGCGTATTGGCGTGTGTGTCAAATTGAAGATTTGTATGCGCTTCCCTTTTTAGATTTAGTGTTTCAGGCGGCTGAAGTTCACCGCCAGCACTTTGATCCCAGAGCGGTACAATTATCCAGCCTGCTGTCGATTAAAACCGGCGGCTGCCCCGAAGACTGTGCTTATTGTCCGCAGTCGGCCCACTTTAGCACCGGCGTTGAAAAACAGGCTTTGCTGTCGGTAGAGGAAGTCTTGGCTAAGGCCAAGATTGCCCAATCGCGCGGCGCCAGCCGTTTTTGCATGGGCGCTGCTTGGCGTGGGCCTCAGCCTCGCGACGTGACCAAAGTGGCCGAAATCATTAAGGCGGTGAAAGATTTAGGCATGGAAACCTGTGGTACTTTTGGTTTGCTTAAAGACGGCATGGCAGAAGAGCTGCGCGATGCCGGCCTAGACTATTACAACCACAACCTCGATACCGCCCCCGAGCATTACGATGACATCATTCAAACCCGTGAGTTTGATGACCGCATCAACACCCTAGGGAAAGTGCGTACGGCCGGCCTTAAAGTGTGTTGTGGCGGTATTGTAGGCATGAACGAAACCCGTAAAGACCGCGCCGGCCTGATCGCCAGCCTGGCTAATCTAGACCCTCAACCTGAATCGGTGCCGATCAATCAGCTCATCAAGGTGGAAGGTACGCCTTTGGCCGATGCTGAAGACTTGGATTGGACTGAGTTTGTGCGCACCATTGCGGTGGCGCGCATCACCATGCCCAATAGTTACGTGCGCTTATCGGCAGGTCGCCAAAACATGCCCGAATCGGTACAGGCCTTATGCTTTATGGCCGGTGCCAATTCGATTTTCTACGGCGAGAAATTATTAACCACGGCCAACCCAGAACAAGACGATGATCAGGTATTGATGGCCAAGCTTAATTTGTATCCTTTACAGTTGAACCCAACCACTTAATACCCTCATAATCATAAGCGAATCACAGCAAACGGCAGCCCTTGGGGCTGCCGTTTGTCTTTGGTGGTAGGGGCGGTGTGATGGCGCGTTCATACCCACGCTGGCTTTGAGTTTGAGTAGGGTCAGGTCCTTTGCGCTGAATCGACTAGACGTATGCCTGCGGTGCTGTGGCTATTTGTGCCTGCATAGTGGTTGCCAGCCGCAGCCAATCATTTTATAGTCAACTTGGTTTAATCATTATTAAGGATAGACATGAGCACCCATTCCCGCCTCTTGCTGGCCGCTTTTACCTGTATGGGCCTGTCTTTGGCCCCCGTTGGCGCTAAAACCCTACCGCATACGGTAGACAATGCACGCCAGCAAACGGCGTTTCCGTTTGTGGTCTTGAAAAAAAGCCTGACGGCGACCGTATTGAATGAAAAAGGCAAGCGGGTCAAAGAGACGGTGGCTGAATTACGTTATCCTAAGTTTCAGGCCGCATGGCTAAACCGGCTGGTGGAAAAGCCAGCCCTGGCCTGGTTTGAAGACGACGCTAAAGAATTGCGTGAGAGCTTCCTTGAGTTTCAAAAGGATGAGCCGAATGCCTTTGCTTGGAGCGCCAATCAACACGTTTACGTGAGCGCACAAAGCCCTCGGGCCTTGGTCATCACGCGTGAATACGATACTTATTCGGGCGGGGCGCATGGCTCGGCCTGGGTGCACTTCGACAATATTGACGTGAAAACGCAGCGCGTGGTCAAGCTGGCCGATTTATTTACGGCTTCTGAATTACAGGCCTTAACTGGGATTGCAGAACCCTTTTTTCGCTTAGATAATGAAGTGAAGGCCAACGAAACCTTAACTGAAAGCGGCTATTGGTTTGAAAATGATCAGTTTAAGCTGCCAGAGCAGTTTGCCTTAACGGAAGATGGCCTGCTGTTTGTGTATGGCCAATACGAAGTAGCGCCTTATGCCGCAGGGATGCCTGACTTCGTACTGCCCTATGGCGCCATCGCTAAGGCTAAAGATGGCAAAAGTTTGCTGTCACAGCTAGTTAACCAGATTAAAAATAAATAGGACGATGCCTTATGCCTGATTCATCTGCTTCAGACTTGCCCATAAAGGTGCAGCAAGTCATGGCCTGTCTGGCCGCTAGCGGCGTCGACAGCCGTTTACACATGAGCACAACCGCAGCTAAAACGGCTGTATTGGCTGCTGAAGTGCTGGGCGTGTCGGTGGGGCAGATTGCCAATTCCTTGATTTTTCAGGATGAGGTCAGCGGTGAGCTGGTGTTGATCGTGGCGTCAGGCGCGCATCGCGTAGACTTGGCCTTGATTCACGAGCAAACCGGGCGACGGCTGGTTAAGGCTGCTGGGAAAGACATCAAAGCCAAGGTGGGGTATGCGATTGGCGGGGTGCCGCCTGTGGCGCATCTGAGCGCTTTGGTGACGTTTTTAGACGAGGCTTTATTACAGTATGAGACAGTGTGGGCTGCGGCTGGCGTGGCCGAATCGATGTGTTCGTTGCCGCCGAAGTCGTTGCCGTTGTTGACGCAAGGGCGTTGGGTGAGGGTGGCCGAGCCGGCGACAACCAGATAGGCCGATCTGCCGTAGGGAGGGTCGAAGCCTATGCGGCTTAAGCCTTTGAGGGTGCGGCCGTGATAGTAGGCTGCGCTCTTTTACCCTAAAGCGATGCCTTTAAACAAAAATAGACAGCCTAGAGCTGTCTATTTTTTTGCGTGCTGAGTTTAGGGGACGAACAAGAGCATGCCAAACATCACAAAAAGGCTGAGGTGGATGAGGCCCAGCACGGCATGCGTGCGCTGGCCGGCAAAGCTCAGCATGCTTAAGGCGATGGTCAGTACCAGCAGCACGGTTTCGGTGGGGTTTAAGCCCATGTGCAGCGGCTTGCCTAAGGCCCAGGCCAAAAGCAACACGGTGGGGATGGTTAGGCCGACGGTGGAAACAAAGGCGCCCAAACACAGATTGACGGCCCGCGTCATGTCGTTGGCCAAGGCAGCTTTAACCGCGGTGATGGATTCAGGGGTGAATACGATGATGGCAATCAATACGCCGCTGAGCGCAATAGGGGCACCGGTGGTGCTGATGCCAAAATCAATCACAATGGCCAAATGATGCGCCAATAATACGATGGGCAACACGGTGAGCACCAAAACCACAGAGCGGCCGATGATCATGCTGCGGGCCACTTTGGCGGCTGTTGGCTCAGACGCTTCGGTAGGGGCGTCGGCGCTGTTGATGGGCGCTTGATACAGGCCTTTATAACGGCCAATCTGGCCCCATAAGAAGGCGGCGTAGAGGCCTAAGGTTAAGACCGACACCACCCACGCTTGAGCAGGATGAAACTGGCCTTGGCCGCTGGTGAAGTTGGGCAATACCATGGAAATGCCGGTGAGCAGCACGATCATGGCTAAATAGCTTTGGGCGCCTTGGGCGTTATGGCTTTGCTGGCCGTAGCGCCGACCGCCAAGCCACAGGCCGAGGCCCATGACAAGGTTCATGATGATCATCATCACGGAGAAAATGGCGTCTTTGCCAATGGTGGGGTTGTCGCCAGGGCCAAGGAGGACGGTGGCGATTAAGATGACCTCGATCAGCACGATGGATAAGGTCAAAATCAAGGTGCCGTAAGGCTCGCCGAGGGCGTGGGCCAGGTGATCGGCTTCGTTGACCACGCCAAATGAGGCGAAAATAATGCTGCCGAACAGCACAGAAAAAATCACGCTGGCGCTGACGGTGCTCATCGGTTGCGCCAGCCAAACGTCGGCATACACGGCAAATAGCCCAACCATGCCCCAGCCAATGAAGAGGCGCAATAGGGTGAGCGGTGGGCACAGCTGTTGCCACAAAGAAGGGGAAGATTGAGTGTGTGTCATGGGCGGTTTCCAGAATACGGGTCGTCCCAACAGGTCACGTTCGGGCCAGTCGTCTGGCCTTATTGCCTACATGGTGATGCAGCAACCGTTAATAGAAAAATAAGAAGCAATTATAGCAACATTTTGGCCTAGGCCCAAGCCTTAGCCAGAAACCTGTAGGCGGGCGATGATGTCTTCTTTTAACAGCTGTACCAGCGGCGCACTGACGCTTTGCGGACTGTCGATGACGGCCACGCTGAGCGTGGGTAGCTCGGGCAGATGGTGTTTGTTTAACACTAAAAAACCCGGTGGGACGCTGCATTGAGTCACCACCGCAATGGCCATTCCGCTTTTCACTGCGGCGAGCTGGCCCGCAATATAAGGGCTGCTGTAGACGATACGATGGCCGCCTTCGAGGCTGGCGAGGCTGTGGATGATGTTTTTACGGGCCTGACTGCCGAATTCATACATGGCGATGGGCAGGGGGCGTTTTTGCCAAACAGGATAGGCTTCTGCACCTAGCCACAGCAGCGGTTCGTTGAATAAGAAGGTGCCTTGGTCGGGCGTGTCTCGGCTGATGATGGCCAGATCCAGCTCATTGGCTTCGATTTTGGGAATGAGGGCAGAGGATGGCTCACAGATTAACGAAAGCTCAATAGCAGGGTATTTTTCGGTGAACAGGCTCAAGACTTGGGGCAGATATTCTGGCGCATAGTCATCGGGAATGCCTAGGCTGATTTTACCCGCGACGCTGGAACCAACCAAGGCCTGTAGCG
>JAGNTR010000201.1 GCA_017987415.1 Neisseriaceae bacterium
ATGAAGAAGTGATGGCCGCTGCCAAGCAGGCTCAGTGCCATGGGTTCATCAGCCGCTTACCAGAAGGCTATGCCACGCCTTTGGCCGACATCGGCAGCAGTCTATCGGGCGGTGAAAAGCAGCGCATCGCCATTGCGCGCGCCATTTTAAAAGATGCGCCCATTTTGATCTTAGATGAACCAACGGCCGCCTTAGACACTAAAAACGAATTAGCCGTTCAAAAGGCACTGGATGCTCTGGTGAAAAATAAAACCATCTTGGTGATTGCCCATCGATTGTCCACCGTGGTGGGCGCCCAACAAATTTTTGTATTGGACGACGGCGAAGTGGTGGAACAGGGTAGACACGCACAATTGTTGGCGTTGAAGGGCCAATACGCAGGCTTTTGGCAGGTACAACACCAAGGCGTGCTGTGGGGCGACCAGGCGCAAGAGGCCTAGAGAGGACATCGAGATGGGACAAGCAAATATGCGTCGTCGCGATTGGCTGCTGCTGTTGAGCCTGAGCAATTTTAAATTCACCATCGTGGGCTTTTACATGGTGGGCCTCATCACCATGCTTAAGCAAAGCGGCTTTAGCCTAAACCAGCTCAGCTGGGTGTATTTACTGGCGGCGGTGGAACTGGGCAAGGTGTTTTTTTCTTTATTCATCGAACGCTTTCGCTGGGGCGCACATGGTCATTTTCGGTTTTGGTTGCTGTGCTCAACCAGCGTGATCTGGCTGGCCTTGGGCTTGCTGTGGCTGATTGATCCGCAGCAGCACTACGCCTTGTTGCTGCTGGCCTGTTTCACCCTCAGCGTCATGAGCGTGGTGTTTGGCTGTGCGACCTTGGGCCTGAACTGTGCTTTGCTGTCGTTTCAAGAACGCGGCTTCGGCGGGGTGATTCAGGTCTTGGCGGCGCGTTTGGGCAAGATGATCGGCGGTGGGCTGGTGCTGTTGGTATACCAGCGCTGGGGATGGCATGCGGCGATTGGTTTGGTGATGGGGCTGTCGATGCTGATATGGCTACAGCTGTATCGATACCGTACGCCTTTGGCCGTGCAGGTTGCCGCGAAGAGTGGTTATGGTTGGCGGCAGCTGTGTGGGCGCATTGTGTCGTATTGGCGCCAGCCCAATACGGGCCTGCCGTGGCTGTGGCTGCTGCTGTTTTCATGCATGCCCTATGGCCTGGTGGCGACCACGTTTATTCCACAGCTGAGCGATTTAGGCTGGACGGCCGCAAAAATTGGCACGGTGTTGGCGATTTACGTTCCCATTGCCTGCGTGGCGGTGGCGCCGCTGGCCGGGGTATTGATGCGCCGCTATACGCGCCATCAGCTGGTGTTGAGCATTCTATTGGGGCAGACGGTGATTTTGAGCGGGTTTATTTTTTTAGGCCAGTTATCAAGCCTGCACCCGAACATGATCATGGTGTTGGTGATCGCTTTGAGCATGGGGTATACCCTGTTGCTGCCGATTGTGATGGCTTTATTTATGGATAAGGCCAGCGCCGAATGGGCCACCTTAGACAGTTCGTTACAGTTTACCGTAATGATTGGTGGGGCTTATGTGGCGGGTTTTTTATCGCTGCGCATCGCCAACGCCAGCAGCTATCAAGTGGTGTATGTGCTGTCGACGGTGGTTGGCCTTTTGGTGTGTGCTTTGACGCTATGGCAGGGCAAAAAGCTTTTGGCGCCAGAATAAATGGTTTGACGCTGGTGCCAAACGGTGTCGGCCATAAGCTTCATGGGCTGACATCTTTACCCTGCCGTTCGCGGCAGGGTTTTTTTGTTTGGCTGTAGGGTCAGCCGTTGTACTGCATTAGAGCCATGATTAAAGGAGTGTAAAGCTGGCCAGCGCCAAGGCTGAGGTAGGAAAAGACGCCGATGGTCATCATGAGGATTCCTTGTTCATAATTGATTTAAAAGTATTCGGTTTGATTGTAAGCATAAATTCGGTTGCTTGCACGTCTTTGTCGTCGTGGCCAGGTTGATGAAGGTCGATATAGGCTGAAGTGGCAATGATGGGTTAAGGGCTGGTCGTGATAGGGCGCTAAGACGATAGGGCTTTTAATGGTCATAGGCACAAAAACGGGCAGGCTAAAGGCCTGCCATTTTTTGTTTCGAGCTGACTTTAAGCCATTTGGCGACGCTTCAAGCCTGATTTTTGGATCAGCAGCACGGCGATGATGGCCACCGACGGAATCGCGACAAAAATGAACAGTGACGACATGCCCAAGTTCATGGCCACTAATTGGCCGCCCAATACAGGGCCAATCACTGAGCCGATGCGGCCGATGCCCAAGCTCCAGCCCACGCCGGTGGTGCGTAGTTCGGTTGGGTAGAAGTTCGCGGCCAAGGCGTTAATTGCGGGCTGGCTGCCGATCACGGTAAAGCCGGCCACAAAAACAGTGGCGAATAGGGCGGCGGTTGAGCCTACTAAAGTGCCAATTAAGCCCACAGAGCAAGTGGCCAGAATAAAAGACGGCACCAGAATTTTATAAAAGCCATTCTTATCAATCCAGCGGCCCAATAAGATCGTACCCAATAGCCCGCCCAGTTGCAGCATGGCGCCCAGTAAAACGGCTTGCTCTAGGTCGAAGCCCGAGGTTTTGGCCAAAGTAGGCAGCCAGTTGGATAAAAAGTATAGGCCGATCATGTTCAATAGGCTGATGAGCCAAATGGTCAGGGTGAAGAACGTGCGGTTGTGTTGGAACAACGCCACAAACGGCACTTTCGATTCGGTGCTGACGCTGGCTTCAATTTGGGTGTGCTCATCCATGGCCAAGTGTGGGAAAAACGCACGCAGGGTTTTCTTGATTTTGGGCGTATTTTCTGGCTTGGTTTTCAAGAATTGCAGCGATTCTGGTAGGGTAAACAGCATCAAAATGCTCAATAACATCGGCAGGATGCCGCCGATGATGAACACTGATTCCCAGCCCCAGCGCGGAATGATGGCGGCGGCAATCAGGCCGCCTAAAAGCGCCCCAGCGGTAAAGCCGCCTGAAATCAGCATCATCACTGAGATGCGCTGGTGTTTGGGGGTAATTTCACCCGACAGCGCCATGGCGTTGGGCATGATGGCGCCTAAGCCTAGGCCTGTGATGAAGCGAATCCATGCTAGGTGTTCGACCGTGTCGGCCAATGGCGTGATCAGCATGCACACAGAGAAGAAAAAGGTGGTGGCAATTAAAACCGGACGACGGCCAAGCTTGTCTGAGGCGACGCTGAAAATCAGCGAACCCAGCAACAGGCCAAAGAGGCCGGCACCAAAGATAGGGCCCAGCACTGCCTTGTCTAAATTCCATTCTTGCATGATGGCGGGGGCGACGTAGCCAATGGCCTGAATGTCAAAGCCATCTAAAATCATCAGCAATCCGCACATCAGTAAAATCATGATTTGGCGGCGCCCGAGTTTCTGCTCATCTATGACCGTGGTCACATTGAGGGTGTGGTGATTCATGGTTGATTCCTCCTAAGGGTTCTCTCTTTGTCGATGTTTCGTGCCCCGTTTTGACTATGATTATGGGGTGGCACGTTTTG
>JAGNTR010000083.1 GCA_017987415.1 Neisseriaceae bacterium
TACAGTACCAGATCAAAATAAGGCGCTGCGGCAATCACATGATCAAAGATGTCGGCCTGAATGTATTCAAAGTTGGCCCAGCGAGGGTCTTTGGAGAAGGCGTAGATTTCTAAGGGCAGGCCGAATTCCGTTGGCTGGAGCTGGCGCACCATCAGGCTCATGTCCTTATGCAGGGCTGAGTGTTGATTTAAATAGGTGTCGATGTATTTACGGAACAGGCCTAGATTGGTCAGGTTGCGGCCGTTAATCATCAGCTCTTTATCGATGCCGTTACCGCTATTGTATTTCTCGATGTCGGCCTGACGCTGGGTGATGTAGGGCTCGATCATTTGGATCTTCTTCATCGCGTCGACTTCTTCGGGGGTTAAATACTTCACCGACGAGGGGCGGATGATGACGGAGCGCTTGATTCGGCGGCACTGGGCATCGAACATGGCGCGCCAGTTTTGAAACGAGTTGGAAATCAAGGCATAGGTCGGGATGGTGGTGACGGTTTTGTCGAAGTTTGACACCTTTACCGTGGTCAAATTGATTTCTAAAACGTCGCCGTCGGCACCGTAGCTGTTCATGGTGATCCAATCGCCTACGCGCACCATATCGTTCATTGACACTTGAACGCTGGCGACGATGCCCATAATGGTATCTTTAAACATCAACATCAAAATGGCCGAAGCAGCACCTAGGGTGCCGAAAAAGCCCACCAGCGACTTGTCGGTGAATTTGACGTAAAGAGCGGCCACGGTGATGAAGTAGAGCACGATCGACACCACTTGGGCGTAGCTGTCTAGCGGCTTGTCGCGGTAGTTGTCTTTGGCCTTTAAGTGTTTCGATAGGGCATACACTAAGGAGCGGATGATTTGAACCACCAAGATAATGGAAATGATGTCCAGTACGTATAAAATAGTGGCCGACCAGTTGGGGAATTCTAGCCAGATAAAGGGTGTCAGGATGGTCAGCAGCACAACGGGGATGAAGGCGGACACGTAAACCGGCGTGCGGCATTTTAATAAGGCTTGGGCAAACGAGGTTTGGTGCGGGTGCTTGACGTTGATGCGGGCCATGAAAATGGCCAGAGCTTTATTGCTGAGCTTGACGCTGATGAATAAAATCAATAGGGCAAATAAAAAAGCCGACATTAAAAAAATGGCGTTGACGCCGGTGATGGTAAACCCCATGTCAAAAAGGGTGTCACGAAACCAGGCGGTAAATTGAGCAGTGTTTTCAGCAGTAGTATCAATCATAAATAAGCAGATATTCCTGTGTGATGGGGTGAGTTGATGGTTAGCGTAATGAAAATAACCAGTTAGTATCGGCTTTATTGTAATGGACTGAGTCGGCCTTGTCATGTGACCAAGGTTCTGTGGCTTAGGTTTAACCCAATATTACGTTTAGGTGGCGGACATTTGACCCTAATTTAGGTGTGCTGGCCGCATCATGTTAAAATAACTTTTTTTTAGCATGATGGCGCATATGAACCCAATAGTGATTGCCAGTCGCGAGAGCGTATTGGCCATGTGGCAAGCGGAACACATTAAAGCCCGCTTAGAAGCGTTGTATCCTGAAGCCAGCGTCAGCATCTTGGGCATGACCACGCAAGGCGACCAAATTCTAGACCGTACCTTGTCTAAGATCGGTGGTAAGGGGCTGTTTGTGAAAGAGCTAGAGCAAGCCTTAGCCGATGGCCGTGCCGACCTAGCGGTGCACTCAATCAAAGACGTGCCGATGCAGTTGCCGGAAGGTTTTGCCTTGGCCGCCATCACCGAACGGGAAGACCCAACCGACGCCTTTGTGTCGAATCAATACGACAGCCTCAGCGCCTTGCCAGATGGTGCCGTGGTCGGCACGTCTAGTCTGCGCCGTGAAGCACAGATTCGCGCCAACCATCCTAAGCTAACGGTGATACCGCTACGCGGCAACGTGCAAACCCGCCTGCGTAAGCTGGATGAAGGTCAATACGACGCCATTATTTTGGCGACGTCGGGCCTGAAGCGTTTGGGCCTAGGCGAGCGCATCCGCGCGACGTTGAATATTGGTGAAAGCCTGCCAGCGGCCGGTCAAGGCGCTTTGGGCATTGAAATCAAAGCCGATCGTGACGACATGATGGCATTGCTGGCGCCCTTAAACGATGCGCGCACCAGCGCCTGCGTTTTGGCTGAACGTGCTTTAGCGCGTGCTTTAGGCGGCAGCTGTCAGGTGCCCTTAGCAGCGCACGCGACCGAAGAAGACGGCATTTTGACCCTGCGCGGCCTAGTTGCCTATCCTGATGGTTCGGTGGTGTTGCAGCAAATGGCAGAAGCACCAGCGGCCTACGCCGATGCCTTGGGTCGTGCCGTAGCCAAAAAATTGGCTGAAGACGGCGCCATGGCCATTATTGATGCGGTTTTGAAAGCCCAATAATGACCGGCCCAGCCAAGGCTGTTTTGGTGACCCGCCCACGGAAACAGGCGACGCAGTTGCTGCGTCTTCTGACCGAGGCGGGTTTTTTGCCGCTTTGGGCTAGCCCAATCGAGATTGAGGCTGATGCTGTGGCCTTGCAGGCTTTGCCGCAGCAATTGGCTGCGGCCGATGTGGTGTTTTTTGTCAGCCCCAGCGCCGTAGACGTGGTGGCCGACGCGGTGGATTTAACCGCGTATCGGCCCCAGTGGGTGGCCGTAGGCCAGGCCACGGCATCGGCATTGCGTGCGCTTGGCCTCACATCGGTGTGGGCGCCAGAAGAAGGACATGACTCCGAAGCCGTTTTGGCTTTGCCACTGTGGGCGGCCTTGAGGCAAAGACAACCATCGGCCCGTATTTTAATCGTGCGCGGCGACGGTGGGCGGCCGTGGTTGGCCAATGCTTTAACGGCCTCGGGCCATGTCGTGACGTTTGCCGAGGTGTATCGGCGTCAGCCTCAAGCTATTGATTGGTCTACATTAATGGTGCAGCAGGGGGAGGCCGAACTGGTGGCGGTGTGCGTGACCTCGAGTGAAATTGGGCGTGGCCTATGGGCGCAGATCCCCGATTCCCTGCAACAGAGATTTAAAAACTTGTTATACTTGACCCCACATGAAAGAATAAGCCAAACATTACAAACGCTTGGTGCCGATCGTGTTGTGACCTGTGCTTTGGGTGATGACAATATGGTTTCGGCCATACAAGTACATGAAAGGGCGTAGCGCAATGGAGCCATCTAAAGACAAACCTGATCAGGTTCATTCAGAAACCGAACACGATGTTGCCGTTACGGCCAACGATGTGGCGCAGAGCGAGGCGAACGACGCCGAAGCTGTAGCAGCCGTTAAGGCTGAAACGGCCACCGCTGCGGCAGATCAGCCTGAGACAAAAGCCTCTGAGGCGGCTGCGGCGCCCGAATCAACCCAACCGGAATCCCCTATGAAAAAAAATGCCCCATCCAACCCCACCCCGACGCCTTCTAGCCCTGCGGCCCCGACCATTGTCGAAGTGCCTGCCAAAAGCTCAGGCAAAGGTATGGCGTTTGGTGCCCTGGTGCTGTCGCTGTTGGCCTTAGGCGCCAGCGGCTTCTTATTTGTTCAAGGGCAAAATACCTTGAAAAATATGGACACGGCCTGGCAGTACAAAATCAATCAAGCGGGTTTAGAAGATTCAAATAATCAAAACCTATTGCAAAACAGCCTGCAAAAGCAAAGTGAGCTGGCGCAAACCCTGCGCGAGATGAACCAACAATTAAGCGATGGTCAAAATCGTTTAGATACCTTAGATCGCCGCTACGGCGAATTGACCAAATCGCGTTTGGGCTGGCTATTAGAAGAAGTGAATTACGCCCTTAATATGGCGGCGCAGCAACTGAGCCTATCGGGCAATGTGCCGGTGGCCATCAATATTTTGGAAGGCATTGAACGACGCCTAGCAGCGTTTGATCGTCCTGAGCTGGTGCAGCTGAAAAAAGCCGTGAGCGAGGATTTAAGCAAGCTAAAAGCCTCACCTTATCTTGACGTCACCGGCGTATCGCTCAAGCTAGATCGTCTACAAACCGGGGTGTCGGGCTTGCCCATGCTGTTGGATACCTTGGCCAAGCCACAGGCGCCTAGCAATGTGGCAGCGGTGAAGGCGGATGCGTCGTGGTGGCAAAATATTTGGCAAACCGTGAAAACCAATTTAAGTGAGCTGGTGGCGGTGCGTAAGCTGGAATCCAGCGACGCGATTTTGATGTCGCCTGAACAGGCTTATTTTGTCAAAGAAAACATTCGCCTACGCTTATTGGATGCACGCTTGGCCTTGTTGCAGCGCCAGGTGGAAGTGTATCGCTACGACTTAGAAAACGTGTCGGCCAGCATCAAGCAATATTTTGACGTGAATGCCGTCACCACCCAGGCGTGGTTAAAAGAACTAGACGAATTGCGCGCCATGCCGTTTGAGAACGTGTCGATTGACTCTCTGTCGGGCAGCCTTGAGGCGATTAAAGGGCATCAAAATACGCAGCTCATTATTGAACCCACTGAGGCCGAAGTGAAGGCCTTGAACGAGGCGGATGCTAAAGAGCAAGCGGCTAAGCCCCAGCCAGAAACACCGACTAAAGACGTTGAGCCCGCTCCAGCGGCACCGGCTAAAGCGGAAGGTCAAGGGGAGGGCATTGCATCATGAAATGGCTAATGTGGATTTTGATCTTGTTTGGCATCGCCGTTGGGGTGTCGCTGTTTGTCACCCACTATCCTGGTGAAGTGCTGTTTGTGGTGAACCAAGAAGTGCGTCGGATTAATCTGAATACGTTCATCATCGCCAACCTGGTGTTTGTGGTGCTGTTGTATGTGTTGATCCGCTTGGTATTTGGGGTGTTGAATCTACCCACGCGCTTTCGTGACATGCGTGTTCGTCGACAGATGAAAAATGGCAGCCAGGCCTTGAGCCAGGCTGGCATGGCCTATTTTGAAGGCCGCTTTCAGAAGGCCGAAGAGCAGGCCAGCAAGGTCATGAAAAATGAACACGCTAAAGACAATCACGCCTTGGCATTGATGGTGGCAACGCACAGCGTGGCGCAGCTACACGATGTGGCCAAAAGCCAAACGTATTTAGAAGAAGTCGCCAAGCTGCCGAAGAAAATGCAGCTGCCGCGCCATCTATTGCTGGCGGAAATGGCTTTGGAGCAGCATGACTATCAGGCGGCAAAAGAAGCCTTGTCTAATGCCCAGTCGATCAGCCCCAACCTAGTGCGCACCATGAAGCTCACCTTGCGTTTGGCCGCTGCACAAAAAGACCCTGAGGGCATGCTGCATGTGGCTGCTCAGCTGCGTAAAGTCGGCGCCTTAACTGAGGCCGAGACGGAGCAATACAATATGATGGCCTACCGTTTGATGCTGGTTCAGTGTGTGGATGCGGCCAGCATGAAGAGTGCCTTGAAAAAAATGCCAGAAGCGGACAAGCAGGGCGTGATGTGTTTGGCCGTGGCGCAAAAATATCAGCAGCTGGGGCTGTTTGCCTCGGTGGTGGCGTGGGTAGAGCGATATTATCCTGAAAATCATGATTCGGCCTTACTGCCGGCGTTTGCTGACAGCGTGCATTATCTAGACGAGGCCAAGCAGCGTAAGGCCATGGAGCTGGCAGAAAGCTGGCTGAAAGCGCAGCCGAAAGATCCGAAGTTGCTGTTGTGTTTAGGCCAGCTGGCGTTAAAGCACCAGCTTTGGGGCAAGGCGCAAAGCTATTTAGAAGCCAGCCTGTCGCTGGCGCCAAGCGTCGATGTACACCTAAGCCTAGCTCAGCTGTTTGAAACCACCGACAAGGCCCATTTGGCCGAACAGCATCGCCAGCAAGCGCTACAGTTGGTTGAAGCGGATGTGGTGAACAGTGAATTTTAATTCACGCTGACCCCAATCAACAACCGATGCTGGTGCGATGCGTTCGCGCCGCATCGGTTTTGTTTGGTTTAAGAGAAAGACATTATGGATTTAGCACTTTTTGCCCCGCTGATATTGGTGGGCTGCGTGGCTGGTTTTATGGCTGGCCTATTAGGCGTTGGTGGTGGGCTCATCATTGTGCCGGTATTTGTTTGGTGGATGAATAGCCACGGCTTAGGCGGCCCTTACTTGCAGCACGTGGCCGTGGCTTCGTCGCTGGCGATCATGGTCTGTACCAGCTTCTCTAGCGTGGTGGCGCAGCAAAAGCAGCGCTCGGTACGTTGGGATATTTTTAAAAAACTCGGTCCCGCCATCGTGGTGGGCACGCTGCTGGGCGCACAGGCCGCGGCCTATATTCCGGGGCGGCAGCTACAGTGGTTCTTCGTGGTGTTTGTTTTCTTCGTAGGGGTTAAAACCTTTATGGGCCGCAAAACCGGTGGTAGCCGTGAATTGCCGGGCTGGTTGGGTTCTGGCGTGGTGGGCGGCATCATCGGCGTGGTGTCGAGCTGGATTGGCATTGGTGGCAGCACCATGACCATTCCGTTTATGACTTGGTGTAAGGTGCCGATTCGACAGGCCATTGGCACCAGTTCTCTGTTGGGTTGGCCGATTGCCTTTTTTGGCGCCGTTGGCTATATGCTGTCGGGCCAAGGCGAGGTGGACCTGCCCGGCATGGTGGGCTTTGTGTATTTCCCGGGCGTGATTGCGGTGGCGATGACCACCGTGGTGTTTGCGCCGCTTGGGGTGAAAGTGGCCCACAGCATCTCGCCTAAACTCTTGAAGATTATCTTTTCACTGCTGCTGCTGACGGTCTCTGGCCAAATGCTGTATTCATTATTGATGCATCCGGTGTGATCAAGTAAACTTTTTTTAGTGAAAATAGACTAAGCCACAGAGATGTGGCTTTTTTTATGCATTTTAATCGGATAGAATACCTGTTTGGCATTTAAATGCCCAGTTGAGTCATATCTAGCCTAACGACATTATTTTTTACAAAAATATATAAAAAAATATGTAAAAACATGAGACTTGAGCGGCAGATTATGTTACTTTTATTCTGATAGAAAAAAGCTATACATAACGAATATTAAATTGTTTTTTGCTGTTCTGTTTTGGAACGGCCTTTCAGGGAGACACACACGCTTATGCCGCACGCCACCCCATTAATCGCCACCATTGTCGGTGGCCTTGTCTTTGCCTTTATTTTTGGCACCATTGCACAGCGCTTCAGAATGCCACCGTTGGTGGGTTATTTGGTCGCCGGTATCGTGGTCGGCCCTTTTACGCCAGGCTTTGTCGCAAACGGCAGCCTGGCGCAAGAGTTGGCCGAGCTTGGGGTGATCTTATTGATGTTTGGCGTGGGCCTGCATTTTTCTTTAAAAGACCTGTTGGCGGTAAAAAACATTGCCATTCCGGGCGCCGTGGTGCAGATTTCGGTGGCCACGGTGTTGGGGATGGGGCTGGCTTGGTTGATGGGCTGGGACATGGGCGCGGGCTTGATTTTTGGCTTGGCCTTGTCTACGGCCAGTACGGTGGTGTTGCTCACGGCCTTGCAAGAACGGCGGATTTTGGAGACCAAGCGCGGCCGCATTGCGGTGGGCTGGTTGATTGTAGAAGACATCGCCATGGTATTGACCTTGGTGTTGATCCCGGCTTTGGGCGGCGTGCTCAGCGGTGACGGTGGCAGCACCAGCGGCGCTGACATTGCCTTAGTATTCTTGATCACCATTGGTAAGGTGGTGGCGTTTGTGGCGGTGATGCTGGTCTTGGGCCGCCGCATCATTCCTTATATTTTAGAAAAAACCGCCGACACCGGCTCAAAAGAGCTGTTCCGTTTGGCGGTGTTGGCTATAGCCTTGGGCTGTGCCATGGGCGCCACCTATGTGTTTGGCGTGTCGTTTGCTCTTGGCGCCTTCTTCGCCGGTATGATTTTGAGTGAGTCGGAGCTGAGCCACCGCGCTGCGGAAGAATCATTGCCGCTACGCGATGCCTTTTCGGTGCTGTTCTTCGTGTCGGTGGGCATGCTGCTCGACCCTTCTATTTTGGTCCAAGAGCCGCTGTTACTGCTGGCGACGGTGTTGATTATTGTGGTGGGTAAATCCATTGCCGCCTACGGCATTGTGCGCCTGTTTGGCTATCCAACCCTGACGGCCTTAACCATTTCTGCCAGCCTGGCCCAGATCGGTGAGTTTGCCTTTATCGTGGCCAGCATGGGCATGGTGATGGGCCTATTGCCGAAGTTGGGCAGTAACCTGGTTGTGGGCGGCGCGATTTTCTCGATTTTATTAAACCCCGTGTGGTTCATGCTGCTTGAGCGCTATAAGCATAAATTTGTGGCCAAAACGGCGGAAGAGCCTGTGGTTGAAGCTGAGACCGACGTGGTAGAGGCTGCGACGGTGGTTGCGCCCGAGCTAGTGAAAGTAGTGGCGGTGGTTGAGGATGGCGTGGAAGAAGTCAGCCAAGTGGTGGATGAATATGGTGAAGTGATTGAGGTGCCGGTGATGGAAGATCACGTGGTGCTGGTAGGCTATGGCCGAGTGGGCCGCTTGGTTGTGGATGAGCTACAGGCGCAGCAGCGCACGTTTGTGGTGCAGGAAAGCCGCCTAGAAGTGGTGGAAGAGCTGAAGGCTCAAGGCATTCCGGTGGCGTTTGGTCACGCTTTAGCGGATGAAATGATGGACATCGTCAACGTGGCGCGCGCCCAAACCATCATCATCACCATGCGCGAGCCTATTGAGGCTGGGCAAATCATCACCCGTGCCAAAGAAGTGAATCCAGACATTCAGATCATCGTGCGGGCGGATACTGAGGGTGAGTTTGAATACCTCAGCCGCTACGGCGCCAGCGACATTATTTACTCGCCAGAAGAGTTGGCTGAACGCATGATTAAAGTATTGGCGGCTAAGCCACAGGCCGAGCCAGAATCAGAAGTGCAGCCTGATTCGCCGCCTAAGCCTGATGATGCGCCGTTAGCGGCTTCGTAAACGACTACAGCCAGACAATTGTCTGGCTGTTTTTTTTATGGGTTTAAGCCAGATCAAGGCGGCTGTCGACAATCGCGGGTAAGATGACGTCACAAATTATTCCAAATGGTTTATACTGTATTGATGTATAGGTATAAATCCACCGACACACACGAAAGGCTCACATATGAACGCGCCCGCGCAACGGCAAAAACGTAATTTAAACGGATTGTGGTTGATTCTTGCATTTGCCTTATTAATAGGCATTTTGGCTTTACCGACACCGGCCGATTTACCCGTGGCTGGTCAGCGGGCTTTGGCTATTCTGGCATTTGCCATCGTACTGTGGGTGACGGAAGCCGTCACCTATACCGTCAGTGCTTTTATGATTATTGGCTTGATTGCCGTACTGTTGGGGCTAGCGCCACCGGCCGGCGGCGATGCGGCGATTGGCACCACGGCCGCTTTACGTTTGGCCTTGAGCGGCTTTAGCTCACCTGCTGTGGCCTTGGTGGGGGCGGCCCTGTTCTTGGCGGCGGCCATGCAGGCCACTAATTTCCATAAGCGCCTAGCTTTATTGATTTTGTCTCGCGTGGGGGTGAAAACCAATAATATTGTCATCGGCGCGATCTTGGTGAGCATTGTGCTGGCGCTGTTTGTGCCCAGCGCTACGGCGCGAGCCGGCTCTGTTGTGCCGATTTTGCTGGGCATGGTGGCGGCGTTTGGTTTGGCCGCTAACAGCCGCTTGTCGGCGCTCTTGGTGATCACCGCGGTGCAGGCCGTGTCGATTTGGAACGTGGGGATTAAAACCGCCGCAGCCCAAAACATGGTGGCCGTCGACTTTATGGACAAAGCGTTTGGCTATCAAATCTCTTGGGGGCAATGGTTGTTATACGCTGGCCCTTGGGCGGTGATTATGTCGGTGGTGCTGTATTTTGTGATGATTAACGTCATCAAGCCAGAAACCAAAGAAATCACCGGCGGCCAAGACTTGGTGCGGCAACAGCTGCGTGATTTAGGCCCGATGACCGGCCCTGAAAAGCGCTTATTGGCCTATTCTGCTGCGTTGCTATTCTTTTGGTCGACTGAGAAAGTATTGCACTCATTTGATAACTCAACCATTACCTTGGTGGTGGTGGCGATGCTGTTGACGCCTAAGATTGGCGTCTTTGACTGGGCCAGCGTGGAGAAGAAAATTCCTTGGGGCACGCTGATCGTGTTCGCCGTAGGGGTGTCGCTTGGTACTGTGTTGCTACAAACTCAAGGTGCATCATGGTTCTCGGGTAAAGTGTTTGGCGCCATGGGCCTAGCCGATATGCCGCTGTTGAGCGTGATCGCCATTTTGGCCGCGTTTAATATTTTAATCCACTTAGGCTTTGCCAGCGCGACCAGCTTGGCTTCGGCCTTGATTCCCATCGTGATTGCCTTGGTGTCGACTTTGAATGCGCCGGTGAATGAGCCAGGCTTTGTGTTGATTCAGCAGTTTGTGATCAGCTTTGGCTTCTTATTGCCAGTGAGCGCACCGCAAAATATGTTGGCCTACGGTACTGGGGCCTTTACCGTCAAAGACTTCTTGAAGTCGGGCATTCCTTTGACCATTGCCGGTTATTTGCTGGTGTTGCTGTTCAGTGCGACGTATTGGCAGTGGATTGGCCTGCTGTAAGGCACGCATGACTTAAATAAACGCGGATCGCATAGGCGGTCCGTTTTTTGTTGGGGCGATGGATGGTGGCTAGGCTGCGCTTTAGCCACCCTATGCGGTGCGTTCGGCGTAGGGTGGGGGTGCCCACGCGATTGGTGTTGGACGACATGGTTGATGGCTAGGCTGCACTGTACCCATACAAAAACCCCGCTGCAATGAGCGGGGTTGGATTGGGTGGATCAGCCAGCCTTAAGCTTCGGCTTTTTTCACCTGACGCCAGTGGTGCAGCAGCGGTTCGGTGTAGCCACTTGGCTGGGTAGTGCCTTTGAAAATCAAATCAGAGGCGGCTTTAAACGCAGCCGAGGTGTCGAAGTGGCCGGCCATAGGCTCGTACAGCGCGTCGTCGGCGTTTTGGCCGTCAACCACTGCGGCCATACGCTCTAGGGTTTCGCGTACTTGCGCTTCGGTGACGATGCCGTGCAGTAGCCAGTTGGCGATGTGCTGGCTGGAGATGCGTAAGGTGGCGCGGTCTTCCATTAGGCCGACGTTGTGGATGTCGGGTACCTTAGAGCAGCCAACGCCTTGGTCAATCCAGCGTACGACATAGCCCAAGATGCCTTGCACGTTATTGTCTAACTCCTGCTGTTTTTCGTCCTCAGACCAGCTGGTGTCGGTGGCCACAGGAATGGTCAGCAGATCAGACAATAGGTCGACCTTCTCTTTGGCTAGCTGCTGCTGTACTTCAGGTACGTTCACCTGATGGTAGTGCAGAGCGTGTAGGGTCGCGGCCGTAGGGGACGGCACCCAAGCGGTGGTGGCGCCTGATTTCGGGTGGGCGATTTTCTGTACCAGCATCTCTGCCATTAAATCAGGCATGGCCCACATGCCTTTGCCAATTTGGGCGTGGCCGGGCAGGCCGCACTCTAGGCCAACCTGAACGTTGTTGCGCTCATAGGCTTGAATCCAGGCGCTGGCCTTCATGTCGCCTTTAC
>JAGNTR010000202.1 GCA_017987415.1 Neisseriaceae bacterium
GGCCAAAGGCTGGCCAGGCGCGCAGATGCGCGACAACGCCCTCTCGAAAGCCCGTTTTGAGTTCCGCTGGATCGACCAGTTCAACCTTGGCCTAGACCCTGAACGCGCGCGTGAGTATCACGACGAAACCCTACCGGCAGAAGGCGCCAAAATCGCCCACTTTTGCTCTATGTGTGGGCCTAAATTCTGTTCGATGAAAATCAGCCAAGAGGTGCGTGACTACGCTGATGGCCTCGAGGCCGCCAATAAAGGCATGATCGAAAAGTCGATTGAATTCGTGAAGTCAGGCGCCGAAATTTATCGCTAAGCCATGATCAATACCGCCCTCAACGCAGCGGCCCCCAACCACCCCAATAATGGCCACGCCTGTGATGTGGCCATCATCGGGGGCGGCCTGGTGGGCCGTTTATTGGCTTGGCAGTTAGCCCAAGCCAACCTCACCCTCCACCTCTATGAAGCTGGCAGCCCCACAGGCGAAGGCGCCGCAGCTTATGTGGCCGCGGCCATGCTCACGCCCCTAGCGGAAGCCACGGCAGCCGAGCCGCAGATCATCGAAATGGGTTTAGCCAGCGTCGAGTGCTGGCAACACATCATTCAGCAGCTGACGCAGCCGGTGTTTTTTCAACAGGCCGGCAGCCTTTTAGTCTGGCACCCACAAGACGGTGCCGAAGCCAGCCTGTTTTATCGACGCTTACAGCGCTATTTAAGCCCTGAAGCCTTAGCCGCGCAAGTCGTCGGCCAAAGTGAAGCCCAGCTGGCCGCTTTGGAGCCGGCCTTAGCCACGCGCTTTAAAGAAGCGCTGCTCCTCAAAGGCGAAGGTCAATTGGACAACCGTCAGGTGCTGTCGGCTTTACTTGCCGACTTAGCACAACGCCCCAACGTTCAGCTGTCTTGGCACACTTCGGTCACCCCCGATGCGCTGCCTCAGCCAGCAACCCTCATCGTGGACTGCCGCGGCTTTGGCGCCAAAAAACGCTGGAACACCGTCCAATCGCCGACAAAATCGTCTACCCTACGCGGCATACGTGGTGAAGTGGTGCGCGTGTCGGCACCCGAGGTGTCGCTCAATCGCCCAGTGCGGCTGTTGCATCCGCGCTATCCCATTTACTGTGCGCCCAAGCAAAACGGCCTCTTTGTGATTGGCGCCACCGAACTGGAAAGCGAAGACCGATCTAATGTGTCGGTACGCTCGGCCCTAGAGCTGCTGTCGGCATTACACACCTTGCACCCAGCCTTTGCCGAAGCGCGCATTCTGGACATGAGCAGCCACTGTCGGCCAACCCTGTCGCATCACCTACCGGAAATTCGTCACCACGCCGACAGCCCCATCATTGACGTTAACGGCCTCTACCGCCACGGCTTTTTGATTGCGCCGGTGGTGGTTGATGCTGCCGCTCAGCTGATTCTGGCCCGCCTACACCAGCGCATCACGCCCGACTGGGCCCACAGCCAACCCCGCCCTGATTTATTTACCTGGATGAAGCAACCATGAATATTTACCTCAACCATCAGGCCAAAACCGTACCGGAACGCTACAGCTTGGCCGAACTGCTAGTCGCCATCGACGCCCAAGCGCCATTTGCCGTCGCCCTCAATAAAACCTTTGTGCCCAAAGGGCGCTATGCCGATACCTGGCTGCAGGCCGACGACTATGTCGACGTTGTTCAGCCCGTAGTCGGTGGCTAAGGAGGCCACATGAACGATACCCTTAAGCTGTATGGCCACACATTTAATAGTCGATTGCTGTTGGGCACGGCCAGCTACCCCTCCCCAACCGTACTCCAAGAAGCCGTGGCCCTGACCCAACCGGCCATGATCACCACGGCACTGCGTCGCCAAGGCGTGGTCGGCGCTGAAAATGGTCAGGCCTTCTGGGCTTTATTACAGGCCATGGACGCCCCGCTATTGCCCAACACTGCTGGCTGCTTTGACGTCACCGAAGCCATCACCACTGCTCATATGGCGCGCGAAGTGTTTGGCACCAACTGGATTAAGCTCGAGCTTTTAGGCGACGACGACACCCTCCAGCCCGACATGCAAAAATTAGCCCTGGCGGCAGAAGAATTGATCAAAGAAGGCTTTTATGTGTTACCTTACTGTACCGAAGACCTCGTTGCCTGCCGTCGTTTACTCGATGTGGGCTGTCAGGTATTGATGCCTTGGGCGGCGCCCATTGGCACGGGTAAAGGCCCGGTCAACCCCTACGGCCTAAAGCTATTGCGCCAGCGGTTGCCCAATACCCCCCTCATCATTGATGCCGGCATAGGCCTACCCTCACATGCCTGCCAAGTCATGGAATGGGGCTTCGATGCGGTGCTGTTAAACACCGCCGTGTCTAAGGCTGGAGACCCTGCCATGATGGCCCAAGCGTTCGCCCAGGCCATCAGCGCCGGACGAGCGGCTTATTTGGCCAGCCCAATGGCCGAGCGCCAAGCCGCTCAAGCCAGTACGCCCACCGTGGGCATGCCTTTTTGGCACACTCAGTAATCCCTCTTTTCTAATCACGCTGCCTCGTGCAGCGTCTGAGGGCGCGGCTCACTAATCGGGGTCGCGCCCTTCTCGACTGGGGCCTTGCGCTGACTGCGCGCGCCATCCGCTTGGCGTTTGCTCCGTCGTTACCCACACAAGGAATCTATATGATGAATCCGTTTAACTTTCCGCCTTGCATTGCGCCTTTAGGCTTTTACGCCGTGGTACCCAGCGTCGAATGGGTGGCTCGCTGCGTTGACGCTGGCGCCGACACCATTCAACTACGCAATAAAGACTTACAGGGTGAAGACTTACGCACCGCTATTCAAGCCTGCGTTGATCTAACCCGCAACAGCAACAGCCAGTTTTTCGTCAATGACTATTGGCAGCTAGCCATCGAATGCGGCGCCTACGGCGTCCACTTAGGCCAAGAAGACATGGACGTGGCCGACCTAGCCGCTATTGCCTCTGCCGGCCTACGCCTAGGCTTAAGCACCCACAGCACCGAAGAGATGGATCGTGCCCTCAGCGTTCACCCAAGCTATGTGGCCTGCGGCCCGATTTACGCAACCACCACCAAAAAAATGAGCGCCAGCCCGCGCGGCCTTGAGCGCCTACGCGCCTATGTACAGCAAGCGGGCGACACCCCAACCGTGGCCATTGGCGGCATTGATTTAGACCGCACGCCCGGCGTTCTGTCCACAGGCGTGAGCAGCGTGGCCGTAGTGCGCGGCGTCACCGAGGCAGAAGACTACCGCGCGGCCATTGCGGCCTTCAAAGCTCTTTTCCCTCACAGCTAACCCACAGACTTATCCACAGAGTTACCCACACCCACAAAAAAGCCCAGCAAATGCTGGGCTTTTCTTTAAAATAAACTTAAAAAACCGTGTCTAACCCTTGAATTGGGTTAAATACTTGCGCACGTCGTCCCCCAACTGTGGCGCCACCTGACGCCACAAATCGATGGC
>JAGNTR010000084.1 GCA_017987415.1 Neisseriaceae bacterium
TAAAAAAATCGGTTAAAAATTGAGCAGTGGCTCGATCACGTTCTAGGCTAATCTGAAAACGCTGCTTGCTTTTTTTCATGTCCTCTAATTGCGCCCTAGCCGCAGTGAGTCCTAAGCCATTCATCTCGTACGCTATGTCATGGTGAATTTCACTATTAATCTGGCCATCAGAGACGACGTAACGCAACTTCAAGTAATCGTCATACCAAGCCATGGTCTGATAGCTAACCAATAACTCTTCGATATAAATCATAATAGAAACGGCACTCTCTACGCTCTGAACCAGCCCTTGAAATTCATCACCTAACGTGATGGTGAAATAAGACTCTATTTGATCATGAAAATGCTGATTGACTTTGCTCACGACATCTCTTAGCAAAGCCTGAGTTTGTTCACCATAGACCTTACGGCTCGCAACAACATCTGCCATAACAATGATGGGTTTCATGCTTTATCTCCGAATGCCCAGACGGGTTTAACTATATAGAGTCAAAACATAACATACATTTCCTGATTATGGAAACAGTTGCAATCATTTCCATAATCAGGAAATGCAGTGATGTATTGCCATATTATGGCAATAAAACCATGAATGATGACCCTGCCGACCACGGCTGCCGCTTTCAGTTGCGGCAGCACACGCCACGACACAACCCTCTTTCACACTCGCTTTGGCCATGGTCACCTATGGCTGCGAGCCTCTTTTCTTTCTTCGTCCAAACCCAGCGCAACCAATGCCGTGGCCGTGTCATTGATTCACGTTCCTAGAATATTCTATTTAAGGATAAAGATGGTCAAACAATCAATTAACCAGACCCAATAAGCAACAAATCATTGCCCATATATTCAAGGTAATCAAGCACATTTATAAAAACTATATAAAAAACAGCTGTTTAATAAAAATTTATTGACGACAAAGTCATTTTTTTTGTTCTATAATCACAACCTTTTAACGGGGTAGGATTATGAAAAAGACACCAAGAATTATCGGCTATGCGAGGATATCAACCGATGACCAAACCTTAGATTTACAGACGGATGCCCTAATCAAGGCGGGCTGCACCCTAATTTATAAAGAAGTGGCCAGCGGTAAAAATGCCCACGCACGCCCCAAGCTCAATCTCTGCCTTAGTCAGCTTCGTGCTGGTGATCGCCTCATCGTTTGGCGGCTAGACCGCTTGGGCCGAAGCGTGAATGACCTAGTGAACATCATTACCATGTTGGAAGAGAAGGCCATTTACTTCGAAAGCCTGTCCGAAAAAATCGACACCAAGAGCAATACCGGCAAATTAATTTTTCACATTTTTGCCGCCTTAGCCGAATTTGAACGCAACCTAATCCGCGAGCGCACCTTCGCCGGCTTAGCCGCCGCAAAGGCCCGAGGGCGAATTGGTGGACGCCGCCCGAAGCTAAACGAACGCCAAATTAAAGAAATTAACCAGCTGTTTTTTTGTCAAAAAAGCAGCATTACCGACCTCGCAACCCAATACAAGGTTTCCAGAACCACCATCTCGAATAAATTACAAAAAAACCTAGGTGTCAATTGCCGAGCCGAACCTTAATGCAGGTTCAGGCTCTGGCACAGCCTACCCCGTTAACATCGTTTTAAGCTGCGCCACATCAACGTCACCCCACCTAAAAACAACTTGCTAATCCACTTCACTAAACTCCATCACGATCGTGGCCGAAGCAGCAAAGTCACCCAAGGCAATGTCTGCGCCATTGGTAATCGGTGCCGCTGTTAAGTCCCAATTGCCACTGTTGTTTGCCGTCATGGGCATTTTAGTGAACGTATTGGGCCTAACCACCTGTCCTTTATGCTTGACCACCACGGCTAAATTATCGGTGCTGCTGGCCACGTAATCATTAGAAAATGCCGATGGGCGAGCCGATAGGCCAATCGAGATGCCTTTCATGCCCTGATCAAAACTGCCACCAGCACATTGATAATTAACCGGTATCGCTTTCGAATAGCGGCTGCCGTCTAGCTGGGCCTGAGGGATGTCTTTAAAATCCACTTCAATGGCTCGACCCCCATTCACCACGCACTTATCCGGCACCCGCAGCAACGCTGTTTCAATGACCACCCTGGCCATCGGCATGCCGCCAAATTCAGTCGCGACCCCAGGAATCCGAACGCGGCCATACATGTCAACGATTTCGCGCATATTGATATCAATACCATTAATGATGGGTTTACGCAGCTTAAAGGTCACTGCGCCCTCCCTACCAGAGCCAAAGCTAGGGTAAGTCGCCGTGGGCGGATTGGCCGTATTACATCTTGGAAAAACCGTGTCGCGTATATTATTGCTCTGTTCGAGAAAAGGCACCTGATGCATATTCCCAACATTACCTGGCGCCGCGATATACATCTCAATACGCACGTCAATGTAGTCGTTCAGGCGATGATAGCCAGTAGCCCCATTAAGGTCGGAAACGGGCAGGCTCGTCAAGGCACGATAAAGCACCTCTCCTCTTAACGTTTCACTTGGCTGAGAACAATAAATAATGCCAGGGTAAGAATTCCCCACCCTAAAAGCATACCGATACGTACTGCCGGTCACGTTGGCTAACTGTCCGTCCCTGAGTGTCACATTGAATACATTAGGCGAGCCCTTAGCAGCTTCAACCTGTCCTGGACTCGCGGCCCAAGCCATCGACGGCCCCAAACCGCCCAACAAGGCATTGATCAATAATATTCTTAAAGCAAGTTTCATTAGCGGTATTCCAAAGTAAAGTTGGTGATGGCCTGAAACGAACCTGTTTTGATGTTCTTGGCCTGAACGGCGCTGGGGTGTCCTTCAATACGGGCGCTAAACTGCAGCACATTGCCGCCCGCGTGTAGGGCTTGTGCCTGCGTCCATTCCCCTAGCGGCAACAGCTCGTCCGAGTTTTCTTGAGCAAACAGGGCGATGGCGACGTCGTCGGCACCATTCACCCGCAGCCGCCCAGGCAGCTCGCCATCTTCAGGGCCTGTAAACATCACGGACACATCGTTCACCACGCTGACATCACAGTTGGCTAAGCGAATGCTAAAAGGTTGCTTGAGCCCTTCACCGGTCTGGTACAACATTTTGACGTCGACTTCGCGCAGCTGCACGATTTGCTTTTCTGAGCTTACCTCTAGCTCACAGGCAGGCTTGATGACCGTGCCTTTAAAATTAACCTTAGAGCCAATGAGCTCCAGTGGATTTTCGTCCCAGATCGCATCGGCCTGTACCGGGCTCAGCAAACCCCATGCTCCACATAAGAGGATCCAGCGCATATTCATCCTTAGCCCTCCTTATAAATAGCTCACGCGGACGTTCACAACCGACTGGAACTCGCCGCTACGCACCCCGGCCTGCGTCGACTCGAGGCCCGCATAAAACAGCCATAGGTTCTCGCCCGGATTAAGCACATAAGCCTGATTGACCTGATTGAGGTTTATGGCCCGACCCTGTTGGTCAGTAAAGCGCACCCCCACCCCGCGGGCATCGCCCCCCACCTTTAGCAACTGCGGGTTGGCGCCATCCGGCTCACCCAACAGGGTCACGGTGATGCCGTATTGACCATTCAAAAAAAGGTCGGTCCCCACGCCGTCAGCTCGGGCGCTAAACTGTTCGGCCCGCCTAACTGGCCCACGACGCTCAGAAGCGCCCAACAGACAGTCAGAAAACCGCAGACGAATGGGCACGCCTGCACTTCTGGCGCCAGCCTGTTGAAACACAGCAGCGCTAATGGCACCTAGATCAATTGACTGGTCGAGCGAATCCATTCTCAGGCTGCAAGTGCTGCTCACCAAGGTGCCCACGATGTGCACCGTACCCAGGCTGCCAGACACGTACTCATCGGGCACCGAGGCGGCACTGGCAAAGCCAGAAAGGCCTAGGAAAAAATAAATCAGCGAGCGGTGGTTCATAATGATGTCCTTTAAAAGCATGGTTTATCGATAAGACGCATCCACCTCAAAGTAATAAAAAGGCTGATCTTACGGTGCCATGATGTTGGGTAGGCACGCTTCGCTTTGCACACCCAACGCGGTATTGATTCAGCATGGTGATGACACACCTAGATTAGCTTACGTTTTTGTGGCGGCTTCTGGCTGCGCCACACAGTTTTGCTGGGCATCGCACACAAACTTAAGCTCAGGATGGCCGCCATAGTCATTGATGTAGTCCAAGACGAAGGTGGTGGGCACAGGCGCCTTGAGCGAGATGATTTCGGTGGCAAATGGGGCCAACATTAAGCCGCCAAAGCCGGGCAAATCTTTGCCGCCTTGCGCTCTAAAGTCATTGGCAAAGCCCGTCATCACAATGTAAAACGGCGTAGGATTTTGTACCGTAAGCTGATTGTTGGCACGCTGAAACGTCAGCTGCTCCTGCCAAACGGTGCCACGCTTGGGCACGATGGCAGTCGGCCGATAAAATAGCTTAACCCGCGTTTGCAAGGCCAGCTGTAACACATTACTGCGGTCACTTTTTGGTGGTATTTCTCTGACGTTGAAAAAGAACAGGCTTTCACGGTCTTGTGGCAAGGATTCTGCCTCTGGCAATGTGGTCACGCGGATCACGCTTTTACTACCAGGCTCCATACGCTGTAACGGTGGCAGAGCCACTAAAGGCGAGCTGATTTTTTGGTAGTTGATGTCCTCTAACCATGTTTGTGCCAAAAAAGGCAGTTCTTTATTGTCGTTGCTGAGGTTAATGCTGACGGAATTCATGTTGCCCGAATACACCACCCTAGTACGGTCGATGGTGATGGCCGCTTGCGCTGCCGAACTGATCAAAACACCCAACATTAATACCCAACCCAATGGTTTATTCATTCTGCTTCCTTTTACATAAATTATTGACAGGCGAGGACGGTTTTCGAAAATGCCACCGTGGCCACCGGTACGGTGATTTGACACTGTTGGCCGTCGCCCCATACCACCTTAAGGCTTTCGTGCTCTTGTACCCCAGACAGATAAACCAAACCGCCATCGGTCACGACGGCAATGGTCTTACCCTTTTCATTGACCACCGTGGCGCCGAACGGCGGCGGTGTGTCGTCGCCAGCCATCGTCACGGTCGCCAGCATTTTCAGGCCTTTCACCACGTCCATCTTGCGATAGCCAATGGCGCCTTCGGTTAAGGTGCTTTCCAGCATGGCCAAAGGGGCTTCGACCTCATCTGCTAAATGGTCAACATCAATACGGGTATGGGTGTCCACGTAGCTCACCACATCCGACACTACGGCCTTACCAAAACGGTTGCTGGTGGCGGCGCCCTCGTTAATCGGCACGCCAGCCACCTTGCCGGTGTCTACCAACACTCGTGTGCCACCATTGATGCTGTTCGGATGCAGTGCCACGCCCTTCAAGGTGGCGGTAATGCCGCCACGGATCTCCAGGCCCACGTTTTGATAGCCTTTTTGCTGCCAGTCGGCGTTGACCCCAACCATGGCCACAGCGGTTTGACGGTTAAAATAGCCGCGCATATTGGCATCGTTATCACGACTCAGCCCAGCCGACACCTGCCAGCTGTTGTAGCCTTCACCACCGCTGAGGTTAGCGTTATGCGAGGCTTTACCATCTTGGCTCGACAGGCTATAGCCCACATTAATCCGTTGGCGCGTTTCTAGTGGCACCGATACATTCAACATAAAACCCTTGGTGTTTTCACCATACTGCTTGCTGTTATAGGCATTAAACGACGCTGCAACATTTTTTAGCCCACCAACAGAAAACAGCTTACTGGCTGATAGGCTGAGCCGATTGCGCGCCCGATCATCCCAATAGGTTTGGCGGGTGTAGCTTAAATAAGTGGTCACCGCTTTTTTGGGCTCTGTGGCCCAAAAGGTTTTGCTCCCAGTGATGGTGTATAGCTCTTTGTCGCGTTTGTACTGTTCATTTTCTTGGTTATAAGCACTGAGGAACTGAGAGACGGTCATAAACTGTCGCTCAGAAAACCGATAGCCTGCAAAAGTAATCTGGCCATTTAACTCATCAAAACGCTTGGCATAGTTAAAGCGAAACGAGTGGCCCGTCATCTTTCTGCCGTTGGGCAAGCTGGCATTAGACTTGGTCACGTCTAAAGACACCGCCCCTAAAACACTGAGGTCGCGGCCCACCCCTAAAGCCATGGCATTGTAATCTTGGCTGGCGATGGCCCCGCCAAACAAAGACCATGCATTACTCGCCCCCCAAGAAAAATCGCCAGTGGCAATCACGGGGCCTTCAATTTCATGCTCAAAGTTGGCGGGTCGACCTAAGGAAACGTTGTAGCGTACCTGCCCAGGCCTGGTCAGGTAGGGAATGCTGGCCGTGCTGACCTCAAAGGATTCAATGCGTCCGTCGTCGCCCTCAACCGTCACCTGTAGCTTGCCGCGCACGGAGCTACTCAAGTCTTGGATCATGAACGGGCCAGCCGGTACGGTGGTTTTATAAATCACGCGCCCTTCTTGGCTGACCGTCACGGTAGCGTTGGTCAACGCCACCCCCTGTACCCGTGGTGCATAGCCCTGCAAAGCAGGCGGCAGCATGCGCTCATCGGTTTTAAGGTTGGCGCCTAAATAACGAAACCCATCAAATAAATCTGAATCTAAATACTGCTCACCCACGGTGAGTTTGGCGGCCATTTGCGGCAAGGCCCGATAGGCATAGATCTGTGACCAGCTAAAATCACGTTCGGTCTGGCCATTGCCACGACGCTCGTAGCTTTGGTAGTCGCCACGCAAGCGCCAAGCGCCCACATTCAGGCCCACAGTACCGTAGGCACTGATGTCGCGATTACGGTCGCCTTGGTAGGCCTTATTGCTTCGGGCCGTGACGTTATAATCAATCATGACGCCAGGAATGCCCTCTTCCCACAGCTCTGGCGGTGTCCAATCAGGATCACTGTATTTCAACCAGGCCTGCGGTACGTTCACGCGTAATGCTGCTTCGCCTAAATGGGTCGAAAGGGTCACCCCCTCAATTGCTGAAACGTCGGCACACTGGCCATCTTCAGAAATTTTGATCAGGCCCTTCACCTCGTCTTTAAGCAGCATTTTGGGAATGATGCTCACCGGCAAGCAGGCAATGGTTTCTTTGTCATTTCCAGCCACGCTGACGTAGTTAATGCGCTGCTGGGGCACCACCCGCTTGTTGATGTACACATCCAGTACATAAGTGCCTGGCATGACATAACCCACTTCAGAAAAGCGTGACAAATCGACGCTACTGCGCTCATCTAAATCAAGGATGTCGGTATTAAATTCGACTGCCGCACTGGCGTAACCTGACGCAAAAGCCATGGAAACGCAGGCCGTGACGGTCTTTAAATGTGTCGATAACTGTGCCATACCAGATAAACCTATCTTCAAATAAGGGGCTAAAAAAACGGTGGATCAAACAGTCAACGGTCACAAATGGGCCAGTCGATTCATGACTTATAAGTAAGACACAATAAACTGGAGCAGGGCCTGAAACTCACCCGCTTCGCGACGCTGTTGGCTGATGTTCAATTCGGTAAAAAAACGGATCTGATTGTCGCCGTTCACCAACTCATAATCGTGGTGTGTTGCGCCCAACATGATGTGCTGCTGGTTTTGGTCAAGAAGTTTGATGGTTAATCCTTTGGCCTTGCCACTCACGCTGAGCGCGGTTGGATCCTCGGCGGCAGGCTGGCCATAGAAGGTAATATTGGCCTTACGATAAAAGTAGCCCGGCTTAACCTGGCTGGCCAATTGGCAATCGACTAGCTTAATCTCAAATGCTTTGCGTAATGGCTGCATACTGCGGGCCGAAACCACGCCGTAATCAATGGTTTGGTCTAGGCTGGCGGTGTCGATACTGCATGGCACCTCCATAATTTCACCATTAAAATCAACCTGTCCTCGTCCTTGCTCGCCGCCCCAAACCAAGGCTGGCACCAACCACAACAGCAAACCCAAGCCAGACAGAAAATTGATGTTCATCGCCACATTCTCCAAAAAACACGGCGTGTTGCGCACGCCGTGTTTACACGCCGTTATTTGTACTCTAATGCGAAGGTGGTGATGGCGGTAAAGTCACCAGGGGTCACGTCAACTGCTGCATCACTACCCTTTAAGTTCGCCCCAAAAACCAAAGTGTTATTACCATTCACCAACTGGGTTGGCTGAGTGGCTTGACCTAGCTTGATTAGGGTGTTTGAGCTGTCTACCAAGCGAATGCCCGCGCCTTGAGCCGTACCCACTAAAGCCAATAGGTCAGAATCTTTCGTGTCGGCAGTGCCACCAAACATCACTTCAACGGTTTTTAACGTTTCGGTGCTGCAGTTTTCTAACTTAATTTCGAAGCGTCGAGTGGTTTGAGAGATCTTGCCGCCGTTAAGCTCTTTGTTGCTGATTTGGCCCATAGAGATGCGTTGATCAATAGAGTCTGGGTTCACCGAACAAGGTGCATCAATGATGTCGCCATAAAATTCGATTTGACCACCACCTTGACCAGCAGCAAAAGCGGTAGAGGCAAAACCTGCGGCAAGCATTAACGCGGCTAATTGACTAACTTTCATAACAATTCCTTAATATTAAATTTACAAATTACATCTACCAGTTGATAGATTGTCTGAAGTGACTACACCCACAAAAAAGACAATGATCAGTAAGGTCACTCGATAAAGACATGCCTCATTAATGCATTATCAGAAACCCTTTTCGATACAAGCCTAAAAAACGCCATCGTCATATAATTTTTCATCAACCTGCCCTAGCGCATTTTCAATTTCATAAATTGACTTTGCGCCCAGCCTAGGAATCGACTTTAAATCCCTTACTGAAAGCTTAATCAGCTGATGCACATTGACCACCCCTGCACTGCTTAATGCTCTAAAAGTCCGATTGGATAAGTTCAAAGACTTAAGCATTTTTTCCTGTCGGCTTTGACGCACTTCTGCCAGAGATTGAATGTCTGCACATCGACGCCAGCGTTGGTCCTTCACATCCATCGACCACAGCGAACCATCTTCGCAAAGGGCAAACACCAGCGTGTCTACGTTGGCAATCTGAGTAATTTTCATTTTTTCTCCACGTTGATAACCCCAACATCCAACGTGTTGGCTCGTTATTTATCCATGAAAACAAACGGTCGTTTTTTTGCATGAGGTATTTCAACGTGTTTATGCAGAGAATCAAAGATCATCAATCCCCTTTTATTTGCAATATAAAATTAAAAATATATGGCCTAAGAGGCATGTGGATTTAAAAAATAATCAGTGCTATTCTGATGGCCCATGAAAACAAGCCTTCACTCTGTTAATTTATGTAAAAATCATTAACATGGAAACTTATTGTGCTATATTTCACCCCAGTCAAAAATCATTGCGAGGAATCATTAGTAAGCATTCCAAGCACATTTTTGAGCTTTTTGAACAGTGCAAAAAAACGACCGTTTTATTGCATCGAAAATAAAATTAATGCCAAATAAATCAAAAAGATAAAACAATACATACAAAAATAAGCGCACTTTTATAAAAAGTGCGCTTATTTTTTATGGGCTATTTTTACTTTGAATTTCAATCAGATAATAAACAATAATTTTAAGAAAAAATCGGCCCTTATGAGGGATAAAAATTTCCTGGCCATCTGGTTAGAACCGGCTAAAACCACTGCCAAAACACAACGCAGGACTTTATTTATAAATCATTTGTTAAAAATAAAAGCGGCCGCTCCTCCCTCGCGAACCACCATCAAAAAACCACGCGTCAACCAGAACCCATGACAGCCATAGGCCGACGGCCCTTCACACCGGACACAAAAAACCCCTATCACCTCAAAGGTCATAGGGGTCGGGGATTAGCGCGGATATTTTAAAATACGTAGCGATAGCCTGCGTTCAGCTGCCGTTGATCAAAGCGTTGGCCCTGATTGCTTTCTAAATCGACGAACACATGATGCCGTTTATTGATTTGGCTGCTCACGCCCACACCAAACTGCCACCAATTGCCTTTAAAAGAATGGTGTTGTTTGCTGTTATTCAGGGCATATTCCGCACTGCTGGAAAACTCTCTTAAAAATGACACTTTGGCATAAATGCTGGTTGGGTTCGTGGCCTGAGGCAGGTCATAGCCTATTTCAGTCCCCACTCGCCCTAGCACCGAGTGTCGATTATCGACGCTGACGGTTAAGCCATTAGAACCATGATGGGTCATGCCCGCCAAACGAGACAGCGTCAGCTGCGCCTGTGGTGTGATGTACCACTGGTTTTGCGTTGGCCCCCAGTAAAAACGTTGACCCACTTCGGCAGATAGCGACACCGTGTTCGCGCGCGCATCGCCATCTACATGATTGTGGGCGCTGTCTCGAACGTCAAATTCATTCTTCACCCGCGCAAACTTAAGCACCATGTCGGTATAGAACTGCTGATCGGTCAAATACGTCCCATACAGTGCGGCACTATAGCTCTTTAATGAGCCAGAACCCCGTCGATAATCTTGGTCGCTGTCCAGCAAGCCCAGTGCGGCACCTAGGTACAGACGGGCGTCATCATTCTGGAACACCTGTCGATCAAAGCCGAGCTGAAAACCTTTATAGCGCATGTCAAAGCCCTGCAACAAACCCGAACTAAAAGCGTCCATCTTGCCACCATAGGCGCGTGTCCATACCGCCTGAGGCGCTGTTGCCGCCCGTAAATCACCTAACCGCTTCAGCAGGCTTTGGTTTTCAACATAGTTAGCTAAGTACGCGGCGACCATACTGTTCGCCGCCGCATCTGCCGTCGTGGTAATCGATGGACCAGGATCTGGGCCAGGCCCCGGGTCTGGGTTCGGACCTGGGCCAGGATCGGGATTCGGGCCTGGATCTGGATCCGGGTCTGGGTCTGGGTCTGGGTCAGGGTCGGGCTGAGGTGCCAAGCCTGACGACACCAATGACCAATCGCGGTCATTGTCATTCTTTTGCAGGCGATATAAGTAACCGCCCAACTCAACCTCGTTCTTTAGACTAAAGGTGGCCTCACCGTCTGGCGTGTGAATGAGGGTGATGACTTCCTGACCATTGGTATCGGCAGAGCCTTGGTTAGGCAGCGCCACTTGATGCTGGCCGGCAGACGACGCCGTTACCCGTACTTTGTCGCTCTCACCCTCTACAATGCCCGTGTGCATGTTGAACAAGCCTGCGCCCGCTAAGGTCGCAACCTCTAAAGTGGCGTATTGCTTTGCCTGGGTAACGGCAGGAAAGTTCACCTGACTTTGGTTCAGGTCTAAATCGGTTA
>JAGNTR010000085.1 GCA_017987415.1 Neisseriaceae bacterium
CAGCAAGACTGGCCAGAATTAAAGAAGGCGCCATCGACTAAGTTTTCGGCCGCAACGGCCACATCGGCATCGGCCCGAACGTAGGCAGGGTCTTTACCGCCAAGCTCCAAGCCGGCGCCAATAAAGCGCTGGCTGAGCGCGGCCTGTACCTGATGGCCGCCGCTCACCGAGCCGGTAAAGGCCACAAAATCTACTGCCTCAGAGCGCAATAAGGCATCTGTATCCTGATGGCTTAAATGTAGATGCTGAAACACGCCGGCAGGCAGGCCTGCCGCATCAAACGCGGCTTGAAACCATTCGGCCACGGCCGGCGTTTGTGAGGAGTGTTTCAGCAACACCACATTCCCTGCCGCCAGCGCGGGCACAATGCTGTTGACTGCGGTTAAAAAAGGATAATTCCAAGGCGCCACCACCAAGACCGTGCCCACCGGCTCGTGCCGTAAAAAGCGCTTGAACCCTACTTTTTCAGCCGGCACCACATCGGCTAACGCCTCTTCGGCAATCGCCAACATGTGGCGGGCGCGTTCCTCTAAACCCCTGACCTCGCCCGGCGATTGGCTAATCGGGCGGCCCATGCTTTGGGTAATGGTGTGGGCAACGTCATCTTGATGAGCCACCAGCCAATCAATGGCGGCACCAATCAAGCGCTTGCGTTCGGCCAGCGGCGTGTTGTTCCAGCCCCCTTGGGCACTTTTAGCGGCGGCAATGGCCGCATCAATACCGGCTTTATCGGCGTAGTTTTTGGTGTAAAGCGCTTGCCCATCAATAGGTGAAACCACGGTAAATGTTTGCTTCATATTCAATCCTTAGGGGTCTATCGAGACCATATCGTTTAAATAATTTCAAAATAGCGACGGCGTTCCCAATCGCTGACGTGTTTTTGAAACTCTCGCTCTTCCCATTCGCGGGTGCTGGCGTAATGATCCACAAAGTCATCGCCCAGCCATTCACGCGCCGTGTCTGAGGCGCGTAGCCGCTGAGCCGCATCCCATAGGCTACGCGGCAGCGTTAATTCTGGCGGCGGCGTCGCTGCATAGGCGTTGCCCTTATAGGCGGCATCTGGCTCAATCTGATTGGCAATGCCGTGTAGGCCGGCAGCAAAAATGGCGGCCGCCACCAGATAAGGATTGCAGTCTGCCCCTGGCACTCGATATTCAATACGCTGTGATTTAGGGCTGCCGCTGATGGCGCGAATCGCCGTGGTGCGGTTATCTAAGCCCCATAAGGCAGAGGTCGGCGCCCAATAGCCGGGCACCAAACGGCGATAGCTGTTGATGGTCGGTGCATGAATGGCCATTAAATCGGCCGCCATGTTCTGTAAGCCGCCGACAAACCAGCGCATCTCCTGGCTGATGTTGCCCGGCTGAGTATCGTCGTAAAAAGCGCTGCTGCCATCAGAGCGTTTGAGCGACACGTGTACATGACCACCCTGACCCGCATGATCTTGATGCCACTTAGCCATGAACGACACCATGCGGCCCTGCTTTTGTGCCAATACTTTAGAATAGGTTTTAAACAAGGCCGCATTATCGGCAGCCAAATGGGTTTCCATCACCTGAAGGGCCACTTCTAGCTGGCCTGGGCCCGTTTCTTCATGGAAGCTTTCTACTGGAATTTGCATGTGGTTACACACGCCTAAAAGGCCTTCATAAAAATCATTGTTCACGCCGGTACGCAAAATGGAATAACCAAACGGGCCATGCCCCAGAGGAATGGGCTCGTAAAAATCGCGGGCGCGTAAGGATTCATGCGACTCATTGGTGACCAGCATTTCATATTCAAAGCCGGCTGCGGTTTCAAAACCCATCTCCTGAGCACGCGCCAATACTTTATTCAGAATTTGTCGCGGACACAGCGGCTTCATGTGGCCAATAATTTGCCCCGGCACCAAGATCGTGCCCTGCTCTAGCGGTAGCTCGCGCCATAGCTCAGGCAATAGCTGCACTTGAGCATCGGCGTAGCCCGTGGCCCAGCCCGATAGATTGATGTTGTCAAACAGCTCATCGTTGACGTCCCAGCCAAACACCACGTCGCAGAACGCAAAATGATTGTCTAATGCCGATAAGAACTTCTCGGTCGCCATGAACTTGCCCGCCATCACGCCATCCAGATCAAAAAAGCCCACTTTAACGTGTTTAATCTCGCGATCGGCAATCAGTTGACGTAAATCAGCCACAGCACGTTCGCGGTTGGCCTTAACCTCTGTTTCCATGTAAATCTCCTTTGTTTTTAAGGGTTTTTCTACGTTTTACGGGCGTATCTTCGCCCCTTTGAAAATAGAATAAACATTATATTTGATAAAATCAAGAACAATTTGGAATAAAAATTCCAAACGTTGCGGTCACGCCCCTTAAAAGCGATATAATGCAATCATCCCGTCATGTTTGAAGATGAAAGCGCCTATGCCCAACAACACCATAGCCGTGCGTTTGCGCGAAGATTACAACGCTTACACACCGGCTGAACGCAAAGTCGCCCGTGTGTTACTGAATCAATATCCACTCGCCGGCCTCGAGACCATCGCCCAACTGGCGCAAAAATCTGCCGCCAGCGGCCCCACCGTATTGCGTCTGGTCGCCAAGCTCGGCTTTAATGGCTATGTGGCCTTCCAAGAGGCGCTGCGCGCAGAGCTAGACGCCAAGCTACAGTCGCCGCTCTTGCGGCGCGATCCCAACCTCATGACCGACAACCAAGGCTTTGCGCATGGGTTTATCAATAATATTCAGCAGTTATTGCAACAGACGGCCGAGCATTTATTGCTGGCTGATTTTGAAACCGTGGTCGAGTGGCTGGGCCAACCACGCCATCGCTTATGGATCATCGGTGGCTACATCACCGGCTCTTTGGCCGAATATTTCGGCCATCACCTACAGGCCATCCGCCCGCAGGTGTCGCTATTGCGCCCGATGCCCAGAACCTGGGTTGAGCACATCGTCGACATGGGTAAAAATGATGTGTTGATTGTGTTTGATATTCGCCGCTATTGGCCTGAGTTGGCCACCTTGGTGACGCTGGCAAAAGAGCGTAAATGCCGCATTGTCCTCATCACCGACCAATGGACATCGCCCGTGGCCAGCCAGGCCGACGTCGTGCTCACCGCCTATACTGAAGGGCGTTCTGGCTGGGACACCAACGTGTCAGTGATGCTGTTGATCGACACGCTGATCGCCGCCTTAAATAACCGCGACTGGGAAGAAACCAAAAGCCGTTTGCAGCAGTTGGAAAACCTGCGCAAGCAGTTTCAGCTGGATTAAGCCACTTTTTAATCGGCCAGAATGGACCATGCCCCCGCCAACACGCTATCTGCGTTGTGCGGGGGCATGGTTGATTACCGGCCTAGGCTGCCTTATTTGGATTCGCGGGCGCGGCCTTCTAAGGTAAAGTATTCGACCACGTCTTCTGGGAAGCCTCGTTTGGCCTGCTCCAATACGCCATGCACTTCTGGCATGGCGGCCGTACCGCCGTCAACTAACTTTTGCGCATGCACGAATGCCTTGAAAAAAGCCTCTTGCAGCTGGGCATATTGGGCCCGAAACTGTGCGTCTGCCTCATATTGTTCTATGAGTTCTTGCCGTCTGATTTTATCGTAACTCATGTTATAAACTCCTTGTGTAGAATCATGACTATATCACCCTTCTCAAGACATCGCATGATTTTCGATTATTTTGACAAAACGGCCTATAGCCCGTGGGCTGGTGCTGTCAGGGGGATTCAGTCAATCGGTGGATAGGCTGCGCTTTACCCGCCCGACGCGATGCAGCCACAAAAAAGCCGCCCGCAGGCGGCTTATCTCAAACCAAGCTTACTTAGGTTCTTCTTCCACCAACATCGCCCGCAACACCTTTTTCTGGATCTTACCGGTTGAGGTTTTCGGGATGTCCTCGGTGAACACCACTTTTTTCACCACTTTAAAGCTGGCTAAATGTTCACGGCAATAGGCCACGATGTCGTCTTTGGTGACCTGCTCTTGACCTGACTTCAAGGTAATGAAGGCACAAGGCACTTCGCCCCAATAGTCGTCGGGCGCAGCCACTACGGCCACTTCCAAAATGGCAGGATGGTTGTATAAGGCATTTTCTACTTCAAGGCTGGAAATATTTTCGCCCCCCGAAATAATGATGTCCTTAGAGCGATCGCGAATCTGCACATAGCCATCTTCGTACCACACACCCACATCACCCGTGTGAAACCAATCCTGTTCAAAGGCTTTGGCGGTTTCGGCAGGATTGTCTAAATACCCTTTCATCACGCTGTTGCCGCGTACCCATAACTCACCCACGGTGTCGCCATCTTTAGGCACGGCGCGCCCTTCCTCGTCGGCCACCTTCATGTCGCTCATGGATAAGGAATACACGCCTTGGCGCGCCATTTTGGTGGCTTTTTGGGTGGCGTCTAGCCCCACCCAATCGTCTTGAGGCTCGCACACCAAGCTTGGCCCATAGGTTTCGGTTAAGCCATACAGGTGCACCACGTTAATGCCCAAGGCCTCCATTTTGGCAATGGTGGCCGAAGCCGGTGCCGCGCCGCCAGTGGCGATTTTAACCGCATGGTCGAACGGCTTTTGCACTTCTTTCGGGGCATTCACCATCATGTTGAGCACGATGGGTGCAGCACACATATGCGTGACTTTATGAGTGGCGATGGCGTTAAAAATCGCTTCCGGCCGTGGCTGACGCAGGCACACGCTGGTGCCGGCAATCGCCGCTACCGCCCAAGGGTAACACCAGCCGTTGCAGTGAAACATCGGCAGCGTCCACAAATACACCGATCCTGGCAACAGCCCAATGCCGATGATATTGCTTAAGGCATTGAGGTGAGCACCACGATGGTGGTAAACCACGCCCTTAGGCTGGCCGGTGGTGCCCGAGGTGTAGTTCAGTGAGATGGCCTGCCATTCGTCGGCCACTTCGGCATAGGCATAATCCACGCTGCCCTTAGCCCGCAAGGTTTCGTAGTCGATGCTGCCAATGAGGGCCCCGCCGCTGTAATTCACGTCATCAACGTCTACCACCAGCGGTTTTTGCTGGCAGCTGGCCAAAGCACCGCTGGCCGTGGCGTGAAACTCCTTATCGGTAAACAACACCTTGGTGCCGCTGTGATCCAAGATGTAGGCCAGCGTCTTAGCGTCTAAGCGGGTATTCATGGTGTTCAACACCCCGCCCACCATCGCCACGGCAAAATGTAGCTCCAACATTTCCGGCACATTGGGCAACAGCGTCGACACCACGTCGCCCGTGCCAATGCCTTGCTGGGCCAAAGCATCTGCCATTTGGCGACAGCGTGCATAGGTTTCCCCCCAAGTGCGCTGAACCGGGCCGTGAATCACGGCCAAGCGATCGCGGTGCGCCATGGCGCTGCGGCGCAAGAAGGTCAGCGGCGTCAAGGCTGAGAAGTTGGCCGGATTGGGCGGCAAAGCGTCGTTAAAACGGTTGATTGCGTTCATGCTGTGTACTCCCATGCTCAAGATTCCTTCGTCTCATGCTCAGGCTCGCCGCTAGGCTCGCCACGGCCTTGCAGCCAATTGCGCTCTAATAAGATGTACAGCACAATCCCAATGCCTAAACCCCAGGTCGCGCCCTTCACCGCCAAGATGGCGCCGATCATGATGGCCACGCCGCGCTCCACATTGCTGCGATTGGCCAACATTTCAATAGCCAAATAACCACATAAATAGCCCTGAATCAGCAAAGTGATCACCATGCCTAAGTTTAAGCCAGGCTTGAGTAAAGACACAATCGGCACAAACATCATGGCGATACTCATGCCCCAGAACAAGCTGGTGGCACCGCCCCAATAGCTGTCGACCACTTTACGCGGATTACTGGCGTAGCGATTGATCACCAAAACCTGACCGCCGGTCCAAGACGGACCAGACAAGCCCAACATTGGTGCCACCATGCCGTGAATAAAGTTACGAATGGCACAAATAATGCTGTTACGCTGCGGGCTAAAGGTTAATTTCTCGTCTGGACGCGCTTCATCAGCACGTTTAAACATAGAGTCGATCACCAAAATGTCACCAAAGGCAATGATGTAGGCGGCAAAAGCCAAAGGCAGCGCATCAATAAAATACTGTAGCGACGGCAGGCCTAGACCAAACACCGAGTAGTTCTGGATGATTTCTGTAACCGGGAACGACACCACGCCCCATTCTAAGGTGGGCATGGCCACTTCACCGATCACAATCCCGAACACATAGGCCACCAAGAACGGTACGGCAATACCGTATTGGGCCACGTAGCGGAATAAGGGATAACGTTTACGCAGCGGCGCAGCGGTTTCCGAAAACAGCATAAAGAAGGCAAAGGCAGAGCCAAACAGGCCGGTGATCGGCATGCTCCAAATGCGGCCATCGGTGCCAAATTGAGAAATAATCGACGACACGCCCGCGCCAATCAAAATCCCCGCCTTAATCGACTCCGGCATGCGTTTCACCATCGCGTCGGCGCCTTTAAACACCCCCAGTCCTAGGAAAATCACCGCCAGCGTGAGCTGTAAGGCAATCAGCGCCAAGATGCGCGCCTCACCTTCGGGATAGCCCAATAGGAAGGCCACATAGAGCGGCAGCCCTGCGGTAATCCAGCCTGCAACAGAGGGATCACCAAAGCTGGTGTGCATTAAGTATAAGAAGTTGTTCAAGACCACAAACGCCACTGCAATCTCGAACGGAATGCCCAAGATTTGGGTCATTAAAGCCGTGATGCTCAAGGGCACGACGCATAAAATCATGCCCTGTAAAATATCGGGAATCTCCAGTTTGTAGTGAATAAAGGGTAGTCTAAGCTTCAGAATGCCCAAAGAGTACGGCTGTTCTGCGCCATCGGCACGTTTTTTAATGCTCATTGTTATGACCCTCCAGATGCGCGCGTTCCACTGCGTCACCTATAAGTTTTTTCGTTTTAAGTTTATTTCCTCTATATCAACTGCTAAATCACCATGCCTGCTAACTTGGTTTCTAAATATTCATGAATGCCTGCACGTCCTCCTTCTCGTCCTAAACCACTGTGCTGCATGCCGCCAAATGGCGCCGCCGCACTGGTGGGGTTAATGTCGTTTAGTCCAATAATGCCAAAGCGCAAGCCTTCAAATAACCGCATGGCGCGCGCCAATTGTTCTGTATACACATAGGCCGCCAACCCATATTGGGTGTCGTTGGCTTGGCGCAAGACCGCTTCTTCCGAATCAAATGCCAACACGGCGGCCACTGGGCCAAAGGTTTCTTCACGGTAAATACGCATCTCCTCAGTCACGCCCGCCAACACCGTGGGCGCATAGAAATAGCCTTGATCAAGCCCGTCATGCAGCAGCCGTTGGCCGCCGCACAGCAGCGTGGCGCCTTTGGCCACAGCGTCTTTGACCTGAGCATCAACCTTATTCAGCGCAGCTGCATTGATGAGGGGGCCAATGCTGTTGCCCGGCTCTAGGCCTGGCCCTGCTTTAAGTGCGCTCACGCGTTTCACCAGCTCGGCCAAAAAAGGCGCCATGATGTCTTGATGCACAAACAGACGGTTAGGGCTGATGCAGGCCTGGCCGGCATTCAGGAATTTCACCAGCGCCAAGCCTTTGGCCGCATGTACTGGGTCGGCATCGGCACACACAATAGCCGGCGCATGGCCACCCAACTCTAGCGACACCCGCTTTAAATGGGCCGCAGCGAGCGCATTCAGCTTTTTACCCACGGCCGTAGAGCCGGTGAAGGTCAGTTTTTGTATTCTGGGGTCTTGGCAAAACGCCTCGCCAACCGCGTCGGGACGACTCACGGTGATTAAATTCACCACGCCGGCAGGAAAGCCAGCGGCTTCAAAGATTTTCATCATCGCCACGGCGCACAACGGTGTGCTTTCGGCCGGTTTCAGCACCACGGTACAGCCGGCCGCTAAGGCTGGCGCCAGCTTTCGGGTAATCATGGAAATCGGATAATTCCAAGGCGTGATGGCACCGACCACGCCGACGGCCTGGTGCTGTACCAAAAAGCGCTGATTATCACGGCCAGATGGAATGGTCTCGCCATAGATGCGCTTAGCCTCCTCGGCATACCAGCTCAAAAAATCGGCGCCGTACTGCACCTCGTTCAGAGCCGCCTTCAAGGGCTTGCCCTGCTCTTGGCTCATGAGCTCAGCCAGCTCGGTTTTTTGCGCCAGCATCAGGCGGTGCGCCTCGCCTAATAGACGGGCACGTTCATAAGGGTTGGTGCCCGACCAGGCGGGAAAAGCCTGGTGGGCGGCGGCGATCGCCGCCTCAATATCGGCAGGGGTGGCGTCGCCCACATCCCCCAGCCACGCACCGGTGGCTGGGTTGTGAACCGAAAAGCGGTTTTCGGCTAAACGCCATTGGCCATTAATCAACATCACGTTCTCCTCTATTATGGTTTATTATCCGTGCGCTGCTTAGATTGTCTGTGGTGGCTTAAAAATCAGCCTCAGCCAAGGCCATCACGTCTTTGCTGCCAAAGGCGATGATTTGCGCATACGCCAAATAGCGAGGCAAAACGTGGGCCAGGTAAAAACCACAGGTGTGTTGCTTGCTGCGTTTAAACGGTTCCGACAGATGCGCGCTGCGCGTCTCATCCGCCACCAGTGCCCAAGCGCGCAGCATCTGCCACGAAGTCACCACTGTTGACGCCAGCATTAAATAGTTAAACGCCATAGCACCCGGCAAGTTAGGGTCGGCTTCGCCTTGGGATAATAGCGTTGCCGTCGCCGCTTCCAGCGCCTGTAGCGACTGGCCAAACAAGGCCACATAGGCACCGTCAATCGCGGCCAGGCCTGACCACGCGGCGGCGTCTTGCTGCATTTCTGCCAGCAGCTCATTCATCGCCAAGCCCTGATCGCGCAACACCTTACGGCCCACTAAGTCCATGGCCTGAATGCCGTTGGTGCCTTCGTAAATCGGCAAAATGCGCGCATCGCGCTGATGCTGCGCCGCGCCGGCCTCTTCCACAAAGCCGCTGCCGCCGTGGCACTGTACGCCTAAAGCCGTCACCTCTTGCGCCATCTCGGTACACCAGCCCTTCACCAAGGGCGTGAGTAAGTCCAAGCGCCGCTGATGGCGGGCTAAGGCGTCAGGATCGGCGACATGCTTGGCTAAATCCACTTCGCGACAGGCCAAATAGGCCAAGGCGCGACCGGCTTCGGTTAAGCTGCGCATCAACAGCAGCATACGGCGCACGTCGGGATGGCGAATGATGGGGCCCGGTTCGCTAAAGCCTGGTGCCACGCCCTGAACCCGCTCTTGGCTATAGGCCAAGGCATGCTGATAAGCACGCTCTGAAATCGACACGCCTTGCAGGCCAACGGTGAGGCGGGCATTGTTCATCATGGTGAACATGCAGGCCAGACCACGGTTTTCAGCACCGACTAAATAGCCCACGGCGCCGCCGTTGTCGCCAAAGCTCATCACACAGGTTGGGCTGGCGTGGATGCCCATTTTGTGCTCAATCGACAGCACGCGACAGTCGTTGGCCTCGCCCAGGCTGCCGTCGGCGTTGACCATGATTTTGGGCACTAAAAACAGCGAAATACCGCGCACGCCTTCAGGTGCCCCCGGTAATCTGGCCAAGACCAGATGCACGATGTTTTCGGCCATGTCGTGCTCACCCCAGGTGATGAAGCACTTTTGGCCTTGAATCAAGTAATGATCGCCCTCGGCCTTGGCCGTGGTGCGGATATTCGATAAGTCAGACCCAGCCTGAGGCTCGGTCAAGTTCATGGTGCCGCTCCAGCGAGCGCTCACCATATTGGGTAAAAACGTTTCTTTAAGGGCCGCTGAGGCGTTTTGCTCAATCGCCTCAACCGCGCCTTGAGTCAACAATGGACACAAGCCCCACGCCATATTGGCGGCGTGAATCATTTCTTGAATCGGCGTGGCCAGCGCAAACGGTAGGCCTTGGCCTTCATAGTCGCTGCCAAACTGAATGCCGCCCCAGCCGCCGTCAACAAAGGCTTGGTAGGCCTCTTTAAACCCTGCGGGGGTGGTGATGCGGCCGTCACCGTCTAAGGTCACGCCCGCCATGTCGCCGCTGTGGTTCAAGGGCGCAATCACTTCGGCGGCCAGCTTGCCGCCCTCTTCCAGAATCGCCTCAACTAGATCGGCACTCGCGTCTTCACAGGCGCAAGCGTCGACCACGGCGGCAAAGTCGTGTAAATCATTCAGCACAAACAGCATGTCGCTGATAGGGGCTTGGTATGCCATGGTCAACTACTCCTTACATGTATTGGCCGCCGTTAATCGACAAATTGGTACCGGTCATGAAGCCTGCATCGTCAGCGGTCAAGAAGGCCACGGCGCGTGAAATGTCTTCAGGCGTGCCCAAGCGGCCTACAGGTACCCCAGCAATGATCTTGTTCAAGATGTCTTCCGGTACTTGGCGCACCATCGGCGTGTCGATGTAGCCAGGAGACACGGCGTTGGCGGTCACGCCTTTACGTGCGCCCTCTTGCGCCAAAGATTTGGTTAAGCCATACACGCCCGCTTTAGCCGCAGCATAGTTGGCTTGACCAAACTGGCCTTTTTCACCGTTTAAAGAAGAAATGTTCACGATGCGGCCCCAGCCTTGAGTACACATGGCGTCAAACACGGGCTGAACCATATTGAACATAGCGCTTAGGTTGGTGTCGATGACGGCGCGCCATTGCTCAACTTTCATGCGCTTCACTGGTGCGTCACGGGTAATGCCGGCGTTGTTCACCAAGATGCTTACAGGGCCATGCTCGGCTTGCGCTTGAGCATAAAACGCCACGCAGGCATCGGCGTCGGTCACGTCAAGCGCGTACAGAGCCAGCTCAAAACCCGCCGCCTGCATGTCTTTTTGCCAAGCCAAAGCCGCGGCTTCGGTTTCAGCGCCCGGATAATAGGTGCCAATCACTTTACGGCCTTGTTCAATCAAGGCTTTACACATAGCTTCGCCCAAACCACCGTGCGCACCGGTCACCACTGCAATTTTTTGTTCCATCGTCAAGCTCCTTTTATTCAATCATGGGTACTGGGGGCAGGTTGCCGCCTCAGTAGGGTTTAATCTAGGCCGCTCGTAGGCAGCCTACTTGAGTAATTTTTGCACTGGACGCGACAGCGCCACGGTGCCTCGTTCAGAATACTGCTGGCTGCGCGCTTCAATTTTTGGCAGCTCATATAAATAGTTAACCATCATGCCGGCAGCCTCTTTCTC
>JAGNTR010000203.1 GCA_017987415.1 Neisseriaceae bacterium
CCAATCATCAGATGGGTGAGCATGTCGATGGGGTCGTCAAAATCCAGTAAGGCATTGATGCCGTAGCCTGTGGTGTTTTTCATGCGGTACTTATGCCGCACGCGCTCGGCTAAGGCGGGATTTTCCTTAATGTTTTGCGCCAGTGTCTGTACTTGGTTCAATAATGGACCGTGGCTGTGCCTAAAGACATCGATGCTGGCCTGATCAGCTGTATCCAAAATGGCGCCGTCGGCGAACACTATACGCAGGCTGTCTAGGGTGTGGTAACTATTGGCGCGCGTGCCGCAGCACATGCCACTGCTGTTGTTAGCGGCGATGCCGCCAATGCGGGCGGTATTGATCGACGCTGGATCGGGGCCGATTTTACGCCCAAATGGCAATAGGGTTTGGTTGGCGGCGGCGCCGATGACCATGGGGCCTAATTTGATCCTGAGACCGTCGTCTAAAACTTCTTGGGTCAGGAAGCCATCTCCCATCAAGACCAAAACGGATTGGGAGCAGGCCTGGCCAGACAGCGACGTACCTGAGGCGCGGAAGGTCACCGCGACTTGATGGCTTTGGGCTAAGCGCAGGATGGTTTGGACTTCGGTTTCGTTGTGGGCGCGCACCACCACTTGGGGTACGTAGCGATAAAAACTGGCGTCAGTGCCATAGGCATAGCGGCTGATGAGATCGCTGTGAATTTGCGCCGCGGGTAATACTTGGCCCAGCGCTTGGATAAAGGCCTGGTGGGCAGCGTCAATCGGGTGTTCTTGGGTCATTTCTGGGCCTTTGAGGCTTACCGTGGTGAGGTTTGGGGTGGTCATGCTGTTCCTTTTCGGACGCTTTATTTTTTTGTGCTGCTCCATGTCGATGTGCTCAGACAGCGGCAGCTTATTCAGGAAATAGAGGGTTAATCTAGTAGCAGCACCGCGGTTTGTCAATGTGGCCTTGCTCGGCTGCGTCAGGATTTACCGCTTTTAGTGGATGATATAAGAGAAATGGGGCAGTGTTGGGCGCCAGCTGCACCCGCCTTGAAGGTCGTGGCGCAGCTGGTTTTTAACGGGTAAATAAGATAATGCTCCACGGCATGACGTAGGCTTGAAGTACCGTCATGATACCGACGAAGGTACAGAAAATCAGGCTGTGCTTTAAGGTAAAGCGAAACAAGCTGGATTCTTGCCCAACCAGCCCCACTGCCGCGCAAGCCACCGAGATAGACTGCGGTGAGATCATTTTTCCGGTGACGCCGCCGGTGGTGTTGGCCGCGACAAGGAGCTCGGGAGACACGCCGATCTGGTGGGCGGTATTGCCCTGTAGCGCGCCGAATAAGGCGTTTGAAGACGTATCGGAACCGGTTAAAAAAACGCCTAGCCAGCCTAAGAACGGTGAGAAAAATGGAAAGGCCACACCCGTGCCGGCCAAAACCAAGGCCATGGTGGATGACATACCTGAATCATTGGCGACAAAGGCAAAGGCCAATACGAAACCAATGGATAAAGCTGGCCATTTTAAATTATTGAGGTTTTGTAGGAACAGCCGGCAGGCTGTGGCCGGCTTCATGCCAACGATGGTTAATGAAATCAGCGCGGTGATGAAAATGGCCGTACCTACGGCACCCAAGATGTTCCAGCTGTACACCACTGAATAGGTGCTGGCGTCGGCTACAATCGGTGCGGTTTTCGCAATCATGTGGCTGATGGGTAGCTCAAACGTCAGGGTACCCATGGCTAATAGCGTCTTGACGCTGGGTAAGGTCCACAGCACCACCATGGCGGTGAGGATGATGAAGGGCATCCAGGCTCGGCTCAGCTGGCCGAAGCTAAAAGCACTGGGTACTCTGGCGGCCTTGGTGTCTAAGCCAGGGAGCATACCTTCAAAGGTAAAGCGTTCTTTGGGCTGCCAGTAACGCAGGAATACGGTTAAGGCAAATAGGCTGACCAGTGCCGACGTAATATCGGGGAGTTCGTGGCCAATAAAGTTAGCGGTCAGAAACTGGGTGATGGCGAAGGTGATGCCGCAGACAAAGGCTGCCGGCCACGTTTGACGCAATCCACGCCAGCCGTCCATCATGGCAATCAGCCAAAAAGGCACGATGATGGACATTACCGGCAGCTGGCGCCCAGCCAGTTGCCCGACATCATAGGGGTCTAGCCCTGAGACTTGTGCGGCCACGGTGATGGGAATACCCATTGCGCCAAAGGCTACGGGCGCGGTGTTGGCGATGAGGCATAGGCCTGCTGCGTAGAGGGGCTTAAAGCCGAGGCCGACTAATAGCGCGGCGGTGATCGCCACCGGCGCACCAAAACCCGCCGCGCCTTCTAGAAAAGCACCAAAACTGAAACCGACCAAGAGCAGCTGAATGCGCTGATCGGCAGTGACGCTAATGATGGAGGCTCGGATGATGTCAAACTGGCCAGACTCGACCGTGATGCGATACAAAAAGACGGCGGTGATGATGATCCATGCCACGGGCCACAAGCCATATACAAAGCCGTGCAGTGCTGAACTTAAAGCAAGGCTGGCGGGCATTTGATAGGCAATGATGGCCACTAAAAGAGCGAGGATTAAGGTGCCCAGTGCCGCCACGTGGCCTTTGAGTTTAAGGACGGTTAAGGCTGCAAAAAAGAATATGATCGGGATGACAGCTGCCAGAGCCGACCAGCCGAGGCTACCCCCTAACGGGGTATAAGATTGTGACCAAACCATGTTGCATCTCCTTTAAGCAGAGGGAGTACTGCAAAACTTAAGGAGCTCGACTGCATTGATCGAGCAGGGCTTCGATGCTGTGGTAAGGCAGGCCGGAATGGCTGGTTAGGCCAACCTGACAGGTTTTACTCATGGACACGCCATGTTGACAGGCCGATGGCAAGAGCCTGGGGAGATTACGTAGTCCATTGGCGTTGAGTTCGGGTAGGGTAAAGCCTTTGAGTCCAGCAAAACCGCAGCAGGCAATATCGGGTACGCTGAGGGTATCCGTGCAGGCTTGAGCCAGCAGCTTTAATGCTGCGCCCGTATGCATCTTGCTGGCCGAGCAGGGAATGTGTAGGGCCAAGTGGGGCAGCGTTTGATGGATGGTGAGCTGGGGTAAGACGTGTTGGCTTAAAAATTAGGCGGCATCGTAGAGGACTAGCCGACTGTCGATCAGGCCTTGCTGTTGTGCTTCTTTAATGCGTAAGGCGCACGGGCCGTTGTCCAGGTAAACAGGATGTTTACCTTGTTTTGAGGCCTGTAATAGGGCGTTATTCAGTGCTTGGGCTGCTGTGGCCGCCACGCTGTTGGCCTTGGCTGAGGCGAAAGGTTGACCACAACATAGTTGGGTTAGGTTGGCTGGGTATATGGCCTTGAAGCCTGATTTCTTAAAGAGATTCAGTGTGTGGCTGGCCGTGTGGCGATCCGCGCCACGTTCACCTACTTCTGCCATGACGC
>JAGNTR010000086.1 GCA_017987415.1 Neisseriaceae bacterium
ATGGTTTGTTGATTGATACAGAGGTATCCAAATATGAAAAACCACCAATGCTTCGGTTATTTCGATCTTGATTGAAGATTGCCTTTCACTACCCTGTATGACAACTCACCACGTCTCCCGTAGGTGAAGTACCATCCCCTTTTTAGCCGCCGAGGCGGTTCGTGCAGGGCCGGGGCTTTTGAGGCAAGCATGTCTGAGTATTTGGCCGAAGGCTCAAATATGAGTTCTTGCCGCCGGCACTGTGCGAGCCAACGAGGGCACCCGCGTAGCGGGCGGATAAAGTGGGGTGTTTTTTCTTTGCTTCGTTTCTTTTGGACATCCAAAAGAAATGACGTCGCCCAAGGGGCGAAACAAAACGATTGAGTAACAGCGAAACAACCGAAGCATTGAAACAAATGATTTAATGATTTTTTGATTCAAAACGGTGGGCACGCTACGCTTTGCACCACCCTACGCCTCAGGGCCTATGCTGTAGGTGTAAAAAAATAGCGAATGATACGATAAACCATGGTTTTCAGTTAGGAACGGTATACCAACAAACCATAGTTAATGCAGCTTATTAAAAGCTGCTGAGGTTGAGTATTGGCCTTATAATGAGGACTTCATGAATGAATCAAGTAAAGGGCTGAGCGTTGAAACAGTTATCAATATGGCTATGTTTGGGCTGGTTGTTTGTCAGTGCTTGGGCGCAGGCGCAAAGCAGCGTGTGGCGCGTGCACAAAGACGGCAAAGAAGTGATTGTGGCCGGCAGCATTCATGCGTTAAAACCCACGCAGCTGCCGTTGCCGCTAGAATATGATCGAGCCTTAGCAGCAGCGGATAGAGTGGTGTTTGAGGTGGATATTGAGGCGGCTAATCAACCCGAAGCGACAGAGTATCTGTTGCAGCCATTTCGGCTGCCCCCGGGCGTCACGCTACAGCAAACGCTAGCGCCTAAGGTGTGGGCACAGTGGCAGGCCAAATTATTCAAGCAGCAGCTACCGCAGCAGTTTTTCAGTGAATTTGACGCCGCCATGGCCAGTGTATTATTGCCGTTGACCGTGTTGAATCAAGTCGGCTATAAAGACGGGATTGATCAAATCCTCTACGCCCGGGCCAAGCAAGCTGGTAAAACCATGGCTACCTTAGAGGACATGGCGGTTCAGCGCCAGGCTTTGCAAACCTTACAGGCCATTGATGGCAATGTGCTGATTCAGAATATGCTGGCGGATCTGGAGAACCCAGATAAAGACATCAGCATTTTGGTTGATGCTGTTTATGCCGGCGACACCGAGACGTTGGCGCCGTTTTTGGCCGACCTCAAACAGCCTGTTTTTGCTGCCTTTTACGACGCTTTGTTGACGGCGCGTAACCGCGCCTGGGTGCCGCAGATTGAAGCATGGATGGGTGAGGAAAAGCAGTCCACTTTAGTGGTGGTTGGGGCCTTACACTTAGTGGGGCCAGACAGCGTCTTGGCCATGCTGGCGGCCAAGGGCTATCAGATCGATTATTACCAATAAGGCTTAACGTTGCTGGCGCTGGCGCTGAAAAAAAGCCTGTAAGAGTGCAACAGAGGCTTCATTCGCGGTAGGGATGGGGCCAAAGATGGCGGTGTGTTTATTGAGCGGGTGGTGGAACAGGTTGATGGCGCTGCCGGCGGCGCCCATTTTGGGCTCGGTTGCGGCGTAGATCACGCGGCGAATACGCGCCTGAGTGAGGGCGCTGGCGCACATGGGGCAAGGCTCTAGGGTCACATAAAGGTCGCAGTCGTCGAGACGGTAATTGTCAAGGGCGGCGCTGGCCTCTGCGAGGGCCACCAGTTCAGCATGCTGGGCCACATAGTGGTTGCTGATGCATTGATTAAAACCGCGGCCAATCACCACGCCATTTTTGACCACAATGGCGCCCACCGGCACTTCATTGGCGGCAAAGGCTAATTCGGCCTCTTCTTGCGCTAACCCCAAAAAATATGCCATCTCTGCCGCACTAGGACGCGGTGCCACCGGTGGGTGTTGTTTTAGCTGCTGCAATAGCTCGGCGCGCTCCTCAGCGTTGATTTGCTCTGGCGTGCAGGCTTTGGCGCTGGCGGCGAGGGCCCACAGTGCCGAGTGGGTTAAGGTGAGGCCCTGAGCTTTAAGGCATAAAAAGGCGCTAACGGCGCCTAGCTCGATCAGTTCGGCGCGATTAGAAACCCCATCTTGCTTGAGGGCCTGAATTAATTTAGGCGCGAGCGGTGGTGTGGTGAGCATGATTAAGTCAGGGCCTTGTGAATGACCTGGCCATCTTTAAACAGTAATAGCTCGTTTTCCAACACCGGCGTCCACGCTTCATTGAGGGTTAAGGGTTGGGTGGCGATCACTGCTACTCGATCGTTGGGCGTGGTGTAATGAGCGAAATCAACCTGGACATCGTCGTCAACGAGTCGGGCTTCACCAAACGGCGCCTGGCGAATAATGTAATGAAGATGGGTCGTGGCGTGGGCAAAAAACACCACGCCATTGGACAACATAAAGTTAAACGTCCCGTGGGGGCGGATCTGGGCCGTTTTTTCTTGAACCGCAGCGAACAGGCTGGCTTCGTCTGGCTGGGCCTCAAAACGCTCGGCCAAATGGTTCATGAGGTCGCAAAAAGCGGCTTCAGAGTCGGTCGTGCCTACCGGCGTGTATCGCCCCGAGTTAACAGGATGATAGTCTTCTAGGTTGCCGTTGTGGGCAAACACCCAGTACTGGCCCCATAGCTCACGCACGAAGGGATGGGTGTTGGCCAACATGACTTCGCCTTGGGTGGCTTTGCGAATGTGGGCAATGACGTTTTCAGACTTGATCTGATATTGCTTGATTAAGTCGGCCACTGGGGATGAGGCGCTGGGCTGGTCGTCGTGGAACATACGCACCCCGCGACCTTCAAAAAAAGCGATGCCAAAGCCATCGGCATGGTGGTCGGTGAGGCCGCCACGGCGCCGAAAGCCTTCAAAAGAAAAAACAATATCGGTAGGCGTGTTACAATTCATACCCAGTAATTGACACATAAAACCCTCTTTTCTAACCTAAAGCGTAAAGCATCATAAACCTTATGACGACCATTACAATCGTACACAAACAAAATCAAATCGCGATTGCTGCCGATACCCAAACCACGTTTGGGGACGATCAGCGTTTGAGTCAGCGCTATGATCATTATTGTAGCAAAATCATGAAGCATAAAGGCAGCTACATTGCCATTGCAGGCAGTGCTGCCCATGACTTGGTGCTGCGTGCGGCCTTAAAAACGGTGAAAAAAGCCGATTTAATGGGCCGCGAAAATATTTTTAATACTTTTTGTAAGCTACACCCAAAACTGAAAGAGCATTTCTTTTTGCGACCGGAAGAAGAGGAAGATGATCCCTATGAATCCAGCCAGATGATGCTCTTGATCGCCAATGAAAGCGGTATTTATGGCGTGTATCCTATGCGCGAAGTGTACCAATTTAAACGCTTTTGGTCGATTGGCAGCGGTAGGAAATTTGCCATGGGGGCGATGTATGCGGCTTATGAGCAAGAGCAAATGACGGCTAAGGCCTTGGCCGAGCTGGGCGTTCACGCAGGTGCCGAATTTGACGTCAGCACCGGCATGCCGCTAGAAAGTTTTACCTTGAAAGCGCTGGCGCCAGAGGCTTGATGGCCTGCGTATTGAAAAATACGCCTTAGGCCTTATATTAATCCCTTAGCGCTTACGCCTCACACAGTTAAAGAATAATCATGGAAAATTTAAACCAAAAACAACGCTTTTTGTTCGATCATGCGCCAGTGCGCGGCATTCATGTACAGTTAAATAATGTTTGGCAAGACATCTTGCAGCAAAAAGCCTATCCCAAAGCCATTGAAAAAGCGCTTGGGGAGCTCTTGGCGGCTGGCGTGCTGTTGGCCAGTAACCTTAAATTTGACGGCCAGCTAATCCTTCAGGTGCAAGGCCAAGGCGTGTTGAAAATGTTGGTGGTGGAAGCCACCAGCGACCACACCTGTCGCGCAACCGCACGTTGGGATGATAGCCAGACGCCCGCAGACGATGCCGATTTAAAAAGCCTGTTGGGCGAAGGTGGCGTGTTTGTGATGACGCTTCAGCCTAAGGGTGGGGAGCAGTGGCAGGGCATTGTGGCCTTAAGTGGCGACAGCATTGCCCAGATGTTGATGGACTATATGAAGCAGTCGGAACAGTTGGCCACCCACATCAGCCTGGCGCATTCGGATCAAGCCGTTGCAGGTTTGTTGTTGCAAAAATTACCGCAAGAGGCGTTTGAAGATCCGAACGAATGGCAAAATCTTGAGGCCTTAACCCAAACTGTGAAGGCTGAGGAGCTGTTGACCTTGCCGGCAGAAACCGTGTTGTATCGCTTATACCACGAAAGCCCACCGCGCCTATTTGAGGCAGAAGACGTGGCCTTTGCGTGCACTTGCTCGCAGCAAAAAGTCAGCGACATGCTGTTGCTGATCGGTGGAGAAGAAGTCGGCAGCGTGCTGAACGAGCAAGGCAGCATTCAAATCAACTGTGATTTTTGTCACAAGGCCTACGTGTTTGATGAGGCAGACGTGACTGAACTGTTTGGGATGGATGTGGGCGCCGCCGTGGCCGCAGAGCAGCAGCGCAACCAATAAAAAAGCTGTTGTCCTGAGGCATTTGGTGTAAAATAAACGAACTTTATTCGGAAACCATGCATGAGTGTGACTGTTGAAACCTTAATTGAAGCAGCCCTGTTGACCAGCGAAAGCCCGTTGACGGATAAGCAGTTGCGACAGTTATGGACCCCAACATTGCCACAAGATGCTTTGGTAGACGTGTTGGCTAACCTGCAAGCGCGCTGGTCTGAGCGCGCATTACGGTTGGTCCACACCGTCGAAGGTTGGCGTTTTCAAATAGTGGCTGAGGCTTTTAGCGAACTCAAAGAAAAACTGGAGCCTGAAAAGGCACCACGTTATTCGCGAGCGGTACTGGAAACCTTAGCCATTATTGCGTATCAACAACCGGCTACTCGGGGTGATATTGAGGCCATTCGTGGCGTCAATGTATCCACCCAAGTGATGCAAACCCTGAGTGAGCGTGGCTGGATCGAAGTGATTGGCCACAAAGAAGTATTGGGCCGTCCCGCACTTTGGGCGACGACCCCGCAGTTTTTAATGGATTTAGGCTTGGATGATTTAACTCATTTGCCGCCATTAACAGAGTTGGGTGAATTGGTTTTGCCCGACATAACCCCACCTGCCGCTAACCACGCCGCAGAAGAAGAATAAAAGATCCCTTTTATTGCTTAAGGAAAGACTCATGTCAAAAAGAAACGCGGCCCCTGGCCGATCGAAACCGGCTGCCCCTGGCGCAGCCACCAAACGACGCAGCGGTCCTCGTAGCGTTGAAAGCCTAAACATCGGTTCTGCTCAGCAACGCCGCAGCGGTCCACGCAGCAGCGAAACCTTTGATTCCATTGAAACCAAACGCCAAGGCGAACGCCCTGTGGCAGAGGCAACTTCTGCGCGTGCGCCCAAGCAGCGTACCACCCGTGCTAAGCGTTTGGTGGTTCGTAGCCCCAATCAAGAAATCAAAGACCGTGCCCGTAACCTTAAAGAAAAACGCACCGATTTAGACCGCTTAGAGCCGATGCGCCTACAAAAAGCCTTAGCTGCCTCTGGCGTGGGCTCACGTCGCGAAATGGAAGATTGGATTAAGCAAGGCCTAGTCAACATCAATGGCCACGTGGCCGTCTTAGGCGATAAGGTCCACCCACGTGACCGTGTGACGGTAAAAGGTAAGCAGGTCAATGTGAAGTGGCCCGACCGTCTGCCCCGTATTTTGCTGTACTATAAACAAGAAGGCGAAATTGTGAGCCGCGATGACCCACAAGGCCGCGTGACCATTTTTGACCGTCTGCCGCAGGCCAATAGCTCGCGTTGGGTGGCCATTGGCCGTTTGGACGTAAACACCAGTGGCCTGTTGATTCTAACGACCTCTGGCGAGTTGGTGAATCGATTTGCCCATCCAAGCTTTGAGGTTGAGCGTGAATACGCTGTGCGTATTTTGGGTGAGGTCAGCACTGACACCATGAAGCTTTTATGTGAAGGCATTGAGTTGGAAGATGGTCCAGCTAAGGTCGAGCGCATGCAAGAACAAGGTGGTGAAGGCGTGAATAAATGGTATAACGTGGTGATTAAAGAAGGCCGTAACCGTGAAGTGCGCCGTATCTTTGAAAGCCAAGAGTTAACCGTTAGCCGCCTAGTGCGTACTCGCTTTGGCCCCATCGGCCTGCCTGCGCGCTTGAAGCGTGGCCAGTTCTATGAGCTGAATGAGTATGAAGTAGCGAATATTGTGAAATGGGCACAAATGCCCTTGCCGGGCGAACGCATTCGCCGTTCGGCGCCTGCGGCCGAATAAGCCAACGCACAATCAATATAGCCTACCGATGGATGACATCGGTAGGCTATTTTTTTGCTGGCTTGGACTAGCGTGGGTTTAGCATTCAATCACGCTGACCGAAACCGCAATCGCTTTTTGTTTCAGTGTGGTGGCTAAGCCGGCTAAGGACGTTTCTTTATAGGTTGACTTCATGTCGCGGCCGGTTTGCAGCATGGTTTTGATGACCATGTCTAAGGTCACTTTTTTATGGGTGCCGTCTTCCAGTAGCGAGAGCGCGCCCAGCTTAATGGCTTTTTCGGCGGCAATGCCGTTGCGTTCAATGCAGGGGATTTGCACCAAGCCGGCAACGGGGTCGCAGGTGAGGCCTAGATGATGTTCCATGGCCATTTCTGCAGCGTTTTCGATTTGAGCCAGGGTGCCGCCGCTGACGGCTGAAAAAGCACCGGCGGCCATGGAGCAGGCCACGCCTACTTCGCCTTGGCAGCCAACGTCGGCGCCAGAGATGGATGCATTATTTTTATAGAGGATGCCAATCACGCCGGCGGTTAATAAAAAGTCGGCAATCGTGTCTTCGTCGGCATTGGGGTGGAAGGTGGCAAAATACTTCAGCACAGAAGGAATGATGCCGGCCGCGCCGTTAGTGGGTGCCGTCACCACACGGCCACCGGCCGCGTTTTCTTCATTCACGGCCATGGCGTAGACCATGGGCCAAAGCTGGGTATTGATCTGGCCATTCTCACGCAGCGCCGAGATTTTTTCGGCCAAGGCCGGCGCGCGGCGGGTAACTTTAAGGCCGCCGGGTAAGATGCCTTTAATGGTGAGGCCGCGGTCGATGCAGGCGAACATCACGTCTTTGATTTGGCGAATGCCGGCTTTTACTGCTGCTTCATCGCGGCCAGAAAGCGCAACCTCATTGGCCATGACCAGCTCGCTCACGCTGAGTTGATGTTCGGCGCACAGCGCAAACAGTTCGGTGGCGTTGCTGAACGGATAAGGTACGGCGACAGCGTCGGCATTTTCTTGACCGAAGGCTTCGTCAGTAACGATGAAGCCGCCACCGATGGAGTAGTACACCTGGCTAAGAAGCTTGTTTTCCTGATCATCGTAGGCAATAAAGCACAGACCATTTGGGTGTTTCGGCAGCGATTCGGTGACGCAAATCACCAGGTCGCGCGCGACTTCAAAGTGGATGCTTTTTTCGGGCGTCAGCTGTAGCTGGCCTTGGCTGTTGATTTGCTCAAGGCGTTCGGAAATGCTGTTGAGGTCGATGTCGTGGGGTAAGCTGCCTTCTAGGCCCAGCAATAGGGCGTCAAAGGTCGCGTGGCCCATGCCGGTTAGGGCCAATGAGCCGTATACCTCAACGGCAATTCGCTCGGTGGCCGCGAGATTTTGGGTTTGTTGCAGTAGGTCAACAAAAGCGACGGCGGCCTTCATGGGGCCGACGGTGTGTGAACTAGAAGGGCCAAGGCCAACTTTAAATATATCAAAAATACTGATCATGATTTGCTCCTGAGAGACGCTGGTAACGTGGTTGGATGCTTAGTCGACAACCTATTGGTTTGAGCCTAGAGTATACACGTTAATGAGAAAAGTCAGCAGCCTGCACCGACTTGTGGCATAAATAGCAATGATCTGTTACAGAAATAGGGTGCAGTTGTAAGTAAAGGAACTTTATTGGTCAGCAATTGACTAAATGACGGTAAACTGACGTGCGTGACACACGTTAACATCAGACTAAAATACACAGAAAGTGAAAGCACCATGAAGAAAAAACTATTGGTTCCTGTTTTGCTGGGTTTGGGCGTGAGCGCCCAAAGCGTGATGGCTGAAGGCCTTAATTACAACGTTGTGTCGATTAACGAGCAAGTCAGCAAAGAGGTGGTGCGTGATACGTTAAACGTGCGTTTGTCTGTACGTGAAGAAGGTCGCGATCCTGCCGTGATCGCGCAGGCAGTCACCAAAAAGATGAATCAGGTATTGGCTCAAGCCAAGGCCTATCCTAAGGTAGAAGTGGCCGTGAGCGGCCGTAGCAGCTACCCGAGTAACAATAAAAAAGATCAAACCATTTGGTACGATCAGGCCACTATTAGCTTGAAAAGCCAAGATTTTCAAGCTTTAAACAAGCTTATTGCGACGGTGCAAGGGCAGGCTCAGATTCAAAATATGCATTATTCAGTTTCTGATAAGAAAATGAAGTCTTTTGAAGAAGATTTGATGACCACGGCCATTGAGCGCTTTCGCTATAAGGCCAACCACATCGCTAAAGGCCTAGGCGGTAAAGGCTATCGTATTGTGAACATCGACATGGGCTCTACGCCCGCTTCTTATAATGCTGGCTATGCCCCTAAAATGATGCGTGCCGCAGCGCCGGCAATGGATGAGATGGCAGTGATGGATGCTGAACCAGGTAATGAGCAGGTGTCGTTGAGTATTTCTGGCCAAGTACAGGTGAACGGCCTGTAATGAACGATGGATGCGTTCGCGTCTCCTTTAGACGATTGTTTTTCTCGTATGGGTCGCTTCAACCGACCATCAGCCTAGGCCCGATTCTAGGGCCAGCTGTTGGCTATAAAAGGTAAGCGTCATGCGATAAGCCATCATCAAGGTTGAATATTTATTAAAGCCCACCGTAAGCGGTGGGCTTTTTGTGTTGTTAGGGCTGGTTTTTGGTGGCCCGCTCAAACGCATAGAGTGCGCCAGCTACGAGGCTTGCTAAGATGATTAAACCTAGAGTCATGATGAAGCTCCTGTTTGATGCAGCCGATATTGGCGAATGCGTCGACTCAATAATAGGCTGCCGTAGCTGATGAAGAGTAGGAGGATGGCATTAAGGGTTTTTGCTATGTTTGAGCTGTCGCCATAGAGTACAACCGGCAGCGCGATTAAGGCGACTTTGGCGATGTCTTCAATAAAGTGGGCCCAAGCGTTTAAGGTGTCTACTTCAAACGGTGGCTTTAAGAGATTAAACCACATGGTTAGCCTGCTTTGGCTGAGGTCATTTAGGCTTTTAGTGTAATGCCTTTTTTATGCTTTTGCAATATTGTTGCGCGTCACAGGGGATGATTCTGAAACCAGGCACTCAAAAAATCCAACAGTGCGCGTAGCGCCTGTGGCATATGCTTGCGTGAGGTATAAAGGCCATAAATACCCAGTGGCTGTGGTTGGTAGTCGGTTAGAAGCGCCACGATGGTGCCGCTGTCGATGGCGCTTCTAACCGAGTAAGCAGGTTGTAGGCTGATGCCGGCATGGGCTAGGGTGGCGCTTAAAAGCACGACGGATTCGTTAGCGCTGAGGTTGCCGCTCACCAATACGGCTTCTGGCTCTTGGCGTTGCACGTGCTGAAAGGCCCATAGGCTTTTACCGAAATAAGAATAGGTCAGGCAATTGTGTTGACTAAGCTCGGCTAGACTATGTGGTGTGCCGTGGGTGGCTAAATAACTGGGGGTGGCGCAAACGATGGAATGGCAGGTGGCTAAGGGTTTCGCAATGATATTGGGGTCTAGATCATTGGTAATGCGCAGCGCTAAGTCGATGCGCGATTCAATGAGGTTGACGGCCTGATTATCGATGTTTAAATCAATGCGTAGCCCAGGGTGCTGGCTTAAAAATTGGGTGATCGCAGGCGCAATCGCGGATTGAGCAAGCGACTGGGAGCAGCTGATACGCAGTAAGCCATGGAGTTGATGGGCATTTTGGTCTTCAATCAGGTCGATTTCAGTGGCCAGCGCCAAGATCTTCTCACAGCGTAATAAGGCCTGTTCACCGGCGTCGGTGAGGGTGAGCTTGCGAGTGCTGCGATGGAGGAGTCGTGCTTTGGCCCAGCGCTCCATGGTGGCTAAATGGCGCGTGACCATGGCGCGCGACATATCGAGGGTGTCGGCAGCGGCAGAGAGGCTGCCTTTTTCGACAATGGTGAGAAAGACTTTGGCGGCTAAGATGCGGTCCATGGCTTGATTTGCTCGTTTTATGAAACAGACTGGTGCATATTATGCGGTTTTTTAACCAAATCATGCAACTTATAATGGCTGCATTGATTTATTTAGTTAATTAAACAGAATAGTGAGTGAAGCATGATGATTCAGAAAGTTTTGTTGAGTACCATTTTGGCGACGGCCATGAGCCTGAGTATGGCGGCGCAGCTGCGGTTGTCGGTTTACAATCCCGGTGAGGAAAGCGTTTTTCCCGTTTCGTCTAACATCATCAGCGGATCGACAGAGGTTGCCTTAATCGACGCGCAATTTCAAAAAAATGATGCCGAGGCTTTGGTGCAGCAAATTAAGGCCACCGGTAAGCGTTTGACAACGGTTTACATCAGTCATTCTGATCCAGATTTCTATTTCGGTTTGGACGTGATTCAGGCTGCGTTCCCGCAGGCTAAGATTGTGGCTACGCCAGCGACGGTGGCCGCCATTAACGCCACTCAGGCGGGTAAAGTGGCTTATTGGGCACCGATGATGAAAGAGAATGCCCCTAAGCACATTGTGGTGCCTCAAGTATTAAAGGCAGACCATTTTACCGTTGACGGTGAGCGCATTGAGGTTAAAGGGCTGAATGGGGCTAATCCGGCAGAAACCTATTTGTGGGTGCCATCATTAAAAGCCGTGGTGGGCGGTGTGGTGGTTTACGGCAACAATATGCACGTATGGTTGGCTGATGCGCAAACGCCTGCGGCGCGCCAGCATTGGCGTGAAACATTACGCAGCATCATCGCGCTACAGCCGGAAGTTGTGGTGCCAGGACATTTCTTACCCGGGGCTGCTCAGAA
>JAGNTR010000003.1 GCA_017987415.1 Neisseriaceae bacterium
AAAGTGAATGAGCTATTTTTAAGCTATATATAGTATAAACAAAAAAAACGCTGCCCTTCAGCAGCGTTCCTTCCCTTCTACATCACAAACCTAGCTTTTCGGCGCTTGATCGGACGGCTCATCGCCACTAGAGCCTGCGGCGGCGTCTTCCTCAGCGCAAGCAGCCTCATCACACTGTTGCTGTCTGATCGCCTCGTAGACGGCCTCTGTATGCAATACAGAGCCCTCAGGCGCGGTTGAGGTTTCTCCCTCTTGCCACGGCGCCGTTTCGGCGATCTCTTCAATGTGAATCGTCTTCAAGCTATAGTCAGGCTGAAAGTGTAAATCATACTTAGCAGCTTTAATGGTGGCCACCATCATGGCACTCATGATGATGATCAGCGGAGCCCCCGAGAAAATAGACGCCGTTTGCAGCGTGGCTAAATCCCCAAAGAACATCAGCACAGCCGGCATAAAGCACAGCGCGAAGGCCCAGAACAATCGGTTCCAACGATGAGGTTCATCATCCACCTCTTTTTGCACCACTGCCGCTAGAATGTAAGAAATCGAGTCAAACGTAGTGGCGGTAAAAATAATGGCCAAGAGCGTAAACACGGCCACGACCAGCTTGGCCATCGGCAAGGTGTGCAAAATAGCAAAAATCGCGGCCGTTGGGCTGACTTCATTCAAGATCGTCACCACGTCTAAGGCACCGGTTAACTGTAGGTATAGACCATAGTTACCCAAGATGATGAAAAACAGCGAACAGCCTAGGCTGCCGAAGAAGATGGAACCGACTACAATTTGGCGAATGGTGCGGCCTTTAGAAATGCGGGCAATAAAAAGGCCGATAGTGGGCGCAAACACCAGCCACCAGGCCCAGTAAAACACGGTCCAATCTTGTGGGAAGGTGGTGCGCTTAAAGCCGTGTTCGGTAAACTCACCGAAGGAGCCCACCCATGTCATCATGCGGAACATATTGCTAATCGAACGACCTAGGCTTTCAAGGCCCACGTTGAGCATAAACACCGTCGGGCCCACTACCAGCACAAACAGCAAGAAAGCGATGGCCAGATAAAAGTTAATGTTGGATAAAAACTGAATCCCCCCTTTAATGCCTTGATAGGCACTGTAGGCAAAGATCAACGTGGTAAATAACAATACCAACAGCTGTACCCATAACTCCTTGGGCACGCCAAAGAGTTCATGCAGGCCTTCGGTAATCATCGGTGTAGCCAAGCCCAGAGTCGTTGCCCCACCGCCGATCATGCCAAACACAAAAAAGACGTCAACGGTTCGGCCCCAGCGGCTAGCCGCCAGCTTATCGCCTAAGATTGGCGCCAAGCATTGGCTGACTTTTAAGATGGGCTTATTGCGGACGTGGTAGAAATAGGCGATGGGAATGGCGGGCACCAGATAAATGGCCCAGGCCACAGGCCCCCAGTGAAAGATGCCGTAGGTCGACGCCCAACGGATGGCGTCAGGCGAACGCGGCACGAGATCGAACGGTGGGCTTTGATAATAATAGGCCCATTCAATCAGGCCCCAATACAAAATACTGGCGCCAATACCGGCACAAAACAGCATAGAGGCCCAGGACGCCGTTTTAAACTCAACCTCGTCTTCTGGCTTACCGGCCTTAATGTTGCCAATGTCGGAAAACGCAATATAGGTGACGAAGATCACCGATAAAACCCCCATACCCAAATACATCACCCCAAGCTTCTGAGTGACAAACCCTTTCACATAAGCGACCCATTCGGCTCCTTGGGTGGGAAAAAACACCAAGGGCAGCGTCACGCTGAGTAAAATCACAATCACCCCGTAAAAGGTAAAACGGTCAATACTGGTATCGATCACGGGCTTAGCCAGATCAACCGATGCGGTTTGTTGTGGTTTATCTGTTTGCATGCTTATCCATATTGATTATAAACGCTTAAGTCTATCACAAAAAAACGCTTGTTTTTCAAAGGGCTATTTAATTAACCAATGGGTTGCCTTATATCAATGCCCTAGGGCTATGCGTTAAATGGCCATAAAAAAACCGCTTCAACCCTTAGGTTAAAGCGGTTTGGGCTGCCTCTTAAAGGCTTTACTTACTCAGGCAAAAAGCCGCCACTTTGATGTGACCACAGCTGGGCATACAGCCCACCATTGGCCAATAATTGCTGATGGCTACCTTCTTCAACAATCTTGCCCTGATCCAACACAATCAGCCTATCCATGGCGGCAATGGTCGACAAGCGATGCGCAATCGCCACCACGGTTTTACCCTGCATCAACTGATACAGGCTGGTTTGAATGGCGTGCTCTACTTCTGAATCTAAAGCGCTGGTGGCCTCATCCAAGAGTAAGATCGGTGCGTCTTTGAGCATCACCCGTGCAATGGCGATGCGTTGACGCTGACCACCAGACAGCTTAATGCCCCGCTCGCCCACCATCACGTCGTACCCCGTACGGCCTTGGGGGTCGCTTAAGGCCATAATAAACTCATGGGCCTCGGCTTTTTTAGCTGCCGCAATCATCTCGGCCTCACTGGCATCAGGCCGGCCATACATAATATTGTCGCGAATGCTTCGGTGTAATAACGAGGTGTCTTGGGTCACCATGCCAATTTGGCCGCGTAGGCTGTCTTGGCTAACCTGGGCAATGTCTTGGCCATCAATACGAATCTGGCCAAAGTCGATGTCATGAAAGCGCAGCAATAAATTAATCAGCGTGGATTTACCGGCACCTGAGCGTCCCACTAGGCCAATTTTTTCACCGGCCTCAATGCGTAGGCTAAGTTCATGAATCAGGCCACGCGGCTGAGTTTTATCGTAGCGAAAACCCACGTTTTCAAACACGACTTCCCCTTGCTGTACGTTTAAGGTCACCGCCTCTGGGCGATCTTGCACTTTGGCTTCACGGGTCAAGGTGGTGATGCCATCCTCAACCGTACCCACATTTTCAAACAGCGAGGTCATTTCCCACATAATCCAATGTGACGTGCCGTTTAAACGTAAAGCCATGGCCGTGGCCGCCGCCACGGCGCCGACGCCTACTTGACCCTGTGACCACAACCACAGTGCGATACCAGCCGAGCTTAAAATCAGGCCCACGCTTAAAATATGGTTCACGATTTCAATGCCGCTGATTAAGCGCATTTGGGCTTTAGCGGCCTCTAAGAACGAATCCATAGCACTTTTGGCGTAATCGGCCTCTTTACCAGAATGAGAGAACAGCTTCACCGTGGTGATGTTGGTGTAGGCATCGGTAATGCGCCCAGACATCAATGAACGCGTGTCGGCCTGATGTTTAGACACCCGTCCAAGGCGCGGCACAAACCAGTAGAGCGCGGCGACATACAGCACCAGCCAAGCCAAAAATGGCCACAACATTTGGGTATTAAAACCACCGACCACGGTAATCATGGTGACAAAGTAAATCAGGATGAACACCATGATGTCGGTCAAAATTAAGCACACGTCGCGTACGGCTAAAGCAGTTTGTAACACTTTGGCCGAAATGCGCCCAGCAAACTCGTCTTGGAAAAAATGCATGCTTTGGTTCAACATCAGGCGATGGAAGTTCCAGCGCAGGCGCATTGGGAAGTTGCTCATCAAGGTCTGGTGCTTCAAAATGCTTTGTACCGACACCAGGCCAATACTGCCGATGATGATGGCCGTGAGGATCATGATGTTTTTGCCTTCGTCCTGCCACAGCCGAGCAGGGCTGGTATTGGCCAACCAGTCAACAACCTGACCCAGCATAGCAAATAACGCGGCTTCAAACATACCAAAGAAAATGGAACAAATGCTCATGAGGGCAATGTGGCCACGCACGCCTTCCGTACAGTGCCAAATAAAGGCAAAAAAAGCTTTAGGCGGAATACTGGGGGCTTTTTTGGGATAGGGGTTAATCAATCGTTCAAACAACCGGAACATAATGGCCCTTTATTATTAATAATTAAGTGAATCATTTTAATGGTTTTACTTTTAAAAAGCACAAAAAAACGACTCGCATTCTATCGAGTCGTTTTTTTCGGAACTGCTGACGGTGATTTAACCGGCAAACTGTTTTTTCATTTGTTCGCGACGCTCTTGCGCTTCTAGAGATAAAGTGGCGGTTGGCCGCGCCAATAGGCGGCGCAAGCCAATCGGCTCACCCGTATCCACACAGAAGCCGTAGCTGCCGTCTTCAATTTGACGTAAAGACGCTTGCAGCTTCACCAGCAACTTGCGCTCACGATCGCGGGTACGCAACTCCAAAGCGTATTCTTCTTCTTGAGTCGCTCGGTCCGCAGGATCTGGCGTAGACACTTGCTCTTTCAGATGATTGGTTGTTGCGTTGGCGTTATGAATCATTTCTTCTTGTAAGCTAATCAAAAGTTCTTTGAAAAACTCTAAGTGATCTTCATTCATGTAATCGTCTTCTGAGCCATTCCAGTTGACAATGTCTTGTTCGGTTAATTTAGCCATAATGCTTCCACCTCTTCTAAGTAAACATTTTAGGGCCCAGCCTGAGGCTGAACGATGCCCTATATGCCAAAGTTGCGCATCGTACCACAATACACAACCAATTAATGTTAGTTTTTATCAAAAAAAACCGTATTTTATGCAATAAAACTAAGGTTAATTTTTTTTGATCTTACCTGAAATCTTTATTATTAACTACTTCTAATTACACAAATAAATAACCTTCCAAGAGCCTAGTCAGAAGCGGCAAAATGGTGCCGGTTAGCCACAGTAGAATCAACAATACCACAGTACCCGAAAAATCGAACTGCCCTAGGCGTAAAAAATGAAAAGGCGCCCGGCTTTTGGCGGTTAAACGATGTAAGGCAGGCAAGATATCGGCTGTCGGCGCCGTCATGCTGAGTATGGCTTGCAACAGCAAGGCACCAATAAACACATAGGCCGCTGATTTAATCGTCATGAGTACCGATATTAATACGTTAAATAACACCAATTTACCACTAAAATGACCGCCTTCTATAATGCCCAACACCGTGATGAGTGTAAATGAGACAAAATAAACCACCCACGCCGCCATCACCGAAGCCGTATCCCACTGTTTAATGGCGGGCAAGCCTCGGCGCAGCGGCAGCACGATCCAGTTAGAACCCTTCACGCAAAACTGGGCCAACTGATGGCCGTAATGAATCTTGGCAATCTGTAAAAAAAAGCGCATAAAGCAGATCAGACCGAAAATATCGGCACCGGTTCGCAATATAAATTTTAAAAATAACATGGTTACCCTTGTTTGAATTCAGCCTGCATGGCTTCGGAGCGTTTGCGACACGCTTCGACGCCCGCCTTAATGCCTTCATCCACTCCTCGCTCGGTAAAGGTCACGATGGCTTCATGAGTCGTGCCGCCTTTTGAAGTCACCTTTTGCTGCAGCACGCCAAAATCTTCGCCGCTTTGCTCAGCTAAGGCCACTGCTCCTTTAAACGTGGCCAAGCTCAGCTGCCGCGCCGTATCGGCATCAAAGCCTTGTGCCTGAGCCCCTTGAGCCAATGCATTGAGTAAATAAAACACATAAGCAGGGCCACTGCCGCTGATGCTGGTAATGGCGTGGATTTGGTCTTCCTCTTCTAAACGAATCACCTCACCCACTGCAGCCATCATGCTTTCAGCCATTTCTCGATCATCGGCATTAACGTGAGCGGGTGCATACACGCCGCTGACGCCTAAACCCACCTGGGCCGGCGTATTGGGCATGACGCGGATCAACCGTTGATGCTGATGTAAATAGTGGCTTAAGGTGGCCAGATCAACGCCGGCAGCAATAGACACAACCAACGCCCCATTTGGTTCGATCTGGGCACAGCTGGCCTGCAAATCCTGCGGTTTCACCGCCAACACCAGCACATCAGCAGCGCTTAAGGTGGGGACTTGTGCGAAAGTTTCAACCCCATACCGTTCAGCCAGCTCAACCAGCTTAGCCTCATTGGTGTCAATCACGCCCACTTGATGCGGGCCCTTCACTAAACCCGCGATGATGGCCGATGCCATATTACCGCCGCCTAAAAAGTAAATCATGTTTTATCCTTGTAATGGTTGTTATCTTTACGGTTGTCTTTTAAGCCTAATCACGCTGACCAAACAGTTCTCGGCCAATGCGGATGTGGGTTGCCCCATAGGCAACGGCCAGCGGCCAATCGGCCGACATCCCCATAGACAGTACGTCTAACGCATGGCCTTGCTGATTCAAGTCGTGTAAAAGCGTTTGCATGACGGCAAACTGCTGCGCCAAGGCTGCCTCATCTTCAGTGGCTTCTGGAATGCACATTAGACCGCGTAAGCGTAACCGCGGTAAGGCTTCAATCTCCTTAGCCAAAGCCGCTACTTCGTTCGGCATCACCCCACTCTTACTGGCTTCGGCAGACACATTGACCTGAATACACACTTGAAGCGCAGGCATGCTGTCCGGACGCTGATCGTTCAGACGCGTGGCGATCTTTAAACGCTCGATGGTGTGCACCCAATGGGCGCCTTCTGCCACCTGACGGGTTTTATTCGATTGGAGCGGGCCAATAAAATGCCACACAATGTCGAGCCCTTGCAAGGCCTGTGATTTTTCATACCACTCTTGCACGTAGTTTTCACCAAAATCTCGCTGCCCTTCTGCATACAGCGTTTCAATATCGCTACTGGGGAAGGTTTTGCTCACCGCCACGAGCTGACAGGACGCTTGGGCGGCACGCAACCGCTGCATGAGTTGCTGATAACGTTGTTGTAGATTCATGTCAATACTCACTCAAATGACTTGGTTTCATTAAAATTAAATGTCATAATCGGCCTCTATTAAGCCTAAGGCCGTCATCATGCTGACCTTAACGACGCTGTTGCTCATGTGTCACCAGCAACAGGCCTCTGATCTACACTTAAGCTGTGGCCACCCACCCTATCTACGCATAGACGGTGACTTAACTGCCTTGGCTCATCCACGGCTCACGCCAACCTTAATGAACCAGCTGCAAGCGCAAGCGCTGAATCCTCCCCAGGCGCAGTGGCTAAAACAGCAAGGTGCGGTGGATTTTGCCTACACCAGCGATTTTGGACAACGCTTTCGTGGTCATGCCTTTGAGCAATGCCTAGGCCCAAGCCTGGCGTTTCGCTACCTTAACCCAAAGCCACCTAGCCTGGCCGCCTTACATGCCCCGCCCGCGTTGGCCTCATTTAGCCATGCTCACCAAGGTTTGATTCTGTGCACAGGCCCGACAGGCTCTGGAAAGTCTACCACCTTAGCGGCTTTAATCGCCACGATCAACCAACACCAGCAAAAACACATCCTCACTTTAGAAGCACCCATTGAATACCTACACCAAAGCGACCAAAGCTTAATTCAGCAGCGTGATTTAGGCCTAGAAAGTGAGGCCTTAGCCGCAGCCTTAAACCAAGCCCTCAGAGCCGATCCTGACGTATTGGTATTGGGAGAGCTGCGTGATTTAAACAGCATTCGCCTAGCCCTCACTGCCGCCGAGACTGGCCATTTGGTATTGGCCACCCTACACAGCGCCAGCGCCGCCCAAACCATTCACCGAATTCTCGACGTCTTTCCCGACGGGGAGAAAAACCTGATTCAAGCTCAGCTTGCCGCCAGCCTCGTGGCCATTGTCTCGCAAACGCTGGTCAAGAAAAAGCAGCAGCCGGGTCGTATCGCAGCTTTTGAGGTCTTGATCAACACGCCTGCTATTGCCCACTTAATCCGCGAACGTAAAGTGGTCCAGATTCCCACTATTTTACAAACGCAACAGGCTCAAGGCATGCAAACCATGGCGCAGGCATTGGCCCGCTTAAGCCAGCAGCAGCTCATTTAGCCATCTTGTTGATGCAGATCGATCACCTAATGGATCGATTCATCACTATTTAAAGACCAATCTCACCAATCCATTTAAAAAAGCGCTGAATTCATTCATCCCACCTTGGTTTTTTAGGCCCTAAGTCTTATCCTTGTGGCTCGCTCATCTCATTCTCACACACACAAAAGGCTAACGCGACCATGGTTAATCCATCCGCATATAAAAAAGGCATTCTTTTCACCATAGGTTGTTACATCATCTGGGGCTTATTTCCCCTGTATTGGTATCCACTGGGCGACTTAGACCCATTACAAACTTTGGCACAGCGTATTTGTTGGTCGGCTTTATTTGCCACCTTATTGGTTATTTTTTTAAGAGAGGGTCGAGCAGTCTATAAAGCTTTTTCTCAAAAAAGAACCTTAACCATTTTGGGCCTATCGGCCTTTATGCTGTCGATGAACTGGCTTATCTATCTCTGGGCCATTGCCAACCACCACGTTTTAGATGCGAGCTTGGGCTATTTCATGACCCCTTTATTCAGCATTTTCTTGGGCCGTGTATTTTTTAAAGAATCTTTAAATACCCTGCAGTATTTTGCGATGGCTATCGCCACCGGCGCCATCCTATGGCTGACTTGGTTAGCAGGCACCGTACCTTATGTTGCCATTGGCCTCACTTTATCCTTTGGTTTTTATGGTCTGTTACGCAAGCTGGCGCCTTTGGGTGCCATTCCTGGGCTGGCAGTGGAAACCTTCTTAATGACGCCGCTGGCGGCACTCTATTTAATGTATGAGGGCCTGCATGGCCGCGTGATGTTTGCTAGCCTACCCACGTTGAGCATGCTGGTGCTGCTGTTTTCGGGCGTGGTGACGTCCATCCCCCTATTGATGTTTGCCGCCGGCGCGAAACGCATCCCTCTATCCTTATTGGGCATCATCCAATACATTTCCCCTACTATTCAATTCATCTTGGGCCTATGGGTCTTTAATGAGGCTTTTGAATGGAATCGTTTTATGGGGTTTGTGCTGGTGTGGATTGCGGTGGTGCTCTATTTACTCAGCGGCTGGTACAGTAAAACCCACCCCAAACACGCATAAAAAAAGACTGAGCTTAAAGCTCAGTCTTTTTTTTGAACGACAAAAATCGATTAAATCACTTTGTCTTTTAGCGCATCGACACGAGGGTTCACCGCGTCTAAAGGCTTTTTATTACGGTTGGCGTCGTTCACGTATTTCACGAAATCTGCCGCCTCTTGTTCCTGACGCACCATCACCGGCACGAAGCGAGGATCTTGAGTATTGACCGCAATTTGCTCGCCAGGCGTCACTTGTTCAATCCGCACTTCAGCAGTGCCTTGATTGATGTAGCCTAGTTTTTTCGCAGCCGCGTAAGATAAATCGATGATGCGGCTTTTGCTAAAAGGACCACGGTCATTAATGCGCACAACCACTTCTTTATTGTTGGCCAAATTGGTTACTTTAACATAACTTGGAATCGGCAAAGTGGGGTGGGCAGCCGTGTAGTCATACATATTGTAGACTTCTTCTGACGTGGTTTTGCGACCGTGGAATTGATTGCCATACCAAGAGGCGCGGCCTTCTTGGGCAAACTTCACGATTTCCTTACTGGGGGTGTAGCGTTTACCGGCGACCTTGTAGCTCATATTGGCGGCACGATGTAAGGGCTCTTTGGGGATGATAACAACATTATTTTTTTTAGCTGCTGCAGCAAGCTTAGGCTGAACCACTTTAGCGGCAGGCGCTACGGCGGCGAAGCTCAACAAGCCCACACACATCATCAGTCTTAAAAAAATCGTATTCAGAAAACTAACCTCCTAAACGTACGATCCCCCTGTCTTTAGTCACTTTAAAATAAACCTTAAAGTGTTATTGCCCACCCACATAGTCCAATTGTCGCCAAGCTTCAAACACCATAACCGCAACCGTATTGGATAAATTCATACTACGGCTGTCCGGCATCATGGGTAATCTCACCTTTTGCGCCGCGGGTAGCTCATCCAGAATGTCTGCTGGCAAACCGCGGGTTTCAGGGCCGAATAAAAACACATCGCCCTCCTGAAACTGAACTTGATCTGGTCTGGTGTGACCTTTTGTGGTTAACGCAAAGATTCTTTTGCCCGCTAACGCAGTTAAACAGGCGTTAAAATCTTCGTGTACCGTTACATGAGCAAACTCATGATAATCCAGCCCTGCGCGACGCATTTTGCTGGAATCAAGAGGAAACCCTAAGGGTTTCACTAAATGTAAATCCACACCGGTGTTGGCACATAATCTGATGATGTTGCCCGTATTCGGTGGGATCTCAGGTTGATACAGTACTACTGTGAACATAATAATTACTCGGCAATATGCAATAAAAAGAACAGTCTAGTCAAATTTTTACGATTTGTTTTTTTAATAAGGCCCACACATACACCTCGAATCGCCCATGATGCTTGAGCTGAGCCGCCATTTCCGAAACTGTTGCACAAGTGGTCAAAACGTCGTCGATTAGCAAAATTTTACCTTGATCTGCATTAAATTTTACCCTATTAAAAGAAAACACGCCTTGCACGTTTTTAATTCTTTGTGATTCATTTAATAGTGATTGTGAAGGGGTATCCACCCGATCACACAAATGCGACGATATTAAAGGAATCTGCCAATGTCTCGCAATGCTTTTTGCCAACTCTTCACTTTGATTAAACCCACGCATTCGCCACTTTGCGGCGCTGATGGGCACGGCCAGTACGTGTTGAAAATCCATTTCAATAAACGGCGGCGGCCTTTCTTGCATTAATTGCCCGAGCGCATGCGCCAACATGAGTTTTTTTTGATATTTAAATGCCTGTACCAGCCCAGCCAAAGGAAAGGCGTAATCGTAGCTGGCAAAGCACTGGGTTAACGGTGTCTGCTTTTGCTGACACTGGCCGCAAGGCTGGCTGTCAAAGCTGCCGCGCGCACATAAAGGGCACACGTCTTCGGTAAACGTCAGGCACTTTTGACAGGCGCCGCACACGCCTAAGCTGCTGGCGTGAATTTTTTCGTGGCATAATACGCAGATTGATCCAAGGATTTGGTTTAATCCTTGTTGGCTTTTGCGGAGTATTTTATTCAACATGTTGCCCCTTTCTTCCCCTGTTTTGCTGCTCCACGGCTGGGCGGCCAATCACCATGTTTTTGCTGATTTAATTCACAGATTACCTTCTGACGGCGTGTATTTAACCCCTGACTTACCTGGCCATGGCCGCACACCCATGCCTTCGGAGTTTGACGTAGCGGCCATCGCCGACGAATTAGCCGCCACCTTAACCGAGCCTGTGCATTTAGTCGGCTGGTCTTTAGGTGGCCACATCGCCCTGTATTTAGCCGCCCGCCATCCTCATTTGGTAAAAAGCCTGTGCTTAACCGCAAGTTTTGCTAAATTCATGGCCAGCGCCGATTATCCAGAAGGGCTCAAAAATCCGGCCTTGGCGAAAATGGTGACGCTGTTCAATCAAGATTTCGACAAATACATGACGCAGTTTTTTCAGCTGCAATTTTTGTACGCCAAAGAACACCTAGCCACCTTAGATCAGGTTTTGCCGCTGGTGTGCCAATATGGCCCACCGCCGGCTTTGGCCATGGCACTACAGGCTATTGAAGGCTCAGACGCGCGTGCCTCTTTGGCGTTGATTCAGGCACCCTCCTTGTTATTGTTTGGCCAAAAAGACGCCATTACCCCACCAAAGATGGGCCACTACCTACACCAGCACCTAGCTAATAGCCAGCTGCATTTATTCGAACGTGCCTCACACGCACCTTTTCTCTCACACGCAGATGAGTTTGCCCAAGCGCTGACTCAATTTTGGGCCACATTATGACCACCACCTCTCAGTCCGACACGCCCTGGCAAGCCAAAGACTGGTTTATTTACGCCGAACTCGCCAAGCGCATGGACGAACGCTTATTGCTGATCAAAAAACAGCCCGAACACATCCTGCTGGTAGGCGCCGACTTCAATGAAAGCCCACAGCGTTTAAGCCAACGCTATCCCGATGCACGCTTAAGTATTTTTGATCCGCGGGCTGAATTTTTAGCCGACAGCCAAGCCAATCATCAGAAGCAGCAATCTATGTGGCAAAAACTCACCAAAAAAAGCTTACCTCATACTCAACAGACGCTTGAACAGCCTTTACCGCTAGCCAGTGCCGATTTTGTGTGGAGTAATTTGGCTCTGTATCAGGCGGCCGACCCTATCGCAGTGTTTCCTCAATGGTCTGATGCCTTAAAAAAAGAGGGTCTACTGTTTTTCAGCACCTTCGGACCAGACACGCTACAAGAAATTGTGGCCTACTTAGCCAAACATGACATTGTACTCGAATCAAAACGTTTATGGGACATGCATGATTTAGGTGACATGATGTTTTACAACGGTTTTAACGAACCCGTGATGGACATGGAAAAAATGAACCTCAGCTATCAAAGTGCGGCTTCTTTTTGGCGCGACTACCACATTCTTCAGGCCCAAAACCTATTTGATCAAGACATCAGCGCCAACAGTTCGATAAAATCACTCATTGATCAAGGTTTTTACCAGGGTGAACTCAACCAAATCACTTTAGAAGTGGTCTATGGTCATGGGTTGAAAAAAATCACCTTACCGGATCAACAATCGGTGGTGAACTTCTACCCCAAACGTCCCGAGGCCTAAGGCCTTTATAGTAGTTTTTTTACGAGTATATTGGTTATGTTAAAACGCATCAGTGTGTTATTCAGTAGTTTGGTTGTGGCCGCCTGTGGCGTCACCAACGCACCCGCGCCCGTTGCCCCTAAACCGACCCCAGTGATTGGTTTAGCCTTAGGCGGCGGCGCATCTAAGGGGTTTGCCCACATTGGGGTGATTAAGGTATTAAAAGAAGCGGGTATCCCGGTTAAGATCGTCACCGGCACCAGTGCCGGCGCGGTGGTGGGCAGCATGTACGCCTCCGGCATGAGCCCTGATCGCCTAGAATTAGAGGCCGAAATCATGAATAAGGCCGACGTGATTGATTTTGCCCTCTCCTTTAAAGGCTTAATCAAAGGCGAAAAGCTGGCGCAATACATTAACGTCAAAACCAAACAGCAGCTGATGCAAGACTATCCGATTAAATTTGGGGCCGTGGCCACCGATTTTTCAACCGGTAAAATGGTGGTGTTTAATAAGGGTAAGGCCGGCCAAGCCGTACGCGCCTCAGCCAGCATTCCAAATGTCTTTCAGCCCGCCACCATCAGCGGTCGTCAATACGTCGATGGCGGCCTAGTGGCACCAGTACCCGTAACGGCTGCACGCCAGCTAGGCGCAACCAAAGTGATTGCTGTCGACATCACCGCGAAGCCCAGTAAAAATAAAGGCGATGGTTTTTGGTCTTATTTAGACCAAAGCCTCAACATCATGAACACCTCGGCCTTAAACAATGAGTTGGCCAAGGCCGATGTGGTGATTCGACCCAATGTTTTGTCTATGGGCGCCGTCAGCGGCTTTGACCAGAAAAAAGAAGCCATCGAATTAGGCGAAAAGGCCGCCCGAGCGGCACTGCCTAAAATTCGGGCCATGTTGGCTAAATAGGCTAACCATCCCCACAAGCGGTTGATTTCTTCATCATCAACCGCTTTTTTACGTTTATCTGGGCTGAAAAAAGGGGAAGTCCTTTCAACCTAAGCCAATCATGCTTAAAATACAGCCCATCACGCTTACTGCTCAATCACTAATTAAAGGATTATTCTCATGAACGTTTTGGTTTTAGGTTCAGGCGGCCGCGAACACGCTTTGGCATGGCGTTTGGCTCAATCAACGCAAGTCACCCAAGTTTTTGTGGCCCCAGGCAATGCCGGTACCGCCCAAGAACCTAAATTAAAAAACATCCCTTTAAGCCAACATGATGAGCTGATTCAGTTCTGTCGTGATGAACAGGTGGTGTTCACCGTCGTGGGTCCTGAAGCGCCCTTGGCTGCGGGCGTGGTCAATGATTTTCGCGCTGCTGGCTTAGCCATTTTTGGCCCCACTCAATTTGCCGCCCAATTAGAAAGTTCTAAAGATTTTGCCAAAGCCTTTATGGCCAAATACGCCATCCCCACCGCCGGCTACCAAACCTTTGAAGTCGCGACAGAAGCCCATGCCTATGTAGACGCTAAAGGCGCACCGATTGTGATCAAAGCCGACGGTCTAGCCGCGGGTAAAGGCGTCATCGTGGCCATGACCCTAGAAGAAGCGCACAGCGCCATTGACGACATGTTACTGGGCAACAGCATGGGGGATGCGGGCGCACGCGTGGTGATTGAAGATTTCCTAACCGGTGAAGAAGCCAGCTTCATCGTCATGGTCGACGGCGAACATGTTTTGCCCATGGCCACCAGCCAAGACCACAAACGCCTACACGACCAAGACCAAGGCCCAAATACAGGCGGGATGGGCGCCTACAGCCCAGCGCCAGTGGTGACCGATGCTGTCTACCAACGCACCATGGATGAAATCATCATGCCTACCGTACGCGGTATGGCGGCAGAAGGCCATCCTTATACGGGCTTTTTATACGCCGGCCTGATGATTGATGCCAGCGGCGCACCCTACACCATCGAATTTAACTGCCGCTTTGGCGACCCAGAAACCCAACCAATTATGAGCCGCTTATTATCAGACTTCCCTAGCCTGATTCAAGCTGGCATCGACGGCCGTTTAAATGAAGTAGAAGCCAAGTGGGATGACCGCGTGGCCGTTGGGGTCGTGTTGGCGGCTCAAGGCTATCCAGAGGCGCCACGTAAAGGCGACACCATCAGCGGCATTGAATCTGCTAATGAATTGGGTAAGGTATTTCATGCCGGTACCCAATTCAATGCCGATGGCGATTTGATCAGCAGCGGCGGCCGTGTTCTGTGTGCCGTCGGTCTGGGTGAAAACATTGCCAAAGCGCAAGAACAGGCCTATCGTGTGGTGAATGAACTGCACTTTGATGGCGCTCACTACCGTCACGACATTGGTGCCAAAGCACTTTAAACCTTATTTCAGTGGCCCTAGGCCAATATTTGCCTAACGGCCACTGAATCAGACCCCTACCATGACTAATCACCCTCATCGTCCCTTTGCTCCTCGCGTCGCCAGCCACGCCTATTTACAAGCGTTAAAAGCTCATTTAAAACAGGGCGGCGTGATTGCCTACCCAACCGGTTCCTGCTTTGGTTTGGGCGGCTTACCCACCCACCCTCGGGCGATTCGCCACATCATTAAGCTTAAAAAAAGGCCGCAGCATAAAGGTTTAATCGTCATTGGCGCGCACTCACGCCAATTCAATCGATTGATCCAGCCGCTGAGCCAAGCCCAAGAGGCTCAGGTTAATCAATATTGGCCAGGGCCTTATACCTTTTTATGCCCCAGCGCTGGGCGAGTGTTACCCAGTTTGCGTGGCCAACAAAACACCACTTTAGCCGTACGTGTAGACGCTCACCCCGTGGCCCGACAATTGTGCCGGCGGTTAAACACCGCCTTGATTTCAACGTCGGCGAATTTTTCAGGCGGCGTGTCGTGTAAAAACACGCGTCAAACCCAAAAGCTATTTGGCCATGAGGCTCTGATGGTCGCAGGGCGCATTGGCGGCGATCACCGTCCCAGCACTATTTTTGATTTAAAAACCGGTAAAAAGCTTCGTTAAACAAAAGCCTAGCAAAAAAGGTGGCCCGTTACGGCCACCTTTTTTTATTCTATAATCTTATTGACTGAACTTATTGTTTATTAGATTATCTATTCTAAACAGATATTAATTTTAAATGGCTGTAAGCATTCAAAAGATGCCTCATGTCCCGTACTTAAGCTGCGTCAGACGAACCTTATAAATTGCATGCCTTAAAGGAGATCAATTCATGAAAACCATTATGTGGGCAACCGCCCTATTAGCCTTAAGCGGCTGTGCCGCCACGGCTGCTCAAGCGAACCAGGAAAAAACCCTTTATGTCGCACCTAAACTTGCCGACTGTGTGGGCGTAGGGCCGATGAAATGCATGCAGGTTAAAGAAGGCGCCGATGGCGAATGGACTTATTTTTACGGCGGCATTCAAGGCTTTGATTATGAAGAAGGCTATCAATATAAGTTACAAGTTCATGTACAAGACCTAGACCCAAAACAGGTACCGGCCGATGCACCGAGTAAACGCTGGAGCCTAGTGAAAATCTTGGAAAAAACCAATGCCCAAACTGGGGAAACCACGCCTTTAAAATAAGGTGTATTTAGCTAAGGATTACCATGTCAAATAACGACAATCACGGCTTCACACAATCAACAGCTTCTGGCCATTTAGGGATGCCGCAGGAGGCCCCTCCATCGGTTAAAGAATGGGTCTTAACCTTAATCATTTTAATGATTCCCTTGGTTAACCTAATCATGATGTTGGTATGGGCCTTTGGCGAGGGCCCAAAGTGGCGCGCCAACTTCTGTAAGGCCAACCTATTGATTATGGTGGTTGCCTTGGCAGTCTACTTCATCATTTTCTTATTATTTGGCAGCATTCTCCTCACCAGTTCCACGCCCAACTAAATAAAAAAACCTCGGTTGATTAACCGAGGTTTTTTTATGCGACATCCAATGCCACGATGCTGGCTACATCGGCCTTAATCTGAAACGACACGTTCACTCCAGCCAACAGCATGCCATACACTCGATGCTCGTCTTCTTGATAGGCCGGACGAGGGTCTTGTGCCACGCTTTGACTCACCAAGGCTCTAAATTCAGGCGTCAGCCCTTGATCCTCATATTGGGTCATGGCTAACTCAGACCACACCACCGTCAATAATGGGGGCGAACCCGACACGAATCCACTTCGGGCCTCTGGTTTGGCCTCAACAAACGGAATATACGGTTTGATGTCCACCACGGGCGTACCGTCTAATAAATCAGCGCCGCTGAGCAATAAGCGCACCCCTTTACTGGTGTCCACCGCCTCTAAACGCAATAAAGACAGGCCTAAATGATTAGGCCGATGGGGGCTACGGGTAGCAAATACACCCATTTTTTGCTTGCCCCCTAAACGGGGTGGCCTCACCAAAGGTGACCAGCCATCTTTGATCGCTGCATGAAACACAAAATGCACCCAAACATAGTCAAAGCCGGCTAAGCCGCGCACGCATTCTTCATTAAACTCAGGCGCGAACACCAGCCAAACTTTAGCTGCATCGACTAAGCCTGGCTGGCGAGCAATGCCAAATTTTTGTTGATACGGAGATTCAATTACTCCGATAGTTTCAATGGTTAATTGCATAAACGCTTTTTAAAATAAATCGTAATGACACAAAATCGACCACACGTCTTCAACGCTTGGCTGCTGCCCTTTGCCACCTAAGTTACGGACTTTATCGGTATGAGCCGTGGCGATGGCGCCGGTTAAATCGGGTTCACTGTCTAAATATAAGGTAATTAGAGGGCGATTTTGGGTGTTGGCTAAATGAGCTAAGCCTGTATCAACCGCCACGACCGCCATCGCAGCAGCAATAATTTGTCCTGCGGCGGCAATGCTGAGTTTAGGCATGACCAAACCATCCTCTAATGCCGCGGCAATGCGCTCTGCCCGTAAACGCTCACGCTCATTACCCCAAAACAGCACGCAGGCAAGGCCGTTTTGATTTAACCGCTGCCCTAGCGCCACCCATGCCGCTTCAGGCCACTCTTTGGCTTCTGCGCTGGTGCCGTGAATCAGCGCCACAAAAGCACGTTCGGGCGTTAGCGCATGCGGCGCCAATATGGGTAAGCCAAAATCAGGTTTGCCACTGATTTGATAGCCTAGGGCTTGGGCCAGCAGCTGACGATTGCGTTCAACGGCGGGTAATGTTTTAGATACGGCGTAGCGATGCTGATAAAAACAAGCAGCCACCGGCTCTTTAATGCTGTGTTTGTCATAGCCACTAACCGGTTGCTTAGCCATTCTCGCGACCCATGCGCTTTTTAATAAACCTTGGCAATCCACAATCACATCCCAATGCTCTTGGCGTAAACTTTGCTTTAATACCCGATAATCACGCCACGTTTGCGCATCGCCCAGCCGTTTTTTCCAGCGTCTTAACGCCACCGGCACAACGTTTTTTACGCGTGGATGTAGCGTAGGAATGTCAATAAACGCTTCTTCAGCCACCCAAGTGACTTCAGCATCCGCCCATTCTGGCGCTTTTTGTAAGTCGGTTAAAGCCGGCAAACAGTGAATCAAATCCCCCATGGACGACATTTTTAACAACAGTATTTTTTTCATTCAGGCAGACATTCTGAGTTAGTTGAGCTTATTTTAACCGTTCTTAAGTGAGTGATGGCATTTAAAAAAGCTTCTTTTTGTGCCAACGGGATACTGACTTTTAAACGGCAGTCATAGGTCATTTCTTGCGATAAAACAGTCACATCATGGCCTTTAATCAAGCGCATGACGTCATTCATGGTGGCGTATTCAAACGACAGCAGCGCATGATAGGTGACGTTTTTTGACAACACCTCCCCCTCAGCCAACGCCAATGCTGTGGCGCTTTTATACGCCTGAATCAGCCCAGGCACGCCTAATAAAGTCCCGCCAAAATAACGCACCACAATGACCACCACATCGGTCAATTCGGCACTGTCTATTTGGCCCAAAATAGGACGACCCGCGCTACCTGAAGGCTCGCCATCATCATTGGCTCGAAAATCAGCCCCATCTGGGCCCAAGCGATAGGCATAACAAAAATGCACGGCTTTAAAATGTTCTTTTTTTAGCGGCTCCAATAAAGCTTTAACCTCATCGCTGCTGCTGATCGGATGGGCAAAAGCCATAAATTTGCTGCCTTTGTCTTTAAACTCCGCATAGCAAGGGGCAGCCAACGTTTGATAAGTTAAAACCGTCATGGTGTCTCTTTTGATTTAAATAAGCCTCATTGTACCATTCTGTTTCCAGCACTGTTTCACGTGAAACCATTAGCTGGAACAGCTGATGCTGATGTCTTTGGCCCAGGTGGGCGGTAATGCCGCATACTGTTCGTATTCTGGCCACTCGGCGTAGGGGTCAGAAATGATCATAGACAACTGATTTAACTCACTATAATCCTTATCTTCAGCTTTTTTGATGGCTATTTCCAGTAAATGATTGCGTAATATGTATTTGGGATTAACTTGATTCATGGCCGCTGTTTTAACTGAATGCGCCCTGCCCTCCTGTAACAGCCGCTGAGCGTACTCAGCCAACCACTCGTCCATAGCCCTAGGTTCTGCTAATAAAACCGCTACAGCGTCCGGTAACGTGCCTTGATGAGGGTCAAACTGGGCCAGCTGCCTAAAGAAAATCGTAAAATCGACCGTCTGTGCATCCATGATCTTTAATAAACGCTGCACAAAACCCGCTTCTGGCACTATTTGTAACCCCAATTTATCAGCCATCCGTTGATCATAGGCTTGTTGATATTCTTGAGCGTATTGATTGAGTACCGTAACTAATTCTGCTTCAGGAACAAATGGCAATAAGGTTGACGCCAAACAAGATAAATTCCACTGCCCAATAAACGGCTGTTGGTTAAATGCATAGCGGCCGCCATGATCAGAATGATTACAGATGTGTTGAAAATCAAAGCCGTCTAAAAAACCGAATGGACCATAGTCCAAGGTCAAACCCAATATAGACATATTGTCCGTATTGAGTACGCCATGACAAAACCCAACCGACTGCCACTGAGCAATGGTGTGGGCAGTTATCTTACTCACAGCTTCAAAAAAAGCCAGGTAGGGATTAGGTGCGCTTAGGCACTGTGGATAATATAAAGCAATGACATGATCAGCCAGTAATTGTAAATCTGTGTGTAACTTTCGATGGTAAAACACTTCGAAGTGGCCAAAGCGAATAAAACTAGGCGCTAGCCGAGCCACAATCGCCGCTGTTTCAACGCGTTCACGATAAACAGGGTCATCTGAGGCCACCAAGCTTAAAGCCCTTGTGGTGGGTATGTGTAGCGCTGCCATCGCTTCAGAACATAAATATTCTCGGATACTGGAGCGCAAGACGGCTCGACCATCGGCATGCCTAGAAAAGGGCGTTTGGCCAGCGCCTTTTAATTGGCATTCCCACCGTTCATTATATTTATCCACAAGGTCACCAATGATGACGGCTCTGCCATCGCCTAATTGTGGCGTGTAATGTCCAAATTGGTGGCCTGAATACAGGGTAGCAATCGGCGCCTGTCGATAACTTTTTGGGTCACCTGATAACACTTTTAAATTATCCCCAGCTAAAAAATCAGCAGGACTTAAATTAAATTGGTTTGCCAAAGGTTGGTTACTTAATAACAACGTGGGCTGATTTAGTTTTTCTGTTTTAACCGGTGCATAAAATAGTTTAGGTAATTGTTGCATACGGTTTTGTTGTAAGCATTGAGCTAAATTCATGATGTGTGTCCTGTTTATTAACCCTTTTATGTTTTGGGTAACGCTTATGACTAATATAGTATTTTAATATTTAAAAAAAGATGATGCTAATGAAGTCTGATTTTTTCTGTGGATAACCTTTAATGCTTTTATTTTACAAAGTATTAGCTTTATTTTTAGCCTGTGTATAACTTAGTCTAAGCCATTGTTGCGTATTGTGGATACTTTTGCAGACGTTTTTTTCATGTTGATAACTTTTCTGTTATCCCCTGCCTATTTCTTTTCTATCCCCGTTATTGCTTTTTTAGCGTTGGATGGGTTTATTTTTATCGACTAAAACTTAATTGTCTCATGTTTTTTCTTTTTTTCGTTTTTAATGATTCAATCAATGATTTTATATATAAATACTGATGATAATGATAAAGAAACGATTTTCCTGTGCATAACTTTAATCAACTTTTAAAATGAGCAACTTAGTTGCTTTTTAAGGCTGTGGATAAGATTGGTGTGCACTGTATACCTTTTGTAGACAATTTTAGACGATCGTTTTTGCTGTGGATAAGTTTCAACTTATGCTGTGCTTACCCCCGAAGTTAATCAGATACCGTTATAGTTAAAAGCTATGACAGACCTTGGTCTGACCCTTCTTGATTTTAAAATAATGAAATAAATGGGTGAATATTTGTTAGAATCAAAGGAATAGTCATGTATTGTAAAGAGAAGCTTATGTTACAAAGAACCTTAGCCAAAGAAGTGAGCGCAACTGGCGTTGGCCTACATTCAGGTGAGCGGGTGTTATTAACGTTGAAACCAGCGCCCAGCAATAGTGGCATTCAGTTCAGACGTACGGATTTAACCGGTGATGAAGGTGCTTGGATAAAAATGGTGCCTGAATTAATTAACGATACTCGTCTGTCTTCCACTATTGTGACGCCGCTTGGGGTTCGTGTGGGGACTATTGAGCACATGATGTCGGCCCTAGCCGCTTTTGGCATCGACAATGTGTGTATCGAATTAAATGCACCTGAAACCCCAATTATGGATGGCTCTAGCCTGCCTTTCTTATACCTATTGCAGGATGCGGGCATTGTTGATCAGCAGGAATTAAAAAGATTCTTACGCATTAAAGAAGTGGTTGAGGTTAAAGAAGCAGATAAATGGGTTCGTTTAAGTCCTTATAACGGATTTAAAATGACTTTAACCATCGACTTTGATCATCCCGTCATTAATCGTGGTAATCAAACCTTTACCATTGATTTTGCAGGTGCTTCTTATTTAGATGAAATTGCTCGAGCGCGAACCTTTGGCTTCATGCAAGAAGTTGAATTCATGCGTAGCCATAATTTAGGCTTGGGCGGTAATTTAACCAATGCCATTGTGATTGATGAAGACGACGTCTTAAATCCGGATGGTTTACGCTATGCTGATGAATTTGTGCGGCATAAAATTCTAGACGCCATGGGGGATTTATACGTGATTGCCCACCCGATTATCGGGGCGTTTGAGGGCTATAAATCTGGCCATGACATCAATAATAAGTTAATGCGTGCTTTAATGGCTCAGCCTGAAGCGTTTGAATGGGTGAGTTTTAAAAATCCTGAGGATGTGCCGCCTGGATTTCATGAACTTGATTAAGATCTAACCTTATTATGACTAATCGAAGTATGGTAAGAGTATCTATTATATTCAAGGAAAAATCATGAGTCAGGTGAAGCCTAATATTGAAATTGATGTGTTGAATCAGCTGGATATTCGGGTCGGTACCATTACGGCCGTTTCTGACGTTGAAAAATCGCGTAAGTTATTGAAATTAAGCGTTGATTTTGGTTCTTTTCGCCGTTCTATTCTGTCGGCGATGCGTGGTGAACGTGACAATCCTCAGGAGATTGTCGGTAAACAAGCTTTATTTGTGGTGAACATGGCGCCCAGAGAAATGGCCGGCGAGATGTCTGAAGGCATGCTGTTTGACATAGGCTATGAGGATGGCATTGTGCCCGTGCTCGCCCAGCCTGAAAAAATGGTGCCTAACGGCACGCGTGCAGGGTAAGACATCATGACGGAACAGTCTTTACTCAGTTTGCTGACGGATTTAGACATTGCATACGTGAGGGTTGAGCATCCGGCATTAGGGGCAATTGATGATTATTACAAAATGAACATTGAATTGCCTGATCAAGGCATTAAGAATTTATTTTTAAAGAATAAAAAAGGCAATCGTTTATACTTGGTTGTCATGGATGAACACCAGCCAGCAGATTTAAGCCACATTGCCGAGCAAGTTGGTGAGTCTAGGCTGTCGTTTGCGTCTACCCAGACGCTGGCATCGACCTTAAATGTGGCGGCTGGATGCGTGACGCCTTTTGCTTTGCCATTTGATACCGAGCATAAAGTAACGGTGTTGCTCGATCAAAACATTAAGCAAGATGAATTATTGGGCTTTCACCCTTTGGTCAATCACGCCACAGTGTGCATTGCTTATTCGGATTTTTTACGCTTTTTGGTCCACAGTGGTCATGAACCCAAGAGCATCAGCGTTAAAGCGCCCGATTGATGTCTTCATGCTGTGGACGTTATCTTACCCACAGGGGTTTGTAACGGCCGTGGGTTTTTTATGCACAGGCTTGATCATAGATGCCATTGTTGGCTTTCATCAGTGGCTTGAAAAGTTAACCACAGCTTTATCTTACCCACAGCTCGTTTGGCTTAACGCTAGGCGTGGATAAGGCGTGTGAATGGATTCAGATCGAATGATTGTATAGAGGTGATGATGCGTATCGTAACAGGTTTGGCCATGTGTTTCATGGCGACTTTATTGGTTGCTGCCCCAAAAAATACGGTTTGGCGAGGGATGGTGACTCAGGCTGATGTTCAATTAATTGATGAAGTAGACCAAATCATGCACACAACCTTGGGGCTTTATCAAAACCAAGCGTTGGCAAGCGATGAGGTTGAGCCCTATTTGGCGGCGATTAAATTTGCAGAGGCTGAGCCTCAATTAATTAAAAATAAAGAGTTGATCGGGCGCTGGCAGTGTCGTTCGACTCAGATCAGTGCCCGATTCTTAGGGCGCTATCCATACTTTAACTGTCAAATCAAGCAAACAGCTAAGGGCCTATGGTTTCAAAAAACAACGGGCTCACAGCGTGTGAGTGGCTATCTGCATCAGGGTCAGGGCCAACAAAAGGTGTTTATTGGTGGCGCTACGGTGAATGACGATCCTTTACGCAGCTATGATTTAAACCAGCCAGATAATATACCTGCTCATCAAAATCATAATGCCGTGGGCGTGCTTCGAAAAATCTCGGCCAACCAGATGATTTTGATTCAGCCTAATAAAGACAAAGCGGGTTATGAGCTGTATGAATTGATTCGAAAAAAATAGCGGTTTGGGTTGGGCTGCATTTTTCTTAGCGGTCATACATACGCTTACAGGGTTACACCTTTAAAGTGATTTTCAGGAAAGGACGAATAGGTTTTCTATGCTTCACAGTATGCAACGTTTTTTGATCCAGGGATGTATTGGCCTCTTCACGCTTGGTTTGGCCAGCGGTGTGTATGCCCTAGACTGCGATCGTGCCCTTACCCAAGTGGACATGAATGAATGCGCCTATTTGGATTTTAAAAAAGCAGATCAACGATTAAATCAGCTGTATCAACAGCATCGCCAAGGATTAGATGATCAGCGCAAACAGCAGCTTAAGGTGGCGCAGCAAGCCTGGCTTAAGTTTCGTGATTTAAGCTGTACTTATGAGGCTGATTTTTATCGCGGCGGAAGCATGGCTCCCTTAGTGAGGCAGGGTTGTTTGACTGAAGCGACCGAAAATAGAATCAAGGCCTTAGAAAATTATATTGAAATGGATGGGTTACTTTAATTTACCTGTTTGAGTGAGGATTAAAGAGTGTGACCCTAAAAAAGCCGACCCATAGAGGTCGGCTTTTTTGTGATGGCTGGCTTAAAACGTGTAGGTTGCCAAAACAGACGCCACGGGGGCCGTTTTGCGTTTGGCCAGAGGGCTGTCTTTAGCGTCTCCCACCAGCTGTGTCATGCCGCCGGTCATGGTCAGAGACCACGGGCCGTTAAACTGGTGCACCCATTCTAATTCAGCGCCTACTTGGCCAATACCGGCTTTGGGGCTATAAGCTTGATGGCCACTGCGGCGGCTTTGTACGGTGCTGACGCCTAGATACGTCTGCATGCGTTTTTGATCAAAATAATGGGCGCTCCCGCTCAGAGTGATTTGGTCGTGTTCTTTTTTGAGTACAGGGATGGCCGCTCGGACATAGTAGCTGTGGCCATTTTTACTTTCGGATAGGGCCAATTCTGCGCCAGCGTGCAGGGCCAGATAATCATCTAGCTGTAAGCCCGTATTAAAGGTGCTGGTGACGGAGCCTTTTACTTTGCCCATGCCTTTGAGTTCTTTTTTGTCTTCACGTGCAGGAAGATAGCCAATATGGGCGCCGGCTAATAAAGAAAGAGACGCATTTAAAGGATAGGCGTATTGAAAGCCTAAGCCTTGGCTACCCACGCTTAAACCATTGCCAAAATCATAGCCGATGTCTACCGCTGGGCCAACCTTGAGCCGTTTACTGCCTAGGTATTCAGGAGCCGTTGCAAGGCCCACGCCGGCATAGAAGCGCCCTTCTTGAACGCTTGAGTTTAAAGGGGGAGCGGCCCAAAGTGCAGTAGACAGGCTCAGTAAGGCGAGGCCTAATGGCCAAGATGTAGGGGTGGGGGTCATGACAAATCCTCTTAACGTAATAAATAAGGTTAAGCGCTAGGTTAGCATTGGCTAACTGATTGAAATATTGAGAAATTGATGTGGAATTGTCGGGGCGTGTCGTCAAATTGTCCTGAATTGTCGTCAAAGCAGTTTCTGAGGCGCGAATTTTATATAATGTTCAGGCGCCTAGCTGGGTGAAAGGAACGTTATGTATACAGTGTTATTGGTTGAGGACGATGTGCGTCTGGCCAGCTTAATGGCAGAATATTTATCCACTTATGAATTTAAGGTGAGTATTGTGGATCGGGGGGATCGTGCTTTAAGCCATTTTCAAACGCTTCAGCCTGATTTAGTGGTCTTGGACTTAATGCTGCCTGGCTTAGACGGCATGCTGGTGTGCGCCCAAATTAGGGCCGTAAGTACGGTGCCGATTTTAATGCTGACGGCGCGCGAGGATCAGTTTGATGAAGTTCTGGGCCTAGAACAAGGCGCGGATGACTACGTGAATAAGCCGATACAGCCTAGGGTTTTATTGGCTCGCCTACGGGCGCTCTTGAGGCGTCGTCAGCAGCCAGTGCACATGGGCTCGACATCAACATTGGCCTTTGGGCAGTTGTTGATTTTTAAGGCTGATCGAACCGTTACTTGGCGTCGTCAGGTGGTTGATTTAAGCAGTTCTGAATATAAATTATTGATCACGATGGCGGATCGAGCGGGTGAAACACTGGGCCGGGATGAGCTGTTTAAAAAACTGCGTGGCTTTGAGTTTGATGGCTTAGATCGCAGCATTGACAATCATATTTCGCGTTTACGGCGTAAATTTGATGACGAACAAGGTGAGAAAATCAAAACGGTTTGGGGTGAGGGCTATTTATTTTGCCCCACTTTATGGGATTAAATCATGTGGCGTTTAGTGTTACGGGTGTTTCCATTAGCCTTATTGTCGATGGTTGCCGCCTTGATGATTGTGGTTTATGCGCTGTACTTTTTTATGGCAGATGAGGTTGAAGAAGCTTTACTTAAAGATAAAGAAGCGCAGATTTATGTGTTACAGGACTACTTAACGGCCGTTGCTGGGTCAGAAGCCCAAAATCAGCGTATTGCGGCCTATCAGAGTCGTCACCAAGGCAGTTTTGGCTTAACCGATGGCGCGGCTTTGACGCCAGAGCAGCGCGCTCAATTACAGCGTGGAGAAACGGTGGTGGTGATTAAGGTCGCCACTTCGATGGACTTACGCGGGCAGTATTATTTTCCATTAGCCACCGGACAAATCATGCACTTGGCTGATGTGACGGCGGGTGCTAATGATTTAGGTGAGTTAGAAGACTTTTTGTTATTGGCTAATTTGAGCGTCTTGGCTTTATTTCTATTCTTTTTATCCGTGTGGTCGGCTTTTCATTGGGCAGAATTAAAAAAGCTGATGCAGGCCATGGACCGCATTGGGGCCGGTGACTTTTCGGCCCGTGCGCGGCTGAGCCGTTACGCCAGCACCTATATGGTGGCGTATAAGGTTAATAGAATGGCGAGCTATATTGAGCATTTGGTTAATGGTCAGCGTGAACTGATTCATTCTGTGTCGCATGAACTAAGAACGCCGATTGCGCGCCTAAACTTTGGCCTGGTGTTGCTGGATGACGGCGCATCAGAACAAAAGGCCAGGATTCAAGCCTTGCTTGGCGATGTAGATGAATTGGCCACCTTAGTGGATGAGCTATTGCAGCTCGCTTCCGTTGGCCAACAGTATTTAGGTCGTCCACAATCATTTGACGTACAGGCGTCCTTGCTTGCCTGTGTGCCCGCTTCACCCCTACTGCCTCAAAATAAGCACATCACCGTTGCTGTCCCAGATGGCTTAGGCCAGTATGAAGGCGATGTGGCTTTATTAGAGCGAGTGTGGAAAAACCTATTGGGTAATGCCGTGAAGTATGGACACAGTAACATCCGTTTTTCTGCGCAACGCCTATCCGATCACAGCCTGCTGGTGTGCGTTGAAGATGATGGCCCTGGTATTCCTGAAATTGAGTATGCGCGCGTGTTGGCGCCCTTTTATCGAGTACCTACGGTCGAAGCGCCACAGCCTGGCTATGGTTTAGGTTTGGCAATGGTGCAAAAAATTGTCGCCCTGCATCAAGGCACGCTGCGTATTGATCGATCCGCCTTATTAGGTGGCGCTAAGCTGGTGGTGTGCTTACCGCCTCATCCTCGGCTTAAATGACGCTAGACCACGCTGATGGGCGTGCCTGCCATAAACTGATTGATGTTGTCGCACAACATGTCAAACAGGCGGTTACGGGCCTCAACGCTGCCCCAGGCCATGTGAGGGGTCACAATGAGGTGGGGTAAATAAGCTTTTAACAGTGGATTGCCGTTAACGGGCGGCTCTTCGGTTAACACATCAACGCCGGCACCGCCTAGCTGGCCGTATTTCAGCGCCGCTACGAGCGCTAATTCGTCGACCAAACCACCGCGGCCGACGTTAATTAAAATGGCGCCTGGCTTCATCTGCTGTAAAGCCGTTTCGTCAATCATGTTTTCGGTCTCGGTCGTTAACGGACAGTGTAAAGAGATCACATCAGCCGTGGTTAAAGCCTCTTGAAATGAGACGTAGCCAGTACGGCAGCCGCTAGCTTGCTTGTGTTCGGCATAGATGACGTTCATGTCAAAGGCCAAGGCACGTTTGGCCAACGCTTGGCCGATGCCGCCTTTACCAAAGATGGCCAGGGTTTTGCCGCTGAGGTCGCGCATGGGGGCGCCGAAGTGGCAAAAGGTATTGGCTTTTTGCCATAGGCCGGCGGCCACGTCACGTTGGTAAGCGGGCAATTGACGCATCAGCGCAATCATCAACATAAAGGCGTGCTCGGCGACGGTATCGTTGCCGTAGGCGCGGATGTTACTCACCACGATGCCGCGTTCGCGTGCGGCAGCTACGTCGATGTGGTTATAGCCGGTGGCGGCAATGGCAATCATCTTTAACTGTGGGTTGGCGTCCATGGCGGCGGCGTTAATGGGCATTTTGTTGCTGATCACAATTTCATGGCCCTCTATTAGCCCGGCTACGGCGTCAGGGGTACAGCCCTCATGCTCGGTGAGCTGGTGGGGGAAATTGAAGGTAAAGGGACGCGCCTCAATGCTGTGGCGGTCTAGGCAAACGATGGAGGTCATGGTGGGTTCCTAAGACGACGAGTGAAGAGCCTTATCGTAGCAGACTACGGCAGGCTTGGCCGCATTAAAGATACCCGAAGCGGCCAATTTCGTTTACCATTAGGACTTCATTATTGAGGAGTTTAAAATGAGCCTAGTGATTGAAGATATTGAGTTGGGAACCGGCGCAGAAGCCGTTAAAGGCCAAGAGATTACCGTGCATTATTCAGGTTACTTAACCGACGGTACTAAGTTTGACTCTAGCTTGGATCGTAAACAGCCATTGAGCTTTACCCTTGGGGTAGGCATGGTGATTCAAGGTTGGGATGAAGGATTCAACGGCATGAAAGTGGGCGGCAAACGTAAATTGACCATTCCACCAGAAATGGGCTACGGCGCACGCGGTGCTGGCGGTGTGATTCCACCACATGCCACTTTGGTGTTTGACGTTGAGCTGATCCAAGTCGGTTAAATGTAGCGAAATCACAGAAAGTTGCCTGCAATTTGGAGGCAACTTTTTTATTGCTTGCTGGAAAAATCATTTAAAATCATGCGTTAGACTATGCTGTGACGATTTAAAGTACAATACCAAGACGATAACAATGAAGCGGTATTTTTTTAAAGGGAAGATTAATGCATAGCGTACCTGATTGTCCAGTTTGTGGCCTCGCCCATACCTACCACGATGGCACTTTGTTTGTGTGTCCTGATTGCACCCATGAATGGACGGGTGAAGAGGACAGCGTTGAAGCAGAAGACGTGAAAGTAGTCAAAGACAGCAACGGTAATCCATTACAGGATGGAGACGACGTGATTTTGATTAAAGACTTAAAAGTTAAGGGTTCATCGATGGTGATCAAAAAAGGCACCAAGGTGAAAAATATCCGCATTGTGGACGGCGATCACGACATTGATTGTAAGGTTGATGGCCAAAGCATGATGCTTAAATCTGAATTTATGAAAAAAGCGTAAACATGAGCTTAACCCCCCCCACCATTGTGGCCATCGCCACCGCGCCTGGGCGCGGCGGCGTGGGCGTGATTCGGCTATCTGGGCAGAACCTGATGCCGCTGGCCGAGGCTTTAAGCCAAGGCAAAACCCCTAAGCCACGCATGGCGATGTATACCGACTTTTATGATGCTGACGGTCAGGCCATTGATAATGGTTTGATGCTCTATTTTAAAGCGCCAGCTAGCTTTACTGGCGAAGACGTGATTGAGCTTCAGGGCCATGGTGGGCCGGTGGTGTTGAATATGTTGCTGAAACGCTGTTTGGCACTGGGCGCGCAGATGGCGCAGCCTGGTGAATTCACCAAACGGGCATTTCTAAATAATAAGCTGGATTTGGCCCAAGCAGAAAGCGTAGCGGATTTAATTGATGCCAGCAGTCAAAGCGCGGCTAGATCGGCGTTGCGGTCGCTAAAAGGGGCTTTTTCTGAGCACATTCATGCCCTGGTCGATCAGCTGATCACCCTGCGTATGTTGGTGGAAGCCACCTTAGATTTTCCAGAAGAAGACATTGATTTTCTCGAGGCAGCGAATGCCAGAGGTAAGCTGGCCGATATTCAGAGCCAGCTGACGCGCGTTTTGGCCAGCGCCAGCCAAGGCGCCATTCTGCGGGAAGGCATGCAGGTCGTATTGGTGGGTGCCCCCAACGTGGGTAAGTCTTCGCTGCTGAACGCCTTAGCCGGTGATGATGTGGCCATTGTCACCGACATCGCGGGCACCACGCGTGATACGGTAAAGGAACACATCATCATTGATGGCGTGCCGGTACACATCATTGACACCGCTGGCCTACGCGATACCGACGACGTGGTGGAGAAAATTGGCATTGAGCGCAGTGAAGCTGCGGTCAAACAGGCCGATGTGGCGCTGGTGTTGGTTGATCCACGTGAAGGCCTAAACGCCACGACAGAGGCGATCTTGGCCAAGCTACCGGAACAGCTGAAGCGCATTGAAGTACAGAATAAAATTGATTTGACTCAAGAGCAACCGGCGCATGTTTCACGTGAAACAGGCTCAGATTTAATTAAGCTGTCGGCCAAAACAGGCGCAGGCTTGGATTTACTCAAGCAGGCTCTGTTGGCGCAAGTGGGTTGGCAAGGTGAGCAAGAAGGCCTCTTTTTGGCGCGTGAGCGCCATGTTCAGGCGTTGCTACAGGCGCAAGAAGAGCTGCTGTTTGCCAGCCAAATTGATACGGAAATTGAGTTGCTGGCTGAACACTTACGTTTGGCGCAGATGGCGCTGGGGGAAATCACCGGTGAATTCACCGCTGATGATTTACTTGGCGTGATCTTTAGTCGGTTTTGTATTGGTAAGTAATATCTTATTGATTCAAAGCAAAAAAACCATGCTTAGGCATGGTTTTTTTGCGGCCTTAAGGCTCATTATGGGCGGTCTAGAGGGAATAAATCCGTGCTGCGGCCATACCAATTATTGTGTAGCCGGCTGACCAGATTTAAACCCAGCGTATCGACATAGCCTTTTTCTGCATCTTGTACATAGGCATCCGCCACGTGAACGGCGCGTACTCGGCCAATCACGACCATTTGATTCGGTCCTGTGACCACGGTGGCTTGGCTCACGCATTCAAACGACACGGGGCTGTCGGCAATTAAGGGCGGGGCCACATAGGTGGCCGCACGGGTGGTAATTTGGCCCGCAGCCAATTCATTGACTTCGGGGCCGAAGGCCGCGCTGGTGGCGTTCATGGCCTCCACTTGGGCCTCACAGACGAGGTTGATCACAAACTCTTGGGTGGCGAGTATATTGGCCGCCGTGTCTTTTGCATGGCCGTTGGCCTGGCGAACCAAGCCAATGGCGACGGTAGGTGGATTATGGCCCATGATGTTGAAAAAACTAAAGGGCGCAGCATTCGGGGTACCGTCAGCGGCCAAGGTGGTGACCCAGGCGATGGGCCTGGGCGTAATGGTGGCAGACAGTAATCGATAGGCGGTGGCGCTGCCGTGTTCTTCTAGGTTGAAAATCATGGTTGGGCTCTGTTCTGGCTTAAAGGATGTCGCTAGTGTACCGTGAAAGTGTGGTGTCGCCCTACTCTTTGGACTGTGAAAAGATTGTGCTGGTTATGGCCTAGTTTAGCCTGATTTGATTTCTCTGATTTGATTGCATAGATAAATAATGATTTGTCATCAACCATCTAGGGATTTTTAGCTGTAGCAGTCTTTTATGCTGTAGGGACAAATTTTGCGAGAGACTTGAGGCAGTCAGGTAAAATTTGAGGCCTATGTGATCAAACTTAATTCAATAACAGTAGTCATAATATAGACAACTCATGATTAATGCCATTCGTTTTGCATATTTTATGCTTGGTGCGTTAAGATGAGGGTTCATCATATTGCTTCGATTAAACGCTTCTATGCCAAAGGATACCCATATGACCATTCGTCAATACACTTATTTACCCGCCGCCCTATTAGTGGCTGTTTCTTTAACTGCTTGTTCTGGTTCGAAAGAAGAATCACTTAAAGAAGTAACCTCTAGTGATGGCGCCTATACCTTAAGCGTGGGCGAGAGCTTTAAAGATAAAATCGCCGATAAGGCGGCCGTGATTTCTGCGCGTATGCCTGGTACGCCTGTGGATAACGTTACTTTATTGCAAATGGCGGGCAACGACGACCGCGGTAATGCGGTCTACGGCTTGAGCATGCCCATTCCAGCCGGTGCCAAAGTAACCATCAAGGACTTGTCACAGCAGGTTGAAGCTGTGAGTAAAAGCATGAGCGGCGTAAAAAACATGAGCATTAAAGAGGTAGAAGGCGTGGATAACCAAGCCACCTACTCTATGGAAAATGATTTAGGTGGGGTGACGGCTTTTGAAGTGTGCCGTTTGGCCGTAGGTGAAAGCAAAATTTTCACCGTGTGTGCCCTCACCCAAGAATCAGCGGATCATACGCAAGCAGAACAAATCATTCAGAGCATTAAATTTAATTAAGCGCGATAGATTCGTCAAAACCCGATCAGTGGATCGGGTTTTTTTTGTGCGAACGATGCTGACTGCCCTTAGTGACGATGAGGGTTTGCCCATGATAACCGTCAGAAAGTATAGGGCCCTATTTGGGACTAAAAGTCTGTGGATAACTTACCTGTGATCAACTTTTATAGGACATGACTGCCGATTTTACTGCTAAAGACCCCGATTTTATCAGGCTTTTAAGGCTATTTTGAGGCGTTTTCAGCGAACCAGGCTGGACTAGAGGGTGTGATTTAATCTGTCGATAACTCGTGGATAAAATGTGTGTGAGCCTAGAGTTTTAGGCTAGAATTGTGGATAAGTTTTAGTTATGCAACCAAAATAACTATGCCCTTGTCACTTTTTATTTCAGATTTTGTGAGCGCTTTCTGATGGCGTTAGCCAATTGTTTTTACGGCGCTATTTGATCAGGACAGCTTGTCTAAAACCGACTTGTCCACAGGTGTTTAGGTTGAGAAGATTTTCTAGAAAATGCCTATGTCAATTTAATCCTGTTTAAAAAACCGCCTGTTCCTAGCTAGAAGGCCATGGAATAAGGGCTGTAGAGGAGGCTCGGTTTTGGGACCGTATCAAGACGATTGTTGTCGAGGGACGGTTTCGGTTACTGCAGATGGTTCTATGGCGGTGATTTCGACTTGATGGCAGAGCATAATGGGCGCTGAATGCACTTTTTGAGCGCCAATGACGCACACCTGACTCAGATTTCGTGTTGGCCAGTCGAATTCGACGCGCTCAGAATGCCTATGGCTTCGTAGTGGATACTCGATGGACACCCTAGCCCTCGCATTGGGTGGCTCTGGCTAGGGCTCTTGATTGCCCGCATTTTAGCCTGTGGATAAGTATTTTGCGAGATATTAAATCTAACCTTTAAACAGAATAAATTAATATTTTATTACCAATATTGATAAAACCAAGGTGTGGATGGATTTTGTGGTTAAGTCTGTTAAGTTGTTATTAATAATAATATAGATATACACAAAACAACTTAACTTATCCACAAAATAGCGTTTTGGCATGACTAAGTTAAACCTGTTAAGCACCGTTCAGGGTTTCGCTTTATGGCGTAAAAACCTCTATAATGAAGGCTTCTTGTACACAAAAGGATTGCAATATGAGTGATGGTGTTCGGTTACGCCCACTAGAAAGAGAAGACTTAGCATTTGTCCACACGCTAAAGAACAACGCCAACATTATGTCGTACTGGTTTGAAGAGGCTTATGAGTCTTACGTTGAGCTGCTGGATTTATACAATAAACACATTCACGATCGCACCGAGCGGCGGTTTATTGTGTACAACAATGAGTCTATTTTAGGGCTGGTAGAATTGGTTGAAATTGACTACATTCATCGCCGTACCGAGTTTCAAATCATCATCGACCCTAAGCATCAGGGCCATGGCTACTCTAAAGTAGCGACCCGCTTGGGTATTGACTACGCTTTTTCCGTCTTGAATATGCACAAACTGTATTTGATTGTAGACGTTGAGAATGAAAAAGCCATCCATGTGTATAAACAATCGGGCTTCAGAATTGAGGGGGAACTCATTGATGAGTTTTTCGTCTGGGGCCGTTATCATAATGCCTACCGAATGTATTTATTCCAAAAAGAATACATCGCTTTAAAAGCACATCAATCATGAATTCATTACGCCTGTTGATTTCAGACTCCTACGACCCTTGGTTTAACCTCGCGGTTGAAGAGTGCATTTTTCGCCAAATGGACCCTAGCCATAAAGTATTGTTTTTATGGCGAAATGCCGATACGGTGGTGATTGGGCGCGCCCAAAATCCTTGGAAAGAATGCAATACCCGTAAAATGGCGGCAGATGGGGTGAAATTAGCCCGGCGCAGCAGTGGCGGTGGTGCGGTCTTTCAAGATTTAGGCAATACCTGCTTTACCTTTATGGCCGGCAAGCCTGGCTACGATAAGACGGTGTCGACGAATTTGATCTTGGCCGCCTTGGCCAAATTGGGCTTGAATGCAGAAGCCTCAGGCCGTAATGATTTGCTGGTGAAAACCGCTGAAGGAGACCGTAAGGTCTCCGGTTCGGCCTATCGTGAAACCAAAGATAGAGGCTTTCATCATGGCACGTTATTGATTGAGACAGACTTAAATCGATTAAGCGATTACTTAAACCCTGACCCCAAAAAACTACAGGCCAAAGGCATCACGTCCGTGCGCGCCCGAGTGGCTAATCTGATTGAAATTGTGCCAGATGTGTCGCATGAGGCCATCGTGACGGCCATCACCGAGGCATTTTTTGAATACTATGGTGAGCGAGTGGCGGCTGAACATATTTCGCCGGCAGCATTGCCTGATTTGCCTAATTTTGTGGCCCAATTTGAAAAACAAAGCAGTTGGGACTGGAATTTTGGCCAAGCGCCCTCATTTATTCATGAGTTGAGTGAGCGTTTTAGCTGGGGCGGCATTGAGCTCTTCTTTGATGTGGATAAAGGCCTTCTATCACGTGCTCAGCTGTTTACCGACAGCCTTTATCCTGAGGTGTTTGAAGCATTGGCCGAACGGCTGGTGGGCACGGCTTATCAGCCAGAGGCGATTGTTCAAGTCGTGCTTGATGAGGCGGCAATGCAGCCGCAGCGCGCATCGGAGCTCGGCGAATTGGCTCAATGGCTACGTCATGCCTTAAGTTAGGCGTGTGGATGATGAATGAAAGGAATGACTGTGTCGCAAAAATTATTGCAGATTGATTTTCCTACCGATGGACCGTTTGGTGCCGAGATGAGCGCAGCCTTTAAAGAGCTGGCTCAAAGCATCGCCACCGAGCCGGGCATGATTTGGAAAATATGGACGGAAAATGCCGCTACCCAAGAGGCTGGCGGCGTGTATTTATTTGCGGATTTGGCCAGCTTAGAGCGTTATTTAAGCATGCATACGGCACGCCTGACGTCATTTGGCGTGACCGGCATACGCAGTAAAATTTTTGACGTGAACGAGCCCCTCAGCGCGCTCACCCACTTTACCCTAAATCAATGAGACTAAGCCCATGCCTTGATTCATGGGCTTTTTTGTAGAAAGTTTGTCATGATTGATGCTTTAGTCAGCGGCCGTTTAACCGCAAAACCCATGAAACGTTTAGACAGCCAGAATAAGTCTTTTGTGACGGCTCGTTTTCAGGCCGCGACCTACCAAAACGAAATGATTCAGGTGAATTTAATCGCTTTTGACGAACAGGTGTGTCACACCTTGTTGACCTTAGATGAGGGCGACACCATTAGCGTGTCCGGCAGCCTCACGCCTAAGGTGTGGAAGGCGAAAGATGGCTTAATCCGCCCGATTGTGGATTTAATGGCGCATGCGGTGTTAACCCCTTATCAGATCAACGCCAAACGGGCGATGGTGGCAGACGACGAAGGGTAGACATAGGCGCATGTGTGGTAAGGAGAACAGCATGGTGCAGTATTCAATTTTAGATTTGGTGCCGGTGACCGAAGGCAGTAGCGTGGCTGAGGCCATTGCACATTCCGTTGCGGTGGCACAACAGGCAGAGGCCTTGGGCTACCATCGCTACTGGGTGGCAGAGCATCACAATATGCGCAGCATTGCCAGTTCGGCAACGTCGGTGTTGATCGGCCACATTGCCAGCCAAACCCAGAGCATCCGAGTGGGCTCCGGTGGCGTGATGTTACCCAATCATTCACCGATGGTGATTGCTGAGCAATTTGGCACCCTGGAGACGCTATATCCCGGCCGTATCGACCTTGGCCTAGGCCGTGCGCCTGGAACGGATCAGACCACGATGAGGGCGCTGCGGCGCGACATCAATGGTAGTGCCGACCAGTTTCCGCAAGATGTGGCTGAATTACAGGCCTTGGTGAGCGACAGCAGCTCATTGCCCTATACCGCCACGCCAGGACAGGGCACGAATGTGCCGCTGTATCTGTTGGGTTCTAGCCTATTTAGTGCCCAATTAGCGGCCAAGATGGGTTTGCCGTATGCGTTTGCGATGCATTTTGCGCCGAAGATGATGATGCAGGCGCTGGAGTTGTATCGGTCCTTGTTTGAACCATCAGCCGTATTGGCTAAACCCCACGTCATCCTTGGTACCAATGTTTTTGTGGCCGATACCAAGCTGAAGGCGCAATACCAGTTTTCCTCTTTACAGCAGCGTTTCTTAGGCTTGCTCAGAGGTCAGCAAGGCGGGCTATTGCCGCCCCCGATTGACGACATTACCGCCGTGGCAGCGCCGCATGAATTGATGCACATGGACAGCATGCTGGGGGCCTCGATCGTGGGTGATGAGGCGCAGGTGCGCCACAGCATTCAAGCACTGTTAGCCCAAACACAGGCGGACGAACTGATGGTGACGGCTCAGATGTATGATCACCAAGACAGGTTGGCCAACTTCGCTAAGATCGCTGAAATACTACAAGATGGACATAAGGCTTGAGTTTTTGACAAGGGCTGGCTATAATCCGCCTAACTCTTAGGGGAGTAATCTTTTTGGCGCAACATTTGGCCAAAGGTGCTGATCAACATATTTGAGCCACTTGCTCATGGTCAGTACGTCCTACTCAGTGGGATTGATGAGACTTAAGACATGCATTGCGCTTTTGGTGGGCGCATGATGCGTGTCTTTTGCCGAAATCAAGCCCACCGAGGTCAAAACAATGGAAGCTTTCTTATCTTCTACTCTAGCCGTGGCCATTGCCGAGATCGGTGACAAAACACAACTTCTGACATTATTTCTAGCCGCTCGTTTCAGCCAGCGACACGCCATTATATTAGGCATTCTGGTGGCGACCTTAATCAACCATGCCGTCTCTGCTTATGTGGGCAACTGGGTGATTCAGTTTGTGCCGCCCAACGTCATTCCCTGGGCCGTCGGCTTAAGCTTTATTGCCGTGGGTTTGTGGGTGTTGATTCCCGATAAGGATGAGGATGCCAGCAGTGGCGCCTTAAAATACGGGGCCTTTGTGGCGACCTGCGTGCTGTTCTTCATTGCCGAAATCGGCGATAAAACCCAAATCGCCACCATTGTGTTGGCAGCCAAGTACCAGGCGCCATTGGCCGTCGTGGCGGGCAGTACCTTGGGGCTGATGTTGGCGAATGTGCCGGTGGTGTATTGTGGTAAATGGATTATGGACCGCATCCCATTGTATTTAGCGCGCTATGGCGCCTGTGCCTTATTTTGCTTACTGGGGGCATTAACTTTGGTGTATGGCTAAGAATGGCTGTGTGAATCTGACAAGCGTTGCTCGATGGAGCAGCGCTTTTTTTATGGCGTGGATGAGGCTTGCTGGGGCTGTGCTGATCGCGACAGCGTTTATAAAGCCCGCCGTGCATGCTGTATAGGATGGTTTATTGGC